>JAEZHP010000182.1 GCA_023416515.1 Pseudomonadota bacterium | reverse complement strand
ATCCGCTGACGCGGATGGTCCCCCTCCCCATCGCCTTCGGCGACAGGGAGGATTTGAAGAGCTTTACGCCTCGGCCTTCTTCACTCGGTTCTGGAAGCTTTTCCTGAGCTTCTGGATCTTCGGAGGGATGACCGCGAGGCAATAGGGGTTCCGCTGGCCTTCGCCGGCCCAGTAATCCTGGTGATAGTCCTCGGCCGGATACCATTCGCCGCGCTGTTCGATCGTCGTGACGATGGGCTCCGCACGGTCGCCCTGCGACCGCTCGATCCCACGCTTGGCGGCCTCCTCCTGCTCGGCATCGTGCGGGAAGATGGCCGAGCGATACTGGGTTCCGATGTCGTTGCCCTGGCGGTTGAGCTGGGTCGGATCGTGGGTTGCGAAGAAGATGTCGAGGATCTCATCGTAGCTGATCTGGTCGGTGTCGAAGGTCACCCGGATCGCCTCGGCATGGCCGGTGTCGCCGCCGCAAACCTGCTTGTAGGTGGGGTTGGCAACGCTGCCGCCGGTATAGCCGCTCTCGACCTTGGTGACGCCGATCACGTCGTTGAACACGGCCTCGGTGCACCAGAAGCAGCCGCCCGCCAATGTCGCCTGTTCCTGTGCCATGCCGTCTCCTTCGTCAGTGTGAGACAACGAAATAGGACGTGAAGCCGCGATTGGAAGCAGCTAGTCGGGTCGGCATGCGGATCGTCAGCTACAATCTCAACGGAATCCGGGCGCGCATGGAGCGCCTGCTCGAATATCTCTCCGAGCAGCAGCCGGACGTGGTCTGCCTTCAGGAATTGAAGTGCGCTCAGGAGAGCCTTCCGGACGAGGAGATCCGGGCGGCCGGCTACAAGGCGGTCTGGCACGGGCAGAAGGGCTTCAACGGCGTCGCCGTACTCACCCGCCGCGACAGCATCGTCGAGCGCCGCATCGGCCTTCCCGGCGATCCGGAAGACGTCCAGAGCCGCTATGTCGAGGCGGAGGTCGACGGAGTCATCGTCGCGTCGATCTATCTTCCCAACGGGAATCCGATCGGCACCGAGAAATTCGACTACAAATTGCGCTGGCTCGAGCGGCTTCGCGCCCACGCGCTGGAGCTGCTCGCCGAGGAGAAGCCGGTGGTCCTCGCCGGCGACTATAACGTCATCCCGACGACCACTCATGACGACGTCTTCTCGCTTCGGGCCATGGCCAATGACGCGCTTCTCCAGCCGGAGAGCCAGGCGGCGTTCCGGACCATCCTCAACCAGGGCTGGACGGACGCGATCCGAGCCCGCTTCCCGGAGGGGCCGGTCTACACTTTCTGGGACTATCAGGCTGGCGCCTGGCGCCGCGACGCGGGCTTCCGAATCGACCATCTGCTGCTCAGCCCCGAGGCCGCCGACCGCTTCCTCGATGCCGGAGTCGACAAGGATTATCGCGGCCGCGACAAGGCCAGCGACCACGCGCCGACCTGGGTCGAGCTGGACGAGCCCGAGGCCTAGAGCGGCTTCTCGTAGACCCGGTACACTCGGTTGATCTTGGAATCGATCGCGTCGGCGATCGCCACCATCCCCTGATTGTCTTCCAGGATCCAGCCGACCTCGCCGCGCTTGATCCCGAATTTGACGCTGGCTTCGGCGCGGATCGTCTCGATCAGCATGAAGGCGAGCTGGGAGGCGAGGCGGCTCGCCTGGAGCCTTTTGACCACGCCCATCAGCGGCACGCGCGCCTCCGGGAAATGCTGCCGCTTCAGCCACCACAGCAGCTTCGCCCAGCCGAACGGGAAGAGCTTCCCGCCCATGTCCTTCAGCACCAGGTTGAGGTTGGGAAGCACCAGCATGAAGGCGACCGGCTCGCCGTCATATTCGGCGATCCGGATCATGTCCTCGAACACGATCGGCTTCAGCTTCTTGCCGGCGAAGGCGATCTCGCTGTCGGTCAGCGGGATGAAGCCCCAATTGTCGCCCCAGGCGTCGTTGAGGATCGACAGGATCAGCGCCGCTTCCTCGTCGAAGCGGCTCTTGTCGACCTTGCGAATGCGGATCCGAGCGTTCTTCTGACCGCTCGCGACGATCCGCGCGATCAGCGGCGGGAAGTCCTTCGTGACCTCGAGGTCGTAGGTGTAGAGGTCCTTGACCCCCTTGTAGCCGGCGGCCTCGACCCAGGCCTCGTAGCGCGCCTGGTTGTGACCCATCATCACCATCGGCGGATGGTCGTGGCCCTTCACCAGCAGGCCGGGCTCGTCCCAGATTCCGAGGCTGAAGGGGCCGAGCGAGCGGGTCATTCCCTTGGCCTTGAGCCAGCCCTCGGCCGCCGCGATCAGCGCTTGGGCCGTCTCCTCATCCTCGGCCTCGAACATTCCCCACTGGCCGGTGCCCGCGCCCATATGCTCGAGCACGAGCGAGTCGACCTGCGCGGAGATGCGGCCGGTGATGCGTCCCTCGCGGCGGGCGAGGAAGAGTTCGGCCTCGGCATGTTCGAACCAGGGATTCTTCCCCGGAGTGATCAGCCCGTTCACTTCGTCCCGAAGCGGCGGCACCCAGTTGGGGTCGTCGCGGTTGAGCCGGTACTGGAGGTCGATGAAGGCGTTCTTCTCCGCCTTGCTGCGCACGGGGCTGACGGTGACCATGAAGCTCGAAACTTCCCCTGAAAGGCTCAAGAAGAAGGCCCCGCCTTCCCTGCCGGTCGGCTAGGCGAAGGACGGGGCCTCGACAAGTTCAGGCTGCTGGTGCCGCGTTCAGCCGCGGCGGCGCTGGCGCGGGTGGCCGGTGGCTACGCCGCCCGAGAGCTGCGCCACGTAAGGATATTCCTTCGCGACCTCGTCGGTGTAGCCGAGGTTGAACACCGTCGGGCTCTTGTTCGGCCGGTCGCCGCGGGCGCGGTCGTAGAAAGTGCCGAACAGCTTGTCCCAGAAGAAGTTGGTGATTCCGAAATTGCCGTCCTCGTCGTGGAAGTGATGCGCCATGTGGCGCTTCTTCATCTCCGACAGCATCTTGTTGCGCGGCTTGTAGGCCAGGTGCTGGATGCAGTGAACGAACTCGTAGAAGGCGGTCGTGAGAAGGCCCGTCGCGAAGGCCGCGGCGGCGGCGCCGATCGCGGCGTCCTGGCCCCACGGGCTGCCGATGGCATAGCCGATGGGGATCACGAAGAGGCCGATGGTCGGAAGCGTCGTGTAGAGCGCTCCGAACAGCACCTCGAGATGGTTCGGGTCCTGGTGATGATCGTAGTGGATCCGCTTCCACGTCGGGGCGAGGAGCTTGTGCTTCCACATCCAGCGGCTGTGAAGCACCCAGCGGTGAAGCGCGTACCAGGCGAGCGGGTAGATGAGGCTCGCGACCGCGATCGCGATCACGGCCGGAACGACGGGCGCCGGATAGGCCACGAACACGCCGATCGAGACCGCTGCGAGCAGCAGGTAGGCGATGATCGCCGGATACTGGAAATAGGCGATGACGAGCTCGCGGAACGTCATCTTGTCGAGATGATGCTCGCGCCTCCAGAAGGACGGGCGAAGGGTCTGTGCGGTTTTCACGTCTTCTCGATCCTTATGGGTCCGAAGCGTCGGAGCTGTGCCTCGCAACGCGCAGACCTGGGAATATGTGGCGGGCACATAGTTTTGCAATAAGGCGGTTTTCGGGCGGCTGAACGGCCGCGCCCCGCTATTCCTCGGTGCGCACCAGCACCGTCTCTCCGATCAGAAGGAACAGGAAGAAGGGTCCCCACGCCGCGAGGAAGGGCGGATAGGCGCCGAAATTGCCGAGCGCGAGCGCGAAATTGTCGGCGACGAAATAGGAGAAGCCGAGCCCCATCCCGACCACGGCGCGCATGAACAGCTGGCCCGAGCGGGCGAGCCCGAAGGCGGCGATCGCGGCGAGGAGGGGCATCAGCACCCCGGACAAGGGCCCCGATATCTTGTGCCACCAATTGGCCTCGGCCGAGCGGATCGAGCGGCCCGCGCGCTCGAGCTCGTCGATCGAGCGGCGGAGCATCCAGAAATCCTGCTCGTCGGGATCGACCGAGGCGAGGGTGAACTGGATCGGGAGGACGTCGTCGCCGATCTTCAGGTTCGGCGCGCGGCTGACCACCCCGTTGGTGACGTCGAACCGCCGGACGTTGGCGAGCTCCCAGCCCGGCCGGGCATAGCGGCCGCTCTCCGCCTCGGTGATTCCGACCAGAGTGGTTCCGTCGCGGTCGAAGATGCGCACGTCCGCCAGGCGCGTGTCGCGGCCGCTGCCCATCACCTGGCGGGCGAAGATGAGGTCGTCGCCGGCGCGGATCCAGACGTTGGTCCTGGTGCCCGTCTCGGGCGGGACTGCGCCATAGCCGACATCCTCCCAGGCGTTGAGAGCGGCTGTGGCGCGCGTCGCGAAACGCTCGTTGAAGACGAACAGGAATCCGGCGAGGACCAGGCTGGTCAACATCAGCGGAGCAATGATCTGGTGGGCCGATATGCCGGCCGCCTTCATCGCGATGATCTCGCTATGCTGGTTCATCGTCGCGAAGGTGATCAGGGTCCCGAGCAGGATCGCGAAGGGCGCGAATTGCTGGATCAGCTGCGGGATCCGAAGCGACACGTAGCGCCACAACTGCTCCTCGCCATTGCCGGGCTGGGCGAGGATCCGGCCCGATTCGCCGAGCAGGTCGAGGATCATCAGAAGGAAGACGAGCGATGCGAGCACCGCCAGCGCGCGCACCAGGAAGGTCTTCGCGAGGTACCAGGCAATCGGCCGCGACGGGAAGAAATGGAGGTTGATCATGCGGCGGTGATCGCCTTCAGGCGCCGGCGCTTACGCCGTTCCGAGCCGGACATTCTCGCGATGGCCTTGCCGAGCTTCGAGAAGGCGCGTTCGAGGGCGCCGATCGGCTGGCCGCCCGGCTTGTGGGCAAGCGTCCAGTACATCCAGATGATCAGCGCCGCGACCAGCGTGAACGGTATCCAGATCGAAACCCAAGGGCTGACGAGCCCGATCGCGCTGGTTCGCTCGCCATATTGGAAGAGCTTGTGGACCGCGACGACGAACACGATCGCGACGAAGATTCCGAGGCCGGACGTGCTTCGCTTGGGCGGCACCGCGAGAGCCACCGCCATCAGCGGCAGGAGGATCATGATCAGCACTTCGGCGAGGCGGAAGTGGAAGTTGGCGGATACTCGGTCGCGGTAGACTTCCTGGGTCTCGTCATTGCCGATGACGCGGAGCAGCTCCCCGAGGTTGAGCTCCTCCTCGCCAATCCCGCGCTGGCGGAAGGCCTCGATCGCAGGCAGGTTCACCGGAAAATCGTAGCTCGCGAAGCTCAGCACCCGCGGCACCGGAAAGCCGGGCTCGTCCTGGACAAGGCGCCCGTTGCTGACGCGCAGGAGAATGGTGTTCTCCTGGTCGCTCTTGAGGAAAGTGCCGCGGTCGGCTGTGACCGCGATCCGGCGGCCCTTGCGGTCGTCCACTCGGGCGAAGACGCCGTGAAGGACCCGGCCATTGTCCTCGCTGTCCTCGACACGAAGGGTCATGTTGTCGCCCAGCGGGGTGAACTCGCCGACCCGGATGGAGGCGCCGAGAGCGCCCGAGCGAAGGTCGAACTCCAGTCGTTGATAGGCGAATTCAGAGAGCGGCTGAACATAGCCGACGATCGCGAAATTTGTCGCCATCAGCGCGGCGCAGAACAGGTAGGGCACGCGCAGCAACCGGCCATAGCCGAGGCCCACCGAACGCAAGGCATCGAGCTCCGACGACAGCGCCATGTTCCGGAAGGCGAGCAGGATGCCCATCATCAGGCCGAGCGGGATCCCCAGACCCATATATTCGGGAATGAGGTTCGCGAGCATCTGCCACACGATGCTGACTGGTCCGCCCTCGCTCACCACGAAGTCGAACAGGCGAAGCATCTTTTCGAGCAGCAGGAGCATGGCCGCCAGCACCAAAGTGGCGACCAGCGGCACGAACACCTTGCGTGCGATGTAGAAGTCGATCTTCTTCAGCACACCCTAAATCCGACGCTCCTCGGCCCCATTTCGGCCCCAACCGGGCAGCATGAACCGGAGGTGAGATGGCGCACGCCCGTGCGCTCCGCCGGCAATTCCGCCCGGCTATAACTGCCTGGAGTCATGTGGTCATGTCGAAATCGTCGCGATCGGAGGCCGTGAGTGGCTGACGTCGCGCTGCTCTCGAATGGCCGGTCGGCGGGCAGCCAGGCGCTGCTCGCCGGCGTTCGCGCCTATTGCGCGTCGAGCGGGGCGATCTTCCATTACGAGGTCGACGATCTCGGCCAGATCGAGGCGGCGCTGCGCGTGATCGCCCGGGTCCGCCCGAAGGTGCTGGTCGTCAACGGTGGCGAGCAGGCGGTCCAGGCCGTGCTCGCCGGACTCGTCAGCGGCGACGCGTTCGAGGGCGAAATGCCTCCGATCGCGGTTCTTCCCATCGGCCGCACCAACCTCATCGCACGCGATCTCGGCGCCGAAGGCGATCCGATCGCGGTTCTGAAGCGAATCGTCGAGGTGGCGAGCGGCGACCTCGAGCCCCACGTCGTTCGGCGCGAGCTGATCGCCTTGAGCGCGGGCCGCTCCAACCAGCCGGTGTTCGGGATGTTCGCCGGGGCGGGAGGGCTCGCCGAGGCGATGCTCTATTGCCGCGACCGCCTTTACCCGCTCGGCCTGCCAAGCCGGCTGTGCCATTTCCTGACCGGCTGCGCGACTTTGTTCTCGCTGGTGCCGATGCCGGGCCGTCTTCAACCGGTGCGGCCGGCCCCGGTTCGCCTCACCATGCAGAACGACCGCCGGCTCGAGGGAAGCTTCCAGCTGCTGATGGTGACGACGCTCGAGCGGATGCTCGCGTCGCGCCAGTCGGGCGGCGGAGCGCTCAAAGTGATGGCCGTTGAGCGGCGGTGGCGGCCCATGCTTCGAACCGCGTTCGACGCGATGCTCGGAAGGCTCGGCGCGCGCGGGGGCGGGGGAGTCCATCTCGGCCGCGGCGCCGAGCTTAGCTTCGAGGGCGAAGGCTCGGGCGTGATCCTCGACGGCGCGTTGTTCCGCGCACGCGCCGGCGAGCCGATCGTCCTTCGGACGACCGCCGCACTTCCCTTCCTCAGCCTGGCGACGGCCTGAGCCTTTATTCGGCTGCGGCCTCGTAGCCGTCGCGTCGGATCATCGCGGTCTCAACGGCGGCGGCGAGCTGGGAGACTGTGAAGGGCTTTCGAAGCACCGGCCGTCCGCCGAGCTCGTCCAGGGTCCCAGCCTCTCCGACATAGCCGGTGACGAAGAGGATGCCGAGGCCGGGATAGGTGCGCCCGACCTCGCGAGCGAGCTCGACCCCGGTCATGTTGGGCATGACGACATCGGTGATGAGGAGATCGAAGCCGCCTTCGTCCCGAAGGAGCTTCAGAGCGTCGATGCCGCTCGGTACCGCGTGCGGGTGATGGCCGAGCTCCTGGAGTGCGCTGACGGTCGAGCGGCTGACTCGGGGATCGTCCTCGACGACGAGAATTCGTCCCCCCTGAAGCGCCGGGGTCACTTCCTCTGCCTGGGCCAGGTCACCGCGCGAAGCGCTGCTGCTGGACGTCACGCCGACCGCCCGCGGCAGGTAGATCGAGACGCTGGTGCCGGTGCCGACCTCTGAATGGAGGGTGACGTCGCCGCCGGACTGGCGGGCGAAGCCGAATATCTGGCTGAGGCCCAAGCCGGTGCCCTTGCCGACCGGCTTGGTGGTGAAGAAGGGCTCGAACACGCGCTGGAGATGTTCGGGCGCGATCCCGCGGCCGCTGTCCGCAACCGTAACCCGGACATATTCGCCGGCGTCGAGCGCTCCGACCTCACCCTTGTCGAGCATGGCGTTGGCGACCTCGATGGTGAGGTCGCCGGTCTCTTCCATCGCGTCGCGCGCGTTGACGCACAGGTTGAGGATCGCGTTCTCGAGCCCGTTCTGGTCCGCCCACACGTGCCAGGGCTCGTCCGGGAAGCTGGTGTGAACCTGGATCCGCTCCCCGATCGTGCGGTCGATCAGCTCGAGCATGTCGCTGACCAGGCTGGACGGAGCGATCGCTTCGGGGAGAAGCGGCTCGGCGCGGGCGAAGGTGAGCAGCCTGCGGGTGAGGGCCGATGCGCGAGTGGCGCCTTCAAGCGCGCTGTCGATATGCGCCTCGGCCTCCTCGGGAGTCGTCCGAAGCCTGCGCTTGGCGAGATCGAGCCCGCCGACCACGACTGCGAGCATATTGTTGAAATCGTGAGCGATCCCGCCCGTGAGCTGACCGACGGCCTCCATCTTCTGGACCTGGCGCAGCTTCTCCTCGGCGGAGGCGCGCTCAGCCATCTCCGCCTGAAGCCGCTCGTTGGCCGCGCTCAGCTCCCTCGTGCGCTCGCTCACCGCCCGTTCGAGCTCGGTCGATCGCTCCGCCTCCAGCTCGGCGCGGGACCGCGCGATCCGCCCCTCCGCGAACGCGCGGTAGGCGGAGTAGGACAGCATGATCGCGAGCAGGCTGATCGCGATCGCCACCCAGCCGAGCCATTGCATGAAACGGTCGGCGCGGTCCGAAGCCTCGTGGCGCGAGCGCACCCGCTCGTTCAGGGTTTGGCGCGCCGCTCGCTCGATCGCATCGATCTGCGCCTGAAGCCGCTCAAGTCCCTGCGAGCGGATCGCCGAGTAGAACAGGCCCAGCCCCAGGCTCGCTTCGCTTCGGCTCGCGGCCGAGGCCGCTCGGGCGAGTTCCTGGCCGCGCTGGTTGAACAGCCGCCGCAATTGGTCGACCCGCTCGACCTGCTGCGGATCGTCGCGGACGAGGTCGCGAAGCTGGCCGATCTGGTGGGCGGCTCGGCGCCACTCCTGATAGTAGGAGGTGCCGCTCTCGGGGGCGAGGTCGAGCACGTAGCGGCCCATCGCCGCCTCCGCGCGAGCGATCGAGCCGTCGACCGCGCGAACCAGATGCATCGATTCATAGACGTTGCGCTCGAGGGCGAGCGCCGCGTCGCGATTTCGGTTGGTGAGGGTGACAAGGCCGAGAAGGCCGATGAGGATGATCGCTCCGACCAGCGCGACGGCGCTGGCCCACCGGCCTTGCCACGCGGCCGGCTCCGAGGCGTCGGTCGCGCCGGTGCTGGTCTCATCCGCCATTGCGCCTTCCTAGTAGAGGAAGGTTACCAGCATTTAAAGCATACAGGCGGTTGATACCGTGTCGTTATGTCCCGCCCGAGGAGCTTGTCGTCGCGGTCGCCACGGCAACCGCGATTGCCTCAGCCGATCACGCCGGTGGCACGCCCGGCGCGCTCGAACATGGCGAGGATGTCGGTGACTTCAGCCTCGCTATGCTCTGCGCACAGGGAGCAGCGCAGAAGAGTCATGTTCGCCGGGGTCGCGGGCGGGCGCGCGAGATTGACGTAGAGGCCCTCACTCAGGAGCGCTTCCCACATCGCCGCGCCGCGCTCGAGGTCGGGCATGATCACGGCGATGATCGCCGATTGCGGCTCGTCGGTGCCGAGCTGGAAGCCGAGCCCTTTGAGGCCGCCATGGAGGCGCTTGGAATTTTCCCACAGATGGGCGCGCTTGTCCGAGCCGTGCATGAGCTTTCGGATCGAGGTCGCCGCGGTGGCGACGACGCTCGGCGGAAGCGAGGCGGTGAACACGTAAGGCCGGCAGACCAGGCGAAGGATCTCGAACTTGGGGTGGTTGGAGACGCAGAAGCCGCCGACCGTGCCGACGCTCTTGGAGAAAGTGCCGATGACGAAGTCGACGTCGGCGAGAACGCCCTGCGCCTCGGCGACCCCGCGGCCGTTCTCGCCGATGAAGCCCATCGAATGGGCCTCGTCGACCAGGACCATCGCTCCGGCGGCCTTGGACACCGCGACCATCTCCTTCAATGGCGCGATGTCGCCGAGCATCGAATAGACGCCTTCGAGCACGACCAGCTTGCCGGCGCCTTCGGGAATCCGGGCGAGCCGCTTTTCGAGCGCTGTGATGTCGTTGTGGCGGAAGGGGACGATCTCCGCGTCGCCCATCTTGCAGCCGTCATAGATCGACGCATGGCTGTCGATGTCGAGGACGACATAGTCGCCCTTGCCGGCCATCGTGGAGATGATCCCGAGATTGGCCTGGTAGCCGGTCGAGAACACCATGGCATGGTCCATGGCGTAGAAGTCCTTGAGCGCGTCCTCGCACTCCCGGTGGCCTTGGTAGGTGCCGTTGAGGACCCGGCTTCCGGTGGTGCCCGAGCCGAACTCGTCGAGCGCCTGCTTGCCGGCGGCGATGACGTCCTGGTCGAACGTCATTCCCATATAATTGTAGGTGCCGAGAAGGATGGTCTCGCGGCCGTTGCAGATTGCGCGGGTCGGCGAGAGAACTTTCTCCATGACGAGGCCGAACGGGTCCTTGAGACCGGTCGCGAGCAGTGCCTCGCGTTGGGCGATCAGCGGGTCGAACTTGGAGAAGAGGTCGCGGCCATGGCCCTCGGGCGCCGGCGGAGCGGCGGGGGCCAGGCTATCGATTCCGGCTTCGGTCATCTAGCTTTCCGAATTGCGCAGGTTCTCGATCGCGTCGACGAGCTGGCCGACCGTCTCGATCTCCGCCTGCGTGTTCATCGTGATGAGGATATCGAACTCGTCCTCGACCGAGGCGACGAAATCCATCACGACGAGGCTGTCCCACTCGAGATCGCCCGCGAAGGTGGTGGAATTGGTGAGCGCGGCATTCTTCTTGTTGAACGGCGCGATCAGCTCTGCGACCTTGTCGAAGGTCTGGTCCCGGTCTGTCATGGCTGCCCTTTAGGTGCGTTGGGGCGGCCCTGCCAAGCCATTAGGGCTGAAGCGCGGCAGCAGGGCGGCGAAGCCGGACGGGAGAAAGGGGAGAGCGATCATGGCCCAGGACGCGGGCGCACAGGCGCCGAAGGCATTTCCGCCCAACTCGATCCACGCTGTTCGGACCGCTCAACAGATCCACGTCAGCCTGTCGCAGATGGCCGATCAGAAGGCCAACATGCTCCTCGCTGCGACCTTCCTGGTGTTCACCATCGCTCTTGGCCAGGCCAGCGATTCCGCCGAGCCGCTGCCATTGCTGATCCTCGGCCTCGGCGCCTTCTTCTCGGCGGTGCTGTCGATCCTCGCGGTGATGCCTGCGACCCGGTTCAGGACCGGAGGGCGGCTCAACGTGCTGTTCTTCGGCTCGTTCGAGCAGTTGAGCGAGGAGGAGTTCCTCGAGCGGGTGATGACGGAGCTGCGCTCGGAAGAGGGCTTCATCACCATTATGCTTCGCGATCTCTACCAGAACGGGGTGGTGCTCGCGCGCAAGAAGTACCGGCTTCTCGGCTACGCCTATCGGACTTTCCTCGCCGGGCTGTGCCTCAGCTTCGTCGCCTTCGTTCTCGGCTTCTTCGTGAACCTGCCGGCCTTTATCTGATCCAGCCCTGGGCGCGATACCAGTCGGCGGTCGCGCGCAATCCGCCCGGAGTTCGAACCTGCGGCTGCCAGATCGAGGCGGGCGGCCGCTTGTCCGCCGCGGCGACCCAGTCGGGATGGCAGAAATAGCGAACCCGGTCACCGGTGAGCTTGGCCTTCGAGCGGCGAACCAGCCTGTCGAGTCCCGCGGCTCCCTGAAGAACGGCGCGCGGCATCGCCAGGGTCGTCGCCCGCTTGCCGAACACTCGGCCGAGGGTTCGGGCGAAATGGCGGTGGGCCCAGCCGTCGGCAACGCCGTCGTCCGGCTCGTAGGTCTCGGACCAGCTCTCGTCGGCCGGGATCACGTCGAGGATCAGCCGGCACAGATCCTCGACATGGATGACCGAGAAGCGCCCTCGCGGCGGCAGTGCGACGATGCCGCGCCGGGCCATCCTGAACAGCTCGAGGGTCTCGCGGTCGCCCGGCCCGTAGATCGCGGGCGGGCGGATGATCGTCCAGTCGAGGCCGGACGCGGCGACGATCCGCTCCGACTTGGCCTTTGACCAGCCGTAATTGGAGAGCGAAGGCTCGCGCGCCGACAGCGAGGAGATGTGGATGAAGCGGCGAACGCGACTCGCTCGGGCCGCGTCCACCATCGCCGCGGTGCCGCCGGCATTGACGGCCTCGAAAGCGGCCCGGGTCGGGCCGTTGATCATGCCGGCGATGTGGACGACGACGTCCGCGCCTTCGCACAGCCGCTCGAGGGTATCGCGCCGGTCGAGCGTTCCCTCGACCCACTCGACGCCCTCCTCCGGCGGCCGCCACGCCCGGGTGAGGGCGCGCACCATGTGGCCGCGCTCGCGGGCGATCCGGATCAGGTGCTGGCCGACGAAGCCGGTGCCTCCGGTGACCGCAAGGGTCGGGAGTGGAATGCGCTTCTTCACGCTCGCCGCTCAGCCTAGAGCGGCGACCAGTCGGAGGCGGGCTCTTCCTGGTCGTCCTCGATCGCGGCGCGGTTGAGGGTGCCGATATGCTGGATGAGCTTGTCGAGCACGGCCTCGACTCCCTCGCCGCTCAGTCCCGACACTCGCAGCACCTTTTGACCGGCTTCCGCCTCGAGCTCGGCTGCGAGCGCGTCGGCAAGCTCCTCGTCGATCGTGTCGACCTTGTTGAGGACGACGACCTGCGGCTTGTCCTCTACTCCCGCACCATAAGCGACGAGCTCGTCGGCGACCGTGCGATAGGCGGTCGCCACGTCATCGACATTGGCATCGACGAGGTGGAGAAGCACCCGCGTGCGCTCGATATGGCCGAGGAAGCGGTCGCCGATGCCGGCGCCGTCGACCGCGCCCTCGATCAGGCCGGGAATGTCGGCGAGGACGAAGTCGACGCCCTTGTGCCGGACCATCCCGAGCTTGGGCTGGAGCGTGGTGAACGGATAGTCGCCGACCTTGGCGTTGGCATTGCTGACCGCGTTGAGGAAGGTCGATTTACCCGCATTGGGCAGGCCGACGAGGCCTGCGTCGGCGAGCAGCTTGAGGCGAAGCCACACCCACATCTCCTCGCTCGGCCAGCCGGTGCCGTGCTGGCGCGGGGCGCGGTTGGTCGAGGTCTTGTAGCTGGCATTGCCGCGGCCGCCGTCGCCGCCCCTGAGGAGGACGATGCGCTGGCCCACCTCGGTGAAGTCGGCGAGGACATGCTCCTTGTCCTCGGACAGAACCTGGGTTCCGACCGGGACCTTGATGACGAGGTCGTCGCCACCCGCGCCGGTGCGGTTCGAGCCTGCGCCGCCCTTGCCGCGCGGCGCGCGGAAATGCTGGGTGTAGCGAAAGTCGATGAGGGTGTTCAGGCCCTCGACGGCTTCGAACACGACGTCGCCGCCCTTGCCGCCGTCGCCGCCGTCGGGGCCGCCGAATTCGATGAACTTTTCACGGCGGAAGCTGACCGCGCCGGGGCCGCCGGCGCCGGAGCGGATGAAGATCTTCGCCTGGTCGAGAAAATGCATGGCCGCGACTTAGGAGGTCGGGCCGTGAGAGGGAAGGGCGGTCAGGCTTTGCCCTTCTTGCCCTGCGCCTCCGGATGGTGGGCGGCGATCTGCGCCTTGAGCGTCCGCGAGGCAAGCGTGCGCGCGGAGTCGCGCGGAAGGCCGAGCGCCTCGGCGATCGATCCGCCGAGCAGCGAATCGCCGAGCGCCGCGAGGACCAGCCACAAAGTGCTCTCGGGGACGTGATGCTCCTCGTGACTGATCGTGAGCTGGTTCACGAGGGCGCGGATCGATTCGAGGATGGGATTGAGAGCGTCGCGGTTGCCGGACAGGATCATCCAGGCGGCAAGTGCTCCGGCGCCCTGCTTGCCGAAAGCATCGAAGGTGCGGTCGACGATCTCGCGCGGATCGGCCTCGCCGTGGCGAGCGCGCTCGACCGTGTCCGCGATGGCTCGGGTGACCTGCTCGGCCATGGTCCGGACGAGCTCGGCCTGGAGGCCCGCAGCCGAGCCGAAATGGTGGAGGAGGTTGGCGTGGGTCTTGCCGATCTCCGCCGCCACCGCCTTCAGGGTCACCGCCTGCGGACCCTGCTCGATCAGCAGGCGCCGAGCCGCCTCGAGCGCGGCTGCTCGGCTCTCCGCGGGCGACAGTCTCTCACGCACTATTGACATGAGTGTAAGTATCTCTCATTGCCTACGCTCAGGGAGATAGCCTGATGAATCGCGTTGCGACACCCGCCGACCTCACGATCACTCCGCGCGACCGCCGGTTCGGGCGTGGGCTTGCGCCAAACCGCTGGTGGGTGGCGAACGATCCTGTCGCGACCGCCTTCTACAACGCGCTGTCGGCAACCTTCCCGAGGGGCGAGGCCTTTTTCGTCGAGAGCGTCCGCGCCTTCCGCGACGGCGCCGACGACAAGCTTGCGCAGGAAATCCGGGCCTTCACCACCCAGGAGGTGATGCACAGCCGCGAGCATGTCGCCTTCAACAAGAAGGCGGTCGACGCGGGCTACGACCTGACCAAGCTCGAGGAGCGGGTGATCTGGCGGCTGGACATCGTGAAGTCCAAGCATCCGATCGTCAGCCTCGCCGCGACCATGTGTCTCGAACATTTCACCGCCATCCTCGCCCACGAGCTTCTGCGCGACCCGCGTCATCTCAAGGACGCCGATCCCGAGGCTGCGGCGATGTGGCGCTGGCATGCGATCGAGGAGATCGAGCATAAGGGTGTCGCCTACGACACCTGGCGCCACGCGACGAAGGCGCTGCCGCGCTTCAAGCGCTGGAAGATCAAGTCGAAGGTGATGCTTCTCGTCACCAAGAATTTCCTCGTCGACCGCTCGATGGGCGTTCGCGAGCTTCTCCGTCAGGACGGAATCACCGGCTTTGCCGCATGGCGGCGAATGCTGTGGTTCGCCTTCGTCCGGCCGGGGATGGTCAGGAAGATCCTCGGCGCCTGGCTGAGCTTCTTCATGCCCGGCTTCCACCCCTGGAACCACGACGACCGCCCGCTGATCGCGAGCGCCGAGCAGCAGCTCTCGGCCCAGCCGGCCCTGGCCTGATCAAAGAGGCCCTCTCCCAGCGGGGAGAGGGGCTCTGTGGCATCAGGCCGCCATCATGCAGGCCGGAGCGGGCTTGCTTACCGTTACCGGTGCCGCCGCGAGCTCCAGCTCCAGTTCGGCGCATTCCGCCTCGGCGCCGCGGCCGGCGCTGAAGCGCGAGCGGACGGCGCCCGCCGGCGTGAAGCCCAGCTTGCGGAGCACCCGGCGCGACGCCGGATTGTCGATGAAGTGGCCGGCGACCAGCCGGCGAAGCCGAAGGCTGTTGCAGGCGAAGCCGATCACCGCCCGTCCAGCCTCGGTCGCGAAGCCGCGGTTCCAATAGGGCCGGGCGATCCAATAGCCGAGCTCGACCTCGCCGTCGGGCGTGTCGTGGATTCCAATGGCTCCGACCAGCAGCGGGGCGCCGTCGGTGCGAAGGAAGATGAGCGACGTCGGCCGCGCGGGATCGCGCTCGCGCATGACGAACGCCTCGGCATGCTCGGGAAGATAGGGCCAGGGGGCGGTGGCGAGGTTGCGGACGATGCCTTCGTCGGCGATCGCGGCGAACAAGGCGGGGGCGTCCTCGGCCCACGCTGGCCGGAGCAGCAGTCTTTCGGTTCTGGCGAACATGCTCTTCTCCCTTCCGCCGCCGCCCGTGCCCGACATGGGTGACGGTCCGGCGACATTTCGATGAGGGAGAAAAAAGAAAGGGAGAGGGGGCTGCCCCTCTCCCTCATCTGGTCCCGCTCTTGAGACCCTTTGGGGCTGCCCCTTCCGGGAACAGCCCTTTCTCGACTGTTCCTATTCTGCGGCCTCGGCCATCGACTGCACGCAGATAAACTTGCGCCCAAGACGACCCGCGCGGAACGCAACGGTGCCGTCGGTAAGCGCGAAGAGGGTATGGTCTTTGCCCATGCCGACATTCTCGCCGGCATAGAACTTCGTCCCGCGCTGACGCACGAGGATGTTGCCGGCGATGACGTTCTCGCCGCCGAACTTCTTCACGCCGAGACGGCGGCCGGCGCTGTCGCGACCGTTGCGTGAGGAACCGCCTGCTTTCTTATGTGCCATGGCTCTAAGCTCTACTCTCTAAAATCTTAGGCTTGGTTATCGCCTTCGCCGGCGCCCTTATCAGACGCGGCCTTCTTCGTCGACTTCTTCTTCGGAGCGTCCACCTCGCCGGCGGTCGGCTCGCTCTTCGCGGGCGCCTCGGAAGCGGCTTCCTTCTTCGCCGTCTCCTTCTTCGGCTTCGCCTTGGCCGGAGTGTCGATCTGGCCCTCGGCGCCCTCGACCTTCAGCGGGGCGTCCTGAGCGACCGGAGCGTCGGAGTCGGCCTTGGCGGGCTTCTTCGGAGCAGCGGCCTTCTTGGCGCCGCCCTCGGCCTTCTGGTCGCCGATCGCGGTGATTCGAAGGATCGTGTACTGCTGGCGATGGCCCTTCTTGCGCCGATAATTGTGACGGCGGCGCTTCTTGAAGACCACGACCTTCTCGCCCTTGGCCTGGGCGATGATCTCGGCCGACACGGTGACGCTTCCGGCCTTCACGTCGGCGCCTTCGCCGGCGAGCAGCACGTCGTCCAGCGTGACGCTGTCGCCAGCTTCGCCGGCGATTTTCTCAACGGCGATCTTGTCTCCGGCGGCTACGCGATATTGCTTGCCGCCCAGGCGCACGACTGCGAACATGGGCTTCTTCCACTTGAGGTCAAAATAGCTTGCCCGCGCAGGACGGGCCCAGCGCGGGAAAGCGCCGCAGGTAGATGCGGTGCCCTTTTGTGTCAACCGCTCTAATGGCTAGTGACGAAGCTTCCGCTTGAGCCGGTAGCGTGAGCCGTCGCGGCCGTCGAACATGCCGGCGATCGCCGGATGCTCGACCGGCGCCGAGTCCGCGTCGACCTCCAGATTCTGCTGGCTGACATAGGCAATGTAGCTGGAATCCGAATTCTCGGCGAGAAGATGGTAGAAGGGCTGGTCCTTCGGCGGACGGGAATCCTCCGGGATCGACTCGTACCATTCATTGCTGTTGGCGAAGACCGGATCGACGTCGAACACGACACCTCGGAAATCGAACAGGCGATGCCTCACCACGTCGCCGATCGCGAAGCGCGCATGGGCGACGCTCGGCGGCTTGGGCTTGGTGTCGTCATATTCGGTCATGGTCCCAATCTAGGCATGGCGAGTGGTCGGAACAAGCAAGCTCCACGACATGCTTGGCAAGGCCGATTCCTTGGTCTAGAGCGCCCCGCTCATCGGCCCGGCTCCTTCCTCAGGAGCCGCAATGAGCCCTCGCGGAGAGGTGCCGGAGTGGTCGAACGGGGCGGTCTCGAAAACCGTTGAGCGCGCAAGCGTTCCGAGGGTTCGAATCCCTCCCTCTCCGCCACGGCTCACAGCCGCTTGCAGCCAGTCCAGGAGCCGAGAAGATCGCCCGCGCGGCCCGCAACAGCCGTCTTGCGGAGCGGCGGAAAAGCGGGGATCAGCCCGGCCCATGACAAAGATGTTCCGCTTCCACGCGCTCCTTTTCGCCACTCTGCTCGGTCTTGCCTCGCCGGCGGCCGCTCAACAGCCGGCGGCGCAGCCGATCCGCGCCTCCAAGATCATTCTTGTCGGGGATTCCACCACCGCGGTGACGAGCGGCTGGGGCTCCAGCTTCTGCGCCAATCACGTCATGTCGACGATGGCTTGTCTCAATCTCGCGCGCGGCGGGCGGAGCACGTCGAGCTATCGCGCCGAGGGTTCGTGGGACATCGCCCTCGCCGAGATGCGGACGACGGGCTACTCGGCGGTCTGGGTGCTGATCCAGTTCGGCCATAACGATCAGCCGAACAAGCCGGGCCGGTCCACCGACCTCGAGACCGAATTCCCCGCCAATCTGCGGCGCTATATCGCCGAAGCGCGTGCCGCGGGCGCACGCCCGGTGCTGGTCACTCCGCTCGCCCGCCGCCAGTTCCGCGATGGCGTGCTCGACAACAATCTGGAGCCCTGGTCGCAGGCGATCCGCACCGTCGCGGCCGAAACCGGAGTTCCCCTCGTCGATCTCAACGCGCGCAGCGTTGCCGCGGTGCAGGCGATGGGGCCGGCGCTCGCCACCCAGTTCGCCCAGTTTCCGCCGTCGCGGGAGCAGGCGGCGGCGGCTCTGACCGGGACGACTGCTCCGCTTCCGGCAGCCACGCCCAGCCCCGCCCCGACCGCTCCCGAGCAGCGGGCTGCGGGGGCCGAGCCGATGGGGAGGCCACGGCTGGTGTTCGACTACACCCATCTCGGCCGGACCGGCGCCGACTTCTTCGCGGCGATCGTCGCCCATGAGCTCGCCCGCGCCGCGCCGGAGATGCGCCGATTTCTCGTGCCTTGAGGGGAGGGGTGGACCCTTGCCGATCGGAGGGGGGTTGCAAGGGTCCTCCGATTAGACGCCGCCGCACACCCGCACCCGCACCCCCAGCTTTCCGTGACGGATGGACAAGCGCGGCCCTGCTTGCCTAGTAGCCGGCTTCTCGAGCGGCCGGCCTTGCGGGGGCAGGCGGACGCTCCTCGCTGAACGAGAGGCGGACATGGCGGGCGGCGGCCTCGAGGCCGTTTTCATGCAGAATCGCGCGGCGCTGCTGCGCTTCCTGCGCGCGCGGGGCGGCGGCGATTCGGCCGAGGACCTCCTCCAGGAATTGTGGTTGAAGGCGTCGTCCGGCGCGTCGGGCCCGATCGCCGATCCGCTCGCCTATCTTTTCCGGGCCGCCAACAACCTGATGCTCGATCGGCGCCGCGGCGAGCTTCGCCGAGAGCGGCGCGACCAGGAGTGGACGGAGGCGACCGGCGGGCCCGACCTGGGCGTGTCCGACGCTCCGACCGGCGAGCAGCTGCTGATCGCCCGCGAGCGGCTCGCCGCTGCCGAGGCGGCACTCAAGGCGCTTGGGGAGCGCACCGATTATGTGTTCCGGCGTTACCGGGTCGAAGGCGCGAGCCAGCGACAGATCGCCGACGAGCTCGGGATCAGCCTGAGCGCGGTCGAGAAACATCTCCAGAAGGCTTATCGAGCGCTCGTCGATTTGAGGAGGCGGTTCGATGCGGAATGACCCGGGCCGCGGCGTCTTGTCCTTGAGGTGGCGTGTATGACGGACAGGCGGGATGACATCGATGCTCAGGCGGTTGGCTGGGTGATCCGGCTCCGCGACGCGGGCGCGGAGGAATGGGCGGCCTTCACCGACTGGCTGGAGGCGGATCCGGCCCATCCGGCAGCCTATGACGAAGCGGCATTGGCCGAGCAGGAATGGGGCGCGATCGCTCCGCCCGAACCCGCCGTCGCCCCGCCCGAACCGGCCGTCGCGGCGCCCAGTCCAGCCGCTCGGCCGCTGACTCGCCGCCTGTTCCTTGGCACCGGAATTGCGGCGGCGCTCGCCGGAGTGATCGCTCTCGGAACGCTTGAGACCCGCGGCACCTATGCGGTCGAGACGGCCGCCGGGGAGCGCCGCACGGTAGAGCTCGCCGACGGCAGCCGGGTCGACCTCAACGGCGACAGCCGGATCCTGCTGGACCGAGGCGACCCGCGAGTGGCGACGCTCGAGCGGGGCGAGGCTCTGTTCACCGTCGTCCACGACGACTCCGATCCGTTCGAGGTGCACAGCGGCGACGCCCTGCTTCGCGACCTCGGGACGGTGTTCAACGTTCGCCGCGACGGAGAGACGCTGGACGTCGCGGTTGCCGAGGGGGTGGTCGAATATAATCCCGGGCGCGCCGCAGTGACCCTGAGAGCAGGAATGGCTCTGCGCCGAAGCGCCGAAGCGCCGCCGACGGTCGCTCAGCGCTCGCCCGAGGCGATCACCGGCTGGCGCGACGGAAGGCTGATCTATCCGGCGACGACGATCGGTACCGTGGCCGAGGATCTCACGCGCAACCTCGGAGTGCAGGTTCGCGCCGAGCCGGATATCGCCGGGCGGGCCTTCACCGGGGTCATCAGAGTTGACGGCGGGCCCGAAACGATCCAACGGGCCGCGCAGTTGATGGGGGTCAACGCCCGCCCGTCCAACGGGGGGTGGACATTGATGGCGGGAGCCGGTGAGACCCCTTAAAGCCCTGTTTTTCCTCGCCTGCTTGCTGTTCGCCGCCCCCGCCGCCTTGGCGCAGGGGCCGCGCCAGCTCGATCTGCCCGGCGGACGGCTCGGCGACGCCGTCGTCGCGCTGGGCCGGCAGGCGGGGGTCAGCATCGGGATCAGCGATCCAACCCTCGCATCGAGGCGGGTCGCGCCGGTGCGCGGCCGTTATACGGTTAACCAGGCCCTCGCCCTGCTTCTGCGCGACAGCGACGGCCGCTATCTTCAATATGACCGTACGACGTTCCGGATCGTTCGCCGGCCGATGCCCCAGCCGCGCTGGGCGCAACGTGCCCCGGCTCCCTCTGTGGGAAGCCGTCCGGTCCAGCAGGACCATTCCGATCCGGCGGGGGGGCTGGAGGACGAGATCGTCGTCACCGGCGCGCGCCTGCCGGTGACGCTCGCTTCCTATCCGGGCTCCGTCGAGATCGTTCGCGGCGACGATCCCGCGCTGATCGGGGTTCCGGGCAACGAGGCGCTGCTCGCTCGACTGCCCGAGGTCAGCTCGACCCATCTCGGGCCCGGCCGCAACAAGCTGTTCATCCGCGGAGTCGCCGATTCCAGCTTCAACGGGCCGACCCAGGCCACGGTCGGCCAATATCTCGGCGAGACCCGGGTCAACTACAATGCGCCCGACCCGGACCTCAGGCTTTACGACATCGATCGGATCGAGGTGCTTCAAGGTCCGCAGGGCACGCTCTACGGCGCTGGCTCGCTCGGTGGAATCATCCGGGTCATGCCCAACAGCCCGCGGGTCGAGGGGTTCGAGGGCTCGGCCTCGCTGGGTGCCTCCGCAACCCTCCATGGGCAGCCGGGCGCGGATGCCGCTGGCACCCTCAACCTGCCGCTGGTCGCCGATCGGCTGGCGCTTCGGGTCACCGGCTATGCGGTCACCGAAGGCGGCTATATCGACGATGCCTTGCGCCGCCGCGACGACGTCAACCGGGTCACTGCGGTCGGCGGCCGGCTCGGCCTCCGCTTCGCCAGCCCCGACGACTGGACGATCGACATCAGCGCGACCGGCCAGCGGATCAGCGGCGATGACGGCCAGTTCGCCGACCGCGACGCTCCGCCGCTCACCCGGCGGAGCGCGATCGAGCAGCCGTTTCGAAGCGATTATATGCTCGCCGACTTGGTCGTTTCGAAGGACTGGGGCGACACCCGCTTCGTGACGTCGCTCGGCTATGTGAACCAGCGCCTGTTCGAACGCTACGACGCGACCCGCATGGGAATGGAGCCGCAGCTTTTCGAGCAGGACACCCGGGTCACCTTGCTCAGCGCGGAGAGCCGCCTGTCCGGCGGGGCCGCGCCGGGCATCGCCTGGCTGGTCGGCGCGAGCGTGATCAGCAACGATGCCGAGCAGCGCCGCTTCGCAGGACCCGTCGACCGGCCTTTCGCGATTCCGGGCGTTTCCAACCGGATCCTCGAGGCCGCCGGCTTCGGCCAGCTCAGCGTCAGCCCGCTTCCGGACGTCGACGTCACGGCCGGCGGCCGCCTCACCCATTCCAGCCTCGCGGGAGAGTCGCTCGGTCTCGATCTGCGCGTGCTCCAGCCGCTGTTCGGCCCGCAGGCGAGCCGCAATGAGACCGCTTTCCTGCCGTCGCTGTCGGTGGCCTGGACACCGCGGAGAGACCTCGTCCTGTTCGCTCGCTACGAGGAGAGCTTCCGGCCGGGCGGACTGTCGGTGGCCGGCGATTTCATCCGGCGCTTCCGCAACGACACCGTGTCCGCGGTGGAAGCCGGAGTTCGCTACGGCGGACGCGGTGCTCCGGTGAACGCGGCGCTGTCGATCGCCTACACCAATTGGGACGATATCCAGGCCGACACGATCGGCTTCGACGGCTTTCCGACCACCGCGAATATCGGCAATGGCCACATCGTCACCGTGGACTTTCGTCTCGGCTGGAGGCCTTTGCCCGGTCTCAACCTGGAGGTGGCGGCGGTCGCCAACGACAGCGAGGTGACCAATCCCGATCCGAACATCGACATCACCACGAACGCGGCGCTGCCCAACGTCGCCGATCTCAGCGCTCGCTTCGGCGCGGATTATCGCACTTCGATCGGCTCCGGCACCGATCTCGTCCTGACCTCCAGCGCGCGCTACGTCGGCCATTCCAGGCTTGGCATCGGGCCGATCCTCGGGATCGAGCAGGGCGGCTGGCTCGATATCGGCCTCGGCGCCCGGATCGAGCGGGAGCGACAGGCTTTCTCGCTCACCGTCACCAACCTTCTCGACCAGGCCGGGAACCGCTTCGCCTTCGGCTCGCCCTTCACCCTCGTCGAGAACCCGCAGGTAACTCCGATGCGTCCGCTCACGGTCCGCCTCGGCTGGCAGACCGCCTTCTAGAATTTTCGTTTCGGCCGGTGCGGGTCCGCTCGGCCGGCGGCGTCATCCCGATCAGAAGGCCCGCGCCGATCCCGGCGCGGCGGCAATCTCACAAGGGAAGACATCGAGAATGCGTCACCTGCTGGCTTGCACCTGTTTGACCCCGGTCCTCCTCGTCGCGACGGGCACCCCCGCATTTGCCGACCGCACCGTGAGCACCGCAACGACCGCGCCGATCCAGACATCGACCGCGACTTCGGGCGGGCCCGACAATGTCGTCGTCACCTCGGCCGGTTCGATCAAGCTGACCTCGGGGACTGCGATCACGATCGACAGCAACAACAATGTCAGCAACGCCGGCACGATCGAGATCCTCAACGCCAGCGACACGGCCGGAATTCTCGCCCAGCCCGGCCGCGCCGGCAACATCACCAACAGCGGCACGATCCGCCTCACCGAGGACTATACCCCGACCGACACGGACAAGGACGGCGACCTCGACGGGCCCTTCGCCCAAGGCGCGCGCCGCTTCGGTATCCGGATTGCGCCGGGCGGAAGCTTCACCGGCAACGTGACCAACGCCAGCAAGATCGAGATCGAGGGCAACGACTCGGCCGGGATCGCGCTCGACAGCCGCCTTGTCGGCTCGCTCATCAACGGCGGCGCGATCGACGTCGTGGGCAACAACAGCTTCGGCATTCGGGCCGGGGACGTGACCGGCAACGTGACGGTCAACGGCGGGGTCACGGTCCGCGGTCAGAACGGCGTCGGGGTCGCGCTCGACGGCGACATCGGCGGGGCGCTGGTCTTCCAGGGCCTGGTGAGCACGACGGGCTACCGCTACACGAGCCCGCCCGCCGACGTGAGCAAGCTCGACGCCGACGACCTGCTCCAGGGCGGTCCCGCGGTTCGGATCGGCGGCGACGTCGCGCGCGGCATCGTGTTCGCCGCGCCGCCGCCCAACAACAGCACCACCGACGACGACGAGGATGATGACGGCGTCAAGGACGCCGAGGAAGGCACCGCGAACATCCAGTCGGTGGGAGCCGCGCCCGCGGTCCTGATCGGCTCGGCGACCGAAAACATCACGGTCGGCGCGATCACCGGCAACGCAAACGGTCATGGGCTGCTCATCGAAGGAAGCATCACCGGCACCGGCATCTACGCCGGGGTCAACGGCAACGGCGTTCAGATCGGTGGTCTTGGCGGCAACGTGACCATCGCTGGGGGAATGAGCGTGAGCGGGACGGTCGCGGCGAGCTCGAACGGCGCCAACGCGACCGCGATCCGGATCGGCAGCGGCGCGAGCGTCCCCGCGGTGCGTGTCAGCGGAACCGTCAAGGCACAGGGCGGCGGCGATGCCGGCGACCTTGCCCGCGCCATCCAGATCGACGCGGGCTCCACGGTCACGTCGATCCGCAATTCGGGCCGGATCGAGGCGACCGCCGGCGCAAGCGGGTCGGCGACCGCGATCGCGGACCTCAGCGGCGGGGTCACTCTCGTCGAGAACCAGAATGTGATCACCGCCGCCGGCGGCCTCGCCACCCAGCGCGTCGCGATCGACCTCAGCGCCAACACGAGCGGTGCGACCGTCCGCCAGACTCGGCTCACCGGCACCGGAACCCCGGTCCCCGCAATCACCGGGGACATCCGCTTCGGAAGCGGCAACGACCTGCTCGAAATCGCCGACGGCACGGTCAAGGGCAACGCCTCGTTTGGCGCCGGCGCAGACCGAATGGCGCTGTCGGGCGGGGCGCAGTTCAGCGGGCTCGCGGACTTCGGCGGCGGCGCCGACCGGCTCGAGATCGGCGGATCCGCGCGCTTCATGGGGACGCTGGCCAACTCGGCCGGGCTCGAAGTCGCGATGACCGGCGGCAGCTTCCACGTCACCCGGACGGGCGGAGTCGCCCTGAACTCGCTCAGCGTCGGCAACGGCGCCATCCTCGGAGTCGACATCGACGGCGCGGCGGGGACCAACACCCGCTACGACGTCGCCGGAGCGGCGAGCTTCGGCACCGGCACCGAGATACGGGTGCGCCTGCGCAACGTCAGCGACGCTGCAGGGCGCTACCTGGTCGTCGACGCCGGTTCGCTGACCAATGCGGGGGCGATCGGCTTCGACAGCGCCACCTTGCCCTTCCTGTTCCGCGGCACGGTCGAGACCAACGCCGCGGCGGGCGAGGTCGCGGTCAACATCGCGCGCAAGACCGCGACCGAGCTCGGCCTCAACGGCTCGGCGAGCGCCGCCTATGACGCGGTGTTCGGAGCGCTCGATTCCGACGGCAAGGTCGCCGGCGTGTTCCTCGGCATCGCCAGCGGCGACGCTCTGCGCTCGCAGCTCACCCAGCTCCTTCCCGACCATGCCGGAGGCATTTTCGAGACCGTGACCCTGGGCTCGCGCACCACTGCGCGCTTCCTCAACGATCCGCGCCCGGTCGGCGCCGAGATGGGCGGCGGCTGGCGCTTCTGGATCCAGCAGGCGGGCTTCGGGACCTCCAAGGACCTCGGCGACACCGCGGCCTACGACGTCAGCGGCTGGGCGGCCTCGGGCGGGCTCGAGCGCCAGCTCGGCGCCGGAGCGATCGGCGGGACGATCGCCTACATCACCGGCTCGGACGCCGACGGCGAGAACGACAACAGCGTGCGAAGCGAGCAGTTCGAGCTCGCCGCCTATTGGCGCGGCACGTTCGGCCCCTTCCACGCCTATGCCCGCGGATCGGCGGCGAGCATATCGTTCGGCTCGACCCGCATCTTCACCGGAACCACCCAGGACGGCGAAGCGGTCACCCGAACCACCAACGGCGAGTGGAACGGCACCCTGTTCTCCGCCGGCGCCGGCCTGTCCTACGACCTCGACCTCGGAGCCCTCCGCCTGAGGCCCTCGCTCGCGCTGGATTATTACCGGCTCAACGAGGACGGCTATGAGGAGAGCGGCGGCGGCGAGGCCATCGACCTCATCGTCGAGGGCCGCGACAGCGACGAGCTCGCCGGCACCGCCGCGCTCGCGCTCGGCATGGAATGGGGCAGCCGCGAGGCCGACCAATTCTGGCTGCGCGCCGAGGCCGAGGGCGGCCGCCGCCAGATCCTCGCGGGAACGCTCGGGGCGACCGTCGCCCGCTTCGGCGACGGCGACGACTTCACGCTCGAGCCGGAGGAGCGCATGTCCGGCTGGACCGGAGCGCTCCGCCTCGTCGGCGGCCAGGGTGGAACCGTCGTCGGAGCCGAGCTTCTCGCCGAGGAGCAGGACGGCCGGGCCTCGATCGGCGGCCGGATCTCCCTCGGAATCGCGTTCTAAAGGGGAGGGTCAGGGCGCCGGTTCGGCAGTCGCCGGCGCCCGCCTTCACATCGATCCCACTTAACCCGCCGGGAAAAGCCGAACCGTTTCAGGACGTTCGTCGCGGGGGCAAAGCTATAACCTAACAAAGGATGAATCCTTCTATCCGGTTGATCTGAATCATGCGAAATTCCTCCGTCGCGGCTGGGAGAGCCGCTTGAGTCGCGCGCAGGGCGTGGGCGCCTCAGTGGGGGACAAAAAATGCCGGCCAATTTCAGCGTTCGCACGCGTTCGAC
Source organism: Pseudomonadota bacterium (assembly GCA_023416515.1). Classification (GTDB taxonomy): domain Bacteria; phylum Pseudomonadota; class Alphaproteobacteria; order Sphingomonadales; family Sphingomonadaceae; genus Allosphingosinicella. The sequence goes on along the minus strand of JAEZHP010000182.1, from coordinate 23,644 downwards.
TCTGCTCGTCACCGATTCTGACGGCGACAATGTCGCGGATGCCGGCGATGTCCTCCGCACCACGCTGACCTTCCACAACACCGGAACGACGGCGTTCGACGTCACCATCCAGGACCTTCTGAACGGCTCCACCCTCGTTCCCGGATCCGTGAAGATCGGCCCGATGGCGGTCGACGACCTGTCGACGATCAGCGGCAACACCCCCAAGACCTACACCTTCGCCGAACTGCTGGGCAACGACATCGACCCCGACGGCAGCAACGCGACGATGACGATCACCGGAGTCTCCGGCGCCGTCCACGGCACCGTGACCATCGACACGGTCGCGCAGACGGTCACCTTCGTTCCGGAGACCGGCTACCAGGGCGCCGCCCAGTTCAACTATTCGGTCGCCGACGCGCAGGGCCTGACCAACGTCGCCGGCTTCGCGGGCACCGTGAACGTCACGATCAGCGGCCAGATCTGGTACGTCGACGCCAATTATGCCGGCGCCAACGGCGCCCCGGACGGCTCCTATCTCAAGCCGTTCACCTCGCTTCAGCCGCTCAACGACGACGGCACCGCCGGCACCGGCCGGGTCGGGCCCGCCGACGGGATCGTCGGCGACGACGATGTCGACGGCGCCAACGACACCATCTTCATCTACGACCGCGGCGCCAACGCCATTAATGGCGGGATCACGCTCGAATCCGGGCAGAAGCTGTTCGGCGACGCCCACAGCTTCGTGGTCAACGGGATCAGCATCGGCGTCTCGACCAACCAGTCGACGATCAACTCGAGCAGCGCCACCAACACCAATTACGGGGTGACGCTGTCGACTGGGAACGAGATCCAGGGGATCAATCTCGACGGCGACAATAACGGCACCACCAATCTGCGCGACGGCGGCGGCACCGTCGGCAGCTTCACGATGGCCAATTCGTCGATCACCGGCAACGGCCAGGCGGTCGACATCGACCAGGGCGGCAACCTCAACGTCACCCTCACCAGCCTGAGCTCGTCCGGATCGACCGCCGAGGGCGTTCAGCTCGCTGGCAGCGGCACCAATCCGCTGACCGGGAGCTTCACCGCCAATGGCGGCACCATCGACACAGCGACGGCCCAGGGCTTCCTCGTCGGCGTGGCCGGCGGCGGCACCGCTAGCTCGGGCGGAAGCATCGACATCACCTATACCGGCGCCCTCACCAACAATGGCGGGTCGGCGACCAACGCCATCGAGATTCAGGACCGCACCGGCGGAACCGTCACCTTCTCGGGAGCGGTGAACGAGACCGCGGGCCCCGGAATCGTCATCGACGGCAATGCCGGCACGATCACGTTCAGCTCCACCGTCTCGCTCAGCACGACGACGAGCAACGCTCTGACTCTCACCAACAACAGCGGCACGGTCAACTTCTCCGGCGGCGGCAACGGCCTCGACATCACGACGACCACCGGCGTCGGCCTGACCATGACCAATGGCGGCACCCTCAACGTCCAGGGCAGCGGCAACACCATCGCATCGACCACCGGCCAGATGGTCAACATCAACGGCGGCTCGGTCGGCTCGAACGGCATCACCTTCGGAACCATAGCGGCGACAGGAAGCGTCACCGGCATTGCGGCGGTTCTTATCAACAACCTCGACGGCACCGGAAATACGTTCAACGGCGGCAACGTCACGGTCGCGGGCACCGCGACGGGCGTGGGTTTGCAGATCGGCACCGGCTCGGCCGCCAATTTCAGCTTCGGTACCGTCACCATCGGGACCGGCGCCAACACCGTCGCCAGCGACGGCATATTCATCGAAGGTGCGGGCAATGGCACTGTCAATATTTCCAGCGTCGATATCGACGCTACGGCCGGCTACGGCGTTGTTATCTCAAGCAGCAACAACAGCGTAAGCATCGGCGGCGGAACGATCGGCGCGACGAACGACGCTGCTTCCACTAGCCTCTTCATTGCCGGCGGGACCGGTAACGTGACGATTGGGGCCAGCATTTCCAACAACACCGCCAATCAGAATTTGGTGGACATCAATGGCCATAGTACCGGCACCATTACCCTCTCTGGAAACCTTTCGAGCACCGGCGGCGCCGGCGGCATCGACATCACCAACAGCGGCGGAACGATCAACTTCACCGGATCGCAGATCACCCTGACCACGGGCGCGAACACGGCGGTCAACGTCACCAACAACAGCGCCGCGATCAACTTCACCGGCGGAAGCCTCGACATCACCACCACCGGAGGCGCGGGCCTTTCGGCCAACGCCACCGGCGGCTCGGTGACCGTCACCGGCAACAGCAACACGGTGAGCACCGGAGCCGGCACCGCGGTCAACATTCAGGGCACCGACATCGGCGCAGCCGGGGTCACCTTCAACACCGTCAACACCAGCGGCGCCGCGAGCGGGATCATCCTCAACGGCACCGGCACCGGCGCCTTCACGGTCGTCGGGACGGCGGGCGTCAACGGCTCGGGCGGATCGATCGTCAACAGCACGAACGACGGCATCCAGCTCACCAACACCGGCCCGGTCAGCCTCACTGGAGTGACCATTACCGGCTCTGGCGGCAGTGGGATCGTCGGCACCGGGGTCACCGGCCTGTCGCTGACCAACGTCACGTCCAGCACCAACGGCAACGCGGTCGGCGAGGGCGGAGTCTATCTGACCAACGCCAGCGGCAATCTCGTCGTCACCAATTCGACGTTCAACGCCAATGCCGACGACAATTTCTCGGTCCTCAACGACACCGGGACCCTCAACGTCACGGTCACCGGGTCGAACTTCACCTTCGGCGCCCCGACCGCGTTCAGCGACGACAATCTGATCCTCCAGGCGAACAACACAGCCAACATCATCGCGCTCATCACCAGTTCGATCTTCACCAACGCCGACGGCGACCATTTCCAGTTCTCGACCAACAACAGCGCGAGCGGCTCCAGTCACATCACCTTCACCAACAACAATCTCAGCAACAGCCAGGGCAATCTCGCGGCGGGCAGCGGCGTCACGATCAGCCCGGCGGGCAGCGCCGACCTTCGCCTGCTCATCTCCGGTAACACCATCACCGACACGACTGGGGGCTTCGCGATCAATCTGAACGCCGTCGACGTGAGCTCCGCGTCCCTGATCGAGGCGACGATTCAGAGCAACAATATCGGCACCAACGGGGTCGCCGATTCCGGGCCAGAGACGTCGGGCGCAATCCAGGTCCGAATGACCGGCTCCGGAACGATGAACGCGCTGGTCACCGGCAACAACATCTACGATTTCGGCAGCGGCAGCGCGATCGACGTCTCGGCGGCCGCCGGCGTCGTCAACGGCAGCAACGGCACCATGAACATCACGGTGACCAACAATCTGGTTACCGGCGCCGACCCGACCAACTCGCTTCGCGCCTTCACCGTTCAGGCCGGCGCGTCATCTGGCGGCCCGTTCGGCAACGTCATCCGGGTGCTCGTCGACAACAACACCTGGGACAACACTTATTCGGGCGGTCAGACCACCGACGCGCGGTACATCACCCACAACGGCGCGCAGCTTCAGAGCCCGGGCTATGGCGGCGCCTCGAATGACGCGGCCGCGTTCGCCACCCACATGCAGACCCAGAATGGTCCGGGCGGCAACGGTACGGCCAGTGCAGCCCTGGGCGGTACGCCGGGCACCTTCGGCAACACGCCGGGCGGCGCCAATCCCACTCTTCCGCAAACGCCGACCCTGCCGCCGCCGCCGATGATGCTGGCGCCCGAGCCGCCTCAGGCCTTCTCGCCCGATTCGAACGAAAAGGGCGGCGGCCATCCCGACCAGCTTCCGCCTCCGTCAGACGACGATACCGCGACCGGCGGCACCGGCGGCAAGACCGACAATGCCGGCGAGCTTCCGGGCGACACGGTCCACCCGATCATCGTCGACGACGGCGTCGTGACCCAGGCCGAGCTCGACTATCTCGTCAACGCCGCGATCCAGCGCTGGATCGACGCCGGCGCCACTGCGGAGCAGGTCGCTGCGATGCGCGCGGCCACCTTCTCGGTCGCCGACATGACCGGGGTCCAGCTCGGCATGAGCGACGGCTCGACCATCTATATCGACAATGACGGCGGCCGTGCCGGCTGGTTCCTCGACACCACCCCGGGCGCCGACGAGGAATATTCCGGAACCGGCACTCGCCTCACCGCGACCGGCGGTGCGGCGGCCGAGGGAGTCGATCTCCTCACCGTCCTGATGCACGAGCTCGGCCACCAGGCCGGTCTTGGCGACACCTACAATCTCGCCGCCCGCGACGACCTCATGTACGGCTATGCCTATGAGGGCGAGCGCCGGCTTCCGGCCGACGGCCAGGCCGCGGGCGCGGTCCCGGGCTCGATCCCGCACCCGGTCTTCCAGCTCGGGCCGGTGGTGGTCGGGACGGTGCCGGGCGACAACGCCTTCGTCGTCCAGTACGATTCCACGGTCGACGCTCAGGGCGAGGACCGGCTGGTCCAATATTTCAACAACGACGCCGACATCAGCTGGCGCGACGTGCCCGCGGGGGCGGTCCAGAGCGCGAGCACCAACAGCGAGCTGCTGGCGGTCGACTCTCTGACCCTCGGCGACAGGGTGTTCCTCGACGCCAACGGCAACGGCATCTTCGACGCGGGCGAGAGCGGAATCGCCAATGTCAGCCTCACCCTGTTCGCCGACACCAACAATAACGGCGTCTATGACGACGGGGTCGACCTCTATATCGGCTACAACGAGCTTGGCGGCGGCGCCGGCTACCAGCCGGGCGTCGATACGCCCGCCGCGAACGGCACCGGCACCGCGCTGACCGTGACCACCGACGCCAACGGCTTCTACGCGTTCAACTTCCTCGCCAATGGCGACTATATCGTGCGGGTCAACGCGTCGAACTTCCTGAGCGGCGGAGCCCTCGAAGGGCGCGTGTCGAGTTCGGTGCTGGTCGCCGCGGCCGACCCCAACACCAATACCGACAACGACAATAACGGCCAGGGCTTCACCGGCTATGCCGCGACCCGGGCGATCCGGCTCGACCTCGGCCAGGAGCCGACCGCGGGGCCGGGCAACGACACCAACAACACGCTCGACATCGGCTTCGTCGACACCAACTCGCCGCCGGTCAATTCGGTGCCGCTGGCGACCCAGACGTTCAACGAGGACGGCACGCTCACCTTCTCCGTGGCGAACGGCAACCTCATCTCGGTCGACGACCCCGACGTCGGCGCGGGCAACCTCACCGTCACCCTGTCGATCCAGACAGGCATTCTGACCTTGGGCGGGACCGCCGGCCTCGTCAGCTTCACCGGCGACGGCACCAACAACGTGTCGCTGACCGGCAGCCTGGCAGCGATCAACAATGCGCTCAATGGCCTCGTCTATAATCCGGGCGCCGATTATAATGGCGACCGAACCCTCACCATCACGACGAACGACAACGGCAATACCGGGATCGACCCGGGCACCTCCGGAACCGCGACCAGCGAGCAGGACAGCGACACGGTCTCGATTCACGTCACCGCGGTCAACGACGCCCCGGTGGTGATCGGCGACGGTACCGTCGACGCTGATCCGATCGTCGAGGACTCGCCGACCGGCGGCCAGACCGTCTCGTCCCTGTTCCAGCCGCAATATTCCGACGCCGCCGACGCTCAGTTCAGCGTCGGCAATCCGGGCGGCTCGTCGCCGGGCTCCTTCTCGGGCGTCGCGGTGGTCGCCAACGGCTCGAACCCTGCGGCCGGCCAGTGGCAATATTTCAACTCGAACACCTCGACCTGGGTCGACATCGGGGCGCGTTCGACCGCGTCGGCGCTGTTGATCGGGGCGGGCACCTTCATCCGCTTCAATCCGGCGCTGGACTTCACCGGCGCCGCGCCGACCCTGACCGTGAACCTGATCGACAACAGCCTCGGCTTCGGGATCACTTTCGGCCAGCTCGTCGACATCTCGGGCCCCGGGGCGACCGGCGGATCGACGGCCTATTCGACCGGCACCGTGGTTCTGAGCGAGCAGGTCACCCCCGCCAACATCGCTCCGGTCCTCGACCTCGACGCCGACGACAGCACCAGCGTCGGCACCGGCTATTCGGGAAGCTTCACCGAAGGCGGCCCGGCCGTCCGGATCGCCGACACCGACGTGTCGATCACCGACACCGATGTTGGCGACGATATTGTCACCGCCACCATAACCCTAACCAACCCCGAACCCGGCGACGTCCTCAACGTCGGCACTCTGCCGGGGACGATCAGCCTCGACGGTTCGAGCACCGCGACGACCGTCATCCTGACGGCGGCGCCCGGGACCAGCGCGGCCGACTTCCAGGCGGCGATCGCGGCGATCACCTTCTCCAACTCCGGAGACAACCCGACCGACGGCGGCACCAATGTGTCGCGTTCGATCACCGTTGTCGTCAACGACGGCGACTCGAACAGCAACAACGCGACTGCGACCATCGCGGTCACCGACGTCAACGACGAGCCGTCGGGAACGAGCTCGACGATCACCGCGATCGAGGACACGTTCCGGCTCATCCAGGCGAGCGACCTTGGCTTCAGCGACGTCGACGGGACCTTGGCGAGTGTCACCATCTCCTCGGTCACCGGCGGGGGCATCTATTTCGACGCCGACGGGACGGCCGGTGCGGGCGCGCCGATCCTGGTGTCGACCTTCCCGGCGACCTACACGGCGCAGGACCTCGCAGACGGCAAGGTCAGCTTCAGGGCGGGCCCGAACGCCAACGGCAGCGGCCTCGGCTCGATCACCTTCACCGTCACCGACGATGACGGCGCCAGCGACCCAAGCCCGAACACGCTGACGGTCGACGTCACGGCGGTGAACGATTCCCCGGTGCTGAGCACGTCCTCGCCGGTGAGCGCCACCGAGCAGACGGCGGTCGCGATCCTGCCCGCCGGCTCCGTCTCGGACGCCGATCTCGACGCGCGCAACGGCGGTCTCGGCGACTATGGCGGAGCGACGTTCAGCGTGAACCGCAACCCTGCGGCGAATGCGCAGGACGTGTTCAGCGTCGTCGCGGGTCCAAACTTCGTCGTCGACGGGATCAACCTGAAGACGCTTGGCGGCCAGATTTTCGGCTACATCAACGCCAACGCCAACGGCCTCATCTCTTTCACCTTCACCAGCCTTGAAGCGCCCGCGACCAGCAGTCTGGTCGACGAGGTCATCCAGTCCGTCCGCTACACGAACAGCAGCGACAATCCGCCGGCATCGGTCACTTTGGCGGTCGGCTTCACCGACGGCTCACCGGGGGGCGGCCAGGGCGCCGGAGCCACCGGGCTCGACGTCGATCTGGTCACGGTCAACATCGCCAGCGTCAACGACGCGCCGGTGAACAGCGCGCCCGCGACCCGGGCCGGCACGGAGGATACCAACCTGGTCTTCTCCGGGGTCAACGCGATCACCGTCTCCGATGTGGACGCGGCGACTCTGCAGGTGACTCTCAGCGTCGCCCACGGCGTTCTCACGCTATCGGGAACCACCGGTCTCTCGTTCAGCGTTGGCGACGGCATTGGGGACAGCACGATGACGTTCAGCGGCACGACCGCGGCGATCAACGCCGCGCTCGACGGGCTGATCTATCGCGGCAACCTCAACTATAACGGTTCCGACACGCTCACCATCACCACGTCCGATCTCGGCGCCACCGGGAGCCCGGGTACGCTCACCGATGTCGACTCGGTCGCCATCACTCTCGCTGCCGACGGCAGGATCGACGGGACGAGCGGCAACGACACGCTGGACGGCACGCCGAATCCCGATTTCTTCTGGGTTCAGCAGGGCGGGGACGACATCCTCCGCGGCTTCGGCGGAAACGACGTCTTCCTGTTCCTCGGGGCGCTGACCGGTGCGGACCAGGTCGATGGCGGCGCCGGAACCGACCAGATCGCGATCCAGGGCAATTATTCGGGACTGACGCTTGGGACAGGAGTCGTCTCGATTGAGTCGCTGGCGATCCTTCCCGGCTCCGACACGCGCTTCGGCGATCCCGGGACGAACTTCTACGATTACGACATCACCACGCGCGACGTGAACGTCGCCGCTGGGGTCCAGCTGGTGGTCGACGCCAACCGGCTTCGGGCCGGTGAGGATCTCACGTTCAACGGCTCCGCCGAGACCGATGGGAGCTTCTTCATCTATGGCGGCGGCGGGGCCGACACGCTGACCGGGGGCAATCAGAACGACGTGTTCCTGTTCGGCGCGGCCGGGCAGTGGGGCTCGAGCGACGTCATCAACGGCGGAGCGGGAATAGACCAGCTCGCCCTTCGCGGCGATTACACGATCACCTTCGGTGCGGGGCAGCTGATCAGCATCGAAAGCTTCGGCCTGCTCTCCGCGCACGACACCCGCTTCGGCGCGCTCGGCGACAATTACGATTACAACCTCACGATGCACAACGGCAACGTGGCGGCCGGCGTGCAACTGACCGTCGACGGCGCGAAGCTGCGTGCGACCGAAACGCTGACGTTCAACGGCTCGGCTGAACTCGACGGCACGTTCCGGATCTTCGGCGGCGCCGGCAACGATGTACTGACCGGCGGCGCCGGGAACGATATCCTGGTCGGGCGGAACGGGGCGGATACCCTCACCGGCGGCGGCGGCGCGGACATTTTCCGCTACGACAATGTCAGCGAGTCGACCCCGGCGGGACGCGACGGCATCCAAGACTTCACGCTCGGCGACCTGATCGATCTGTCGAGGATCGACGCCAACGCCAACGTGGTTGGGAATCAAGCGTTCAGCTTCATCGGCAATTCCGCCTTTTCCAACACGGCGGGCGAGCTGCGCGCGGTGAACACCAGCGGGCCGATCTGGACGGTGTCAGGCGACGTCAACGGCGACGGCGTCGCCGACTTTGAGGTGGTCGTGGTGGTTACCGACGCTCACCCGCTCGGAGTCAGCGACTTCAGCTTCTGATGGGCTGGGAAGGAGAGGAAAGGCCAGCGCCGGGTTCGCCCGGCGCGCCTTCTCACACCGTCAGGATTGGTTGACACCGAGGTCGGTGAGCGTGGAACCGCCCTGCTCGGCGCTTCCAGCGGTCATGCGCCGCACTTCGGGGCGAACCCAGGTCAGGCGCGGCGCACTGGCGGCGATGTGGGTTTCGATCGCAGGAAGTTCATTCTCGGTGCGCGCAGCCATGATGTCCTCCGATCGATAGGGTGGCGGCAGATTGGCGACTCGTTAACCGCCTGTCAAACGTCAGCTGCGGGAAAAAGTCGAACGCAGCTGGCGCCGCAATTCGCCGACCTTGTAGCCCGCGCCCGGAAGCAGCGCGAACTGCGCGAGGTGGATCCAGATCGTGCCCAGCCACAGCCGGTCAAGCTCGGCCGCCGCAGCCCGGCCGGACATGCTGCGCATGGCTGCGCCGAGCAACAGACGGTTGATCCAGTCGCTTTGCATCTCCGTCAGCAAAGACGGCGGCAGCGGAGTTTCGAACAGGGTGTCGAGGAGCAGCAATGCAAGCGAAGCAGCACGTCCCGCGCCCAGCGCTCGGGATCGCCGATAGAGCAATTCGATCTCCTCCGGCGTGCGCCCGTCGATCAGGGCGGCGAGGTCCGCGATCCACTTGAGCCGGAACCACGCGCTCGAGGCCCCGTGGACCGTGAGATAGGCGAACAATTCCTCGAGCCCCAGCGTCGGCAGCACGACGCCCTCCGCCACCCGCACGTCCTGCCGCGGCGAGTCGATCCCGACACCGGTGAGAAGCATGGGATGATCCGACAAGGCAGTGTGAAGCTCGACATGAGCGCCACGCCCCACATGGCGCCAAACGGATTCCTTGGAGCGGCGATGCCACGCCACCACGCGCTCGGCGGAGGCCGGCCCGCTCGGGACGACCATCTCGTAGCCGTCTGCCTGGAGCAGTTCCGCGGCGCCGACCAAGTCACCCACGTCGACGAGGATGTCGATGTCCCAGCCGGCCTTCGGGACGATGCTGCCATAAGCGAGCGCGCTCAACGTCAGGCCCTTGACTAAGAGCAGCGGAATGTCCGCCGCGCCGAAGCGCGCCTTCAGCCGCGCGCACTCGGCGGCTGCGGCGAGGTTGTCGCGACCGATCTGGTCCGCCGCGGCCTGCAGGACAGGGGCGATTTCGGCCGGAACCTCCACCGCAGCCTGGCGAAGCGCGCGCCACACCAGGCCTTCGATACGGTGCCGGCGAGCGATGCTGAGGAACAGCGGCCAGTCGATCGCCCGCTCGCGCAGCCAGCGGTCTTGCTCGGGGGAGCGGGTCCAGCGGCAGCAGGCCACGGCAAAGGCAAATTCCGGCAGCCACGGCTCAGGCATTCGAGCCGGCGGCCTTGCGCAGGAAATGGCCTCCCGAAAGGCCGCGAAGCAAGGCGAGCCGGTACAGGCTGGTGACCTTGTGACCGTTCCAGCCGCCCTCCGGCCAATCGTCGAGCAGGGCGCCGATCTTGCTCGTCTCCAAGATGTCCGAGGCGCCCTCTACCGCGGCGATCCGCTGCGCCTCGAGGCGTGCCTCGTCACGCGCGGCGCTCAGGCCCTCGTGCCAATCGACGGCCTGGAGGCCCTTGCGCTGCTCGCGAAGCAGCTCGGCGGGGAGGCGGTCTGCGAGCATCCGCCGCGCGAGGGAGCGGGGCATGCCGTCCTTGAGATATTGCCCGGCGGGGATCCGCAGGCACAACTCCATCAGCCGCCGATCACCGCTGGGGTCGCGCATGTCGATACCCCACCCGCCGAGATGGCCCTTATTGTAATTGCCCATGTCAACACGGCCGATCACCCAGCGGCGTGTCCCGAACGGATCGCGCCGCGGCCGGTAGCTGAAGTCGAGGCCGGCTGCCGATGCATCCGCCCGAAGCGCCTCGGCCGCGCCGAGATTGACGGCGGTATAACCGGCCAGGTCGAAATGCCGCCCCATCCGCCGGTTGATCCCGCGCCACAGTCCCGCCGGCATGAACGGACCGAACGTGTGGGCGAAGGCGCTGCGCGGACGAATCCCGTTTGCGGGGAGACGGGCAATCTCGCGTGCGAGGTGGAGCCAGCGTCCGCGGGCGAGCAGCTCCGGGAGCAGCTCGAGGCCGGCATAGCTGAAGCTCATATTGCCCATCTGGCCGGTCAGCACGACCTGAAGACGGCGCTCCTTGGCGGCGTCCATGATCCGGTCCGCCCAGACGGCGTTGCACAGGTTGAGCATCGGCCGCTCGAACAGGAAGAAATTGCGATCGAGTGCGGCGAAGGGCGATCGGCCTTCCGTTCGGACCAGAACATGCTCGATATTCGGGTAGCGCTCGGCGACTTTCGCTGCGAGCGGGCCCTCGTCGCCGAACCGGCCATGTGGGATCGCCCCATCATAGCCTTCGCGCGGAACGGCGGTGAAGCCGGCGACCCTGCCCCCGGGGGCCATCAGCCGCGCCGCGGTGGCAACGATCGCGCTGCTGTCGAGCCCTCCGCTGAGATGCGCGCCGACTCCATTTTCGGCGCCGCGCAGCCGCACCGCGACGGCGCGGTCGAGCGCGGCGCGAACCGCTTCCTCATAATCCTCGTCGCGCTTGAGGCGGAGCGGGGTGCGGTCGGGTTGCCAGTAACGGTGGGTGGAAAGTCCGTCGCGAGTGACGATGCACAGCGCGCCGACCGGCACGCGCTCGACACCCGCGAAGAAAGTGCGGGTCCCCCCTTCGGGTATCAAGGCGAGAAAGCGCGCGACCATTTCGCGGTCGGGGGCGGGGGGCACCTCGGGGAGCGCGTGCAACCCCTTGGGCATCGACGCGAACGCGAAGAAATCCGCGCCGCGATGGAAGTGGAGGGGGCGCTGCCCCATGAAGTCGCGCGCCAGAAGCAGCCGCTGCCGCGCGGAATCCCACAAGGCGAAGGCGAAATCGCCCTCGAGCCGATTGACCGCGTCCTCGTCCCAGCGGTCGAGTGCCGCCATCAGGATGGCCGAGTCCGCCATTGTTCGGGCGTCCGTCGCCTCAACTCCAAGGGCGTCGGCGAGCTCCTCGCGATTGTCGAGGCGGACGTCGCCGACCAGCACTCGGCGGCCTTCCGCGCTGACCATGGGAGCGCGGTCGAAGCGGTCCTCCGGTACCAGCCCGAACAACCGTCGGCCAAGAGCGATGCCTCCGTCCGACCAAGCCGCGGCGGCCTTAGGATCGGGCGCGTAGACGTTTTGCGCCTGGAGCATCCGCGCGCAGGTCCGGCCGGCGTCCGGGCGCCCGGAGAAGCTCCAATAGCCGGCGAGCGCGGTCACGGGGTTACGGGGTCGATGGTGACCAAACCGTCTTGCTCGAGTTCCCGCAGAAGCCCGCGCAGGTCGCTCTCGCAGGTCTCGGGATCGACGTCGTATTCGGCGACCAGCGTGTCGCGAATGTCGCTCAGCCGAAGCGGCTGCGCGATCAGCTTCCAGACGCGGGTGGCTGTGCCGTTGAAGCCGTAACAAGTGCCGCGCTCGACATGGAGTCCGAGCAGCTCGCCATCGAGCTCAGCCTCGCTGAGGCCGGCGCAGCGAGTCACCATCCAGTCCGACATTCCCGATCCCCGCGTGCCAACGGCCACGAGGCGCACTGTGCACGCCCTCGGGCGGTTGTTTCAACCGGATAAGGCGATCGGGCGAAGCGGATTGGCGGTGCCGAGCAGGGCTTCGGCATGGTCGCGAAGGCGCGCGGCGTCGGCGTCATACTGGTCCCGTCCCCAACGGCGGACGGCGCGGAACACGGGCACCTGGCGGGCGAGGGCGACGCAGGAGCGGAGGTGATGCTCGCTTCGCCCAAGCATAGGCACGAAGCCGCCGCGATAGGTGTTGGCGATCAAGGCCTCGGAAGAGTCGAGCCCGGTGACGCGAACGATCCCGGGGGCTTCGCCTTCGGATGCTTCGGCGAGCAGGTAGCAGGCGCCGAGGAGCAGGGGCTCGCGGCCGGCGGAGGTGGCGGCGACGTCGAATTTATCCTGGCCAGCGAAGGAGCGGGGATAGGCGCGGCAATCCAGACCGGCGTCGGCGAGAGCGTCCTCCCAGAGACGGAGCCTGGGCATACCAGGCAGTGCAATCGCCTGTTCTCCTACCGCGATCGCGGAGACGTCGTCGGCGAGCACCTTGTAGCCGCTGCGCAGGAACCAGTGAGCGAGGGTCGACTTGCCGGCGCCGGATCGGCCGAGAAAGACGACGGCCCGCCTCTTGAGCTCGATGCAATTGGCGTGGAGCGGCAACAGTCCGCGTTGGTGGAGCAATGCGCCGAAGGCGGAGCCGAGAAGATAGACTCGAAGTTCCCTTTCGGCCGCTCCCGGAGCGGGATCGATGACGATGCTGTCGCCGCCGCTGACCAGGAAGCGGCCGACGTCGGGGATCTGAAGCGACAATGAGCCGTCCGCGCCGGCCCGGACAGGTGCGTCCTGCGTCGGTACCCGCCCGTAGCGGACGTGAGCCGGCGGACTGCCCTCCTCGGCGGTCGGCAGGTCGGGAAGGGCGAGTTCGGAATGGACGGCAAGCCCGAACAGGGCGCGCGGCGGCTCCCGGGTCAATCCGCGGACTCGTCGGAGAAAGTGGCGACGCAGGCGAATTGCGCCGCATTCTCGCCCCCGATCAGAATCTCGCCCCCAGCGCTGAGCCAGACATGAGCGTTGAGCGCGCCGTCTTCTTCGGTGCCGATGCCGTAGTGGAGCGTCGTGGCGACCCCGCGGCGGCGCAACATGATCCGAAGGCACAGAGCGGATTCGAAGCATTTGGCCCGCCACGGGACTTTGCGCGCGGCGATCTCGACCATCCGCGCGAGGCGGCGCGGCTCCACGGAACGACGACTCGAGCGAACGCGCCGGCTGCCTTCGACGACTCGCGCGAAAGGCCTAAAGCGCACGGCGAGCGCGGCAGGCAGAAGCGCGAGGATCGCTTCCAGGACCAGCAGCCGGTTGCCGATGGCTCGGGATCTGGAGGTCCTCAGAGACTTTGCCGAGGAGGTCATCGCAAAAGCTTAAACCTTCTGCGCGGCGGCGCAACGTGCGCTTGGCGAGCGCCAGGGGCGACCCTAGTGTCGCCCGCGATGACCCGGCGAGCCCTTTTTGCGAAACTCTATTCCTCGATGAGCGCGGCGCGGCGGCGCCAGCTCATCCTTCTGTTGATCGCGACGGCCTCCTGCGCGGCGGCGGAGGCGTTGGCGATCGGCGCGACCTTGCCCTTTCTCGCCTTGCTGGCGGATCCGACCGGGTCTGCGCTGCCCGAGCAAGTACGCGCGGTGCTCGGCTCCCTCGGATCTCCAGTCGTAACCGCGGCCTCGCTTCTCGCCTGCGCTGCGCTGCTGCTTGCGGCGATGCGCCTGACTTTGCTGTGGCGCCAGCAGAAGTTCACCATGGGCTATGGCCGCGAGCTTGCCGGCCTGGTCTTCGGACGAATGCTTCGCCAGCCCTATCTCGCCTATCTCAACCGCAACAGCAGCGAGATGCTGGCTGGAATGGAGAAGGTCGAGCGGCTGATGGGCACCTTGCTCCAGCCGGCTATACAGGGCTCAGTCGCCGCCGTCCTGGCGACGTTCGTGATGGTGGCCCTGCTGCTCATCGACGCCGTCGCGGCAAGCATAGCCGCGGTCGCGACGGCGTCCGCTTATGCCGCGGTCAGCCTGCTCGTGCGCGGCCGGCTCGAGGCCAACAGCCGGATCGTCGCTGCCTCGATCACCGCCCGGGCGCGAACGGTGCGCGAGGCGCTGGGCGGGATCCGCGACATCATACTCGACGGCTCGCAAGCGCTTCATCAGGCCAGATATGATGCGTTCGAGACCCGCAATCGCCGGGCCCAGGCGGAGAACGCATTCCTGTCGCAGGCGCCCCGCTTCGCCCTTGAGGCCGTGGGGGTCATCGTCATGGCAGGAGTGGCGCTGCTCGTTAGCCGGGGCTCGGGCGGAATCGCGGCTGCGATCCCGGTGCTGGGCGCGCTTGCCCTGGGCGCTCAGCGGCTTCTGCCCCTGCTCCAGCAGGTGTGGGTAGGATACAGCCAGGTGTCGGCTCATCATCAGTGGCTTCACGACGTCGCGATGCTGATCGACCTGCCGGTCGGGCAGGAGGAGGGGCCGCGGCCGGCGCCGTTGCCGCTGCGCAAGGAAATCCGCTTCGATCGCCTCAGTTTCGGCTACCGGCCCGACCGCCCGGTGATCCGCGACCTCGACTGCATCATCGCCGCCGGCGAATGGGTCGGGCTCGCGGGCCCCACCGGGAGCGGCAAGAGCACGCTCGCCGATCTGCTGATGGGACTGATCGAGCCGGACGGCGGTCGTATCGTCGTCGATGGCAGTGCGCTGACGAGCGAAACGCGGCGCGCGTGGCAGGGCAATATCGCCCACGTCCCACAGTTCATCTACCTGGCCGATGATAGCATCTCGGCCAACATCACGCTCGGCCAGGAGCCGGACTCGATTGACCGCGCCCGCCTTGACCAGGCGGTGCGCGCGGCACAGCTCGACGGCTTCGTGGCGTCGCTTCCCGACGGCCTCGACAGCAGAGTCGGCGAACGCGGCGTTCAGCTCTCCGGCGGACAGCGCCAGCGCATCGGCCTCGCCCGCGCCCTGTACAAGCAGGCGGGAGTGCTCGTGCTCGACGAGGCGACCAATGCACTCGACGAAGCCACTGAGGCCGCCGTATTGGCGTTGATCCGCCGCCTGTTTAGCAAAGTCACAGTGATCATGATCGCTCACCGCCCATCAGTATTGGCCCTGTGCGATCGAGTGATCAGCCTGAAGCCTGTTTCGGAATTCGAGCCACATTGCGCAGCATGAGCAAGTGCCGGTGGCGCGTTCGAGAGATGGCTGCTAGTCGCGCGGGTGTGGGGTCGAGTAGTGCTGCATATGTCGAGTGAGGACGGTGCGCTGGGTGCAGCCGTTGCTCCGAGCCCGCAAGCCGCGGCGGCTTCTCCAGGGAGCGTGCGCGACCCTGCAGGTCGCATGAGCGTCGTACCCTCGGTGAGCGTGGTGCTCCCGGTTCATAACGGCCGGGACTTTGTCGAGAGCAGCATCCGCTCCATCCTCACTCAGGATTTCACCGATTTCGAACTGATCGTCGGTGACGACGGCTCAGATGACGGCACCGGCGAGCTGCTAGCCAAGCTGGCGTTGGAGGATTCCCGAATCCGTCTGCTGCGGCGCCCGGTCAAGTCGGGGCTGGCGGGCAGCGCCAACTGGGTGATCTCGGAGGCGCGCGCACCTCTGGTGGCCATCGCTCATGCCGACGACATCTATCATTCCTCGCGCCTGCGGCGTCAGGTCGAGCTGCTCGCCCAGCGTCCCGATGCGGTGCTGGTCGGCACGCTCGCGGACGGAATCGATGCACAGGGCCGGGCCGTGCAGCCGCCCAATTTGTCGCGCCTGTTCAAGCCCTCGCCATTCGCACCCTTCGCCCATTCAACGATCATGTTTCGGATCGACGCGTTTTCCGGGGCCGGCGGCTATCGCTCGCAAGCCGACGCATGGGAGGATCTCGACCTGTACTGGCGAATGGCCGGCCAGGGCCGGATCCTCGTCATTCCGGAAGTGCTGGCCAGCTACCGCCATTCGGGGGCGAGCATCCGTGAGCGCCACGGCGAAAAGATCGAGAAGGCGCTCGACGCCATGTACCGGGCGGTTGCACTTCACCGGGAAGGCCGCGACTGGGCGCCGCTGCTCGGCAAGCCAGGCCGCGGCCGGGTTCATCCGCGAATCTTCGTCGCTCGGTCCTGGGTTCGGGTGTGGAGCGGGCAGCGCAGCCACGTGCTTGGAGGGATGCTCCGCCGGGCTGAGTTCCGGCTTGATCTGGCTTCGGTTCAGTCGCTGGCCTTCGTGGCATGGGCGACGGTCAGCCCGCGCTCCCTTCGACTGCTGCTCCAAATGGTCGGGAAGGCACGCAATGCGCGGGCACGGCGACGGTTGGACGGCCTCGAGTTCCTCGAGTGGAAATCGATGTCTGGCGACCGTAAGTCGGTGAAAACGTCCGCGCCGCCGTCCGTGGCGGTCGCGCGCCAGCCTTGAGCACTCCGCCGCGGCTGAGCGTTGTCATGCCAGCGCGCAACGTCGAACGATGGGCTGAGCTGGCGGTTCGAAGCATCCTTGGCCAGACTTTCAGCGATTTCGAGCTGGTCATTCTCGACGACGCTTCCGAGGATAGCACGCGAGCCCTGCTCCGGCGGCTGGCGGCCGAAGATGCACGGATCCGCCTGTTCGAGAAGGACGAGCGGCTCGGCCCGGTCGGCAGCTCAAATTTCGTCGTCGCTCAAGCGCGTGCGCCGATCGTGGCTCGAATGGATTCGGACGACTTGGCCGCGACCAATCGTCTCGCAAGGCAGATGGCCGCGCTCAACGCGCGCCCGGATGCCGGGATGGTCGGCGCTTTAGCCGAGACGATCGACGGCAGCGGTCGCACCGTGAGGCCCGCCAATTACGTCCCGCTCGTGCACCCGAGCGAGATGGCGCCGTTCCCGCACGCGTCGATCATGTTCCGGAAAGAGGCTTTCGACCGGATCGGCGGGTATCGCGCGGGCGCTGCCAAATGGGAGGATATCGACCTGTTCCTCCGCATGGCGGGAGCGGGCAAGGTGCTGGTCGTGGCCGAGACCCTGATTTCGACTCGGCAGACCGGGAGAAGCACCCGCTTCTCGGAAGGGCAACGCGATCTCCATGAGGCGATGGACCTGATGTACGAGTGCCTCGCCGCCTATCGCCGCGGACAAGACTATACGCCGCTGCTCGCGCGGCGCAGGGACCGGCGCAAGCTCGACCTCCGGGTGTTCCTCTCGGGCGGTTCCTCCTCCGTCTGGGCCGGCCGCAGACCTGGAGTCCTCGCGCCGATGTTGAAGACCGGACGACTGACGATGCGCCCGAGAGGCGCTGCTCTGGTCGCCTGGGCTGCCGGGGCTCAGGTCAGTCCAAGATCATTGCGCTTCGCAATGCGAAGCCTGCTGGTGCTCCGCAACCGTCGCGCCCGGCGCCGCCTCGGCGAGACCGACGTAATCGAATGGAATCCCGCAGCGGACCGCGCCTAGCGGCGCCGCACGAGCCAGACGAGGAGGACGACGACGAGGCCGACTCCGACACCCGCCAGGGCCCCGATCGTGGGCTGGCCCTTTGCCACTCCGATCGCGGCGCCCACTACGATGGCCAGTGCGAGAAGGGAGCCGCCGGCGGCGCTGCCCGGGCGGCGTAGATTGGGATCCGTCATTACGGCCCTATGGCAGTCGCAAGGCCAGCTTTCCAGCGCCGGAATATGCTCAACAACTTGTTGAACATGGCTGTGCGGCACTTCGTAAGCCGGAGTTCTTATGCTCGCGGCAATCCCAACCTTCGGTAGGTAGTTGCGTTTGTATCCTCACGTCCACGTTCCCGATGCCGCCGCAGCCAACGAGGCGGCCGAACTTATCGAGCAGTTCGGCGGCTTCGCGGCCGACGAGGCGGCGGCACGGGCGATTCGAAGCCGCGAGCTCGGCAACGTCATCCATTATTGCCGCTGGCGGCAGATCCAGCGGCTGATCGAGGTGCTGGGCGAACAGTCGATCGACGCGACCCGCCACTAAGAGGCAATGGGTCGTCGCGCTCCTCAGTTGCAGCGGAACATTGAACCGTCGCCGGTGCGGACCTCATCGCTGCCGACCCGCGTGAGGTTGGACCGGGTGATCTCGTCGTCGAGCTCCGCGACGAGGGTACGGCCGTTCTCGATCGACCATCTTCCCTGCTGGCCCGCCGGAGTCACGAACTCCCCATTGGGATCGAAGCGGATTTGGTCCCTGCAATCTTCGCTGTAGCTCCACAGGCCGGCAAACCATGTTTCAGTGACCGGCGCCGGCCTTCCCATCGAGACGGCAAAGTAGATGAGCGCGACCAGAAGCACCGCGCCGACCCCGCCCAAGGCGAGGAAAAGGGGCAGCTTACTCGCCTTGCGCGGCTCGGCCGGCCAGGCGTTCCCTGATGAAGGGGCGGCTTCAGGAGTCGCCCGCCCAGGCCCGTCGCTCGCGGGAGGAGGCGGCGTTCCCGCAGCCTTGCCCGACCCGTGCAGCGAGAGCGGCTGAACCGGCGGCGGGGACGCTGGAGGCGGCGGCGGCGCGCTCTTGCCCTTGCTGATATCGACGGGCGCACTGGTCTCCAGCTCGTCGATCGAGACGGTGCCGGTCTTCGGGGTGCCGTTCTTGGCCTGCGCCTGAAGGTCGCGCGCCTTCAATGCGATTCGGTCGATCGCCTCGTCGCGCTGCTCGAGCCAGTCGATCCATTGCGACGCGGCGAGGTGGTAGCTCAGCTCACCCGGATCGATGCGCTCGAGGCGCAGCGGGATGATCGCCTTGCCGAGCTGGTCGGCGAGGATCAGCTCGCGCTCGACATGGCGGCTCTTGGCGGAGTTGGAGCAGAACAGGAGCAACACCGCGCTCGATTCGCCGATCGCATGGGGGATGGCGCGTGCGAAGGAAGCGCCGGGCTCGACATCTCGCGGCGCGATCCAGCAGCGAACGCCCTTGATGTTCAATGCGCGTTCGACATGCTCGGCCACTTCGAGTTTGGACGAATGGTGGCTGACGAACAGCATCGGCGACTTGTCGCGGCTCACCATGCCCTCCCCGAACGAGCTGCTCCCATCGCCTGTCGTCGCCATCACCGTTTCCCCTCGCGTGCGGTCAGCCGGTACATTGGGAACGTCCCGCACTTTTTTGCAAGGTCGATCCGACCGACATAGCGGCAGCGGAAGCGTTCGGGCGCGTAGAGGGCGAGCATCGCCGCGAAGGATTCCGTCACATAGACGGTGTTGGGCGGAGTCACCGGCTCGATCCGAGCGGCACGGGACACTTCAGTGCCCTGAAAGTTGGGGCGGCCGGTAACCCTGTCGGTGGTCTCGTAGACCGACCCGAAATGGACGGCGATGCGCATTCCGCCCTGGTCCGGCTGGAGCCCGAGGAGCGCAGGGTCGACCTCGATCAAGGCGTTCTGAAGCTCCAGCGCGACCTCGGCCCCCGGACCGGCTCCGTCGATGACCGCGTGCAGCGCGTCGCCCCAGGTGTTGGCGGCGATGACCGCCGGGGCATGGGCGGCGAGAACGTCGGAGACGCGCCCCATCACCTCGCTGTCAAAAGCGGGAAGGGCGGATTCGGTCAGCTGCGAATAGCCGGCATAATCGGTGAACAGGATGGAGGCGAGCCGGCGCGGGAAGGGCGGCGGATCGCCCGCGGGCGGGCGCGGATAGTCGCGGTCGACTCCGTCGGGAGCGATGACCACGGTCTCGCCGCCATGCTCGCGCCACAGCCGGACGTCGGCGGCGGTGCCGACGGAGCCGCCTGGGCTTCCGTCCCACAGCGCAAGCTGGAAGCAACGCGTCGCGAGATGCTGCCCCCGAAGCCGGGCCATTCCCATCGCCACCGCCGCTCCATAGGCGAACAGGGAGGGGTCGTTCACGAACTCCATCTCGGTCGCGAAGCTGACTCGGCGGGCGCCGACGAGCACCGCCTCGAACCGCTCGACCCAGGCTTCGCCCGCAGGCCGAACCGACTGGGCGACGAAATCCTGCTTGGCGCAGGGCAGCACGATGTGAAGCTCGCCGCCGCGATCGAGCACGGTCTCCGCGACGACGATGTCCGCGCCTGCAGCCGCCGAGCCGAAGGCGTGGCCGGCCTTGCGCTCGTCGAGGACGGCCTCGATCCCCTGCTTGAGGCGCCGTTCGGCTGCCTCGTCGCCCATGAAGATGTGCCCGACATAGTGAAATGCGGAAGGCGGCCGGATCGCGTCGAGCAGGGTTTCGCGCTCGGCTTCCGGCACGCCTGCGGCGTCGGCGACGAGCCTGAGCTGGCGAAGCGTTCCGGCCTGGTCCCCGAAATTGGCGCCGGGAAGTCCGACGGCCTCGCGAAGCGCCTCGGCCGCCGAAGCGACGTCGCCGAGGATCAGGAGCGCCTCGCCACGGGTGGCGCCGCAATAATAATTGGTCGGCTCGGCTACGTTCGGAAGCTCGAGGATGTCCGAGGCGAGACGCCTCGCGTCATCAACGTGGCCGATGAGCAGCGCGAGCGAGGCGGCGTTGATGCCCGGATAGGAATCCCCGGTCTCCGCAAAGATCCGGCGATAGGCGTCATAGGCGCCGGCAAGCTCGTCCTGGGAGCCGGCCTCGATCCCGCGGTCCTTGAGCAGCCTCGCTCCGAGCGCGCGCTTGTCGGGGTCCTCGCTTCGGTCGAGGCCGTGGGAATGATAGAGCGACAAAGCGCGCTCGGTGTCTCCCATCCGCGCAAGCGCAAGCGCCTGCTCGTGCTTCAGGTCTTCCGAACCATTGCCGTCGGCGATCGCCCGGGCGGCGATGTCGTAGGCGCCGAACAGGTCGCCGCGCTTGCGCGCCTGCCGCGCTTCCTCGACCGCGTCCGTCATCCCCTCAGCCCCACGACGTGAGGCCGATCTATGGCCGATCCGCGAAGCGCCGCCAAGCGTCAGGCGCGGCGTTGCTCCACCGCGGCGATGGCGGCCGCGATCGCTTGTTCCGCGTTCATCTCACTGGTGTCGAGAATGTGGGCGTCGGCGGCCGGCCTGAGCGGCGCTTCGACGCGGCCGGAGTCGCGCTCGTCGCGGGCGCGTATGTCGGCAAGCACGTCGCCATAATGGACGTTGAGGCCGAAGCCGACGAGCTCGGCGAAGCGGCGGCGAGCGCGCACTTCCGGCGCCGCCGTGACGAACAATTTCGCTTCCGCGTGCGGCGCGATCACGGTGCCGATGTCGCGGCCGTCGAGAACGGCGCCGCCAGGAGTCGCAGCGAAGGTGCGCTGGCGCTCGAGCAGCGCCTCGCGCACCATCTTGTAGGCGCTGATTCGCGAGGCGATCCCGCCCACGGTCTCGCCCTTGAGCTCGGGGTCGGCGAAGTCGATCTGCGAGATGTCGCAGGCGCGCGCAGCGGAGAATTCGCTCTCCGGATCGCCGCCGGTCTGGAGCAGGTTCAGGGCGACCGCTCGGTAGAGCAGGCCAGTGTCGAGATGGGGCAGGCCGTAATGGGCCGCGAGCGCTCGGGCGATGGTGCCCTTGCCGCTCGCCGCGGGTCCGTCGACTGCGATGATCATCGGGCGGAAGCGAGGATGGCTGCGGTCATGCGCGGGGCTTTTGACAGCGGCACCAGCCTGTGGCAAGGCGCGCGCCGATCCGGCGCCGACGCCTCATCCTGAGAGCGGCCCAAGTTTCTGTTACTGGAGATTTTCACCCATGGTGAAGCCTGAATGGGGCACCAAGCGGACCTGTCCCAAATGTTCGGCCCGTTTCTATGATCTCGGCAAGGAAGATCCGGTCACCTGCATCGAATGCGGAGTGAACTGGTTCCCCGAGCCCGTGCTCAAGTCGAAGCAGCCGCTGCCTTACGAGGCGGCCAAGCCCGAGAAGGAAAAGGAGGCTCCGGATTCGGATCTGGCGGCCGACGATCTCGAGATCGACGTCGACGAGGAAGCCGAAGAGAATCCGGACGACGAGGTCGATCTCGGCGGCGATGACGACATCGGCGTTCCGGGCGCGAAGGACGAAGACGAGGAGGCGTAAGGCTTCTTCAAAAAAGGGCGGGCGAACGGCTTGCGCGCCGCGCCCGCCTTGCCTAAATGCGCGCTTCCGGCCGGACCCAGCGGCCGTGACGAAGGTGTGGGGCCGTAGCTCAGCTGGGAGAGCGCTACAATGGCATTGTAGAGGTCAGGGGTTCGATCCCCCTCGGCTCCACCATCCCTTCCAGAACCCCCTCCTCATAGCCGGTCTTAAGCCGCCTGTTCGTGCTGCCTGGAGAACGTTATGGTCGCTCCCGCTTTCGGGAGGCGGTGATGCGCGGCGGTGGGGCTCTCACTCTTTCATGCCTGGTGCTGCTGGCCGGCTGCGGCGAGCATTTTCCGGTGGGCGAGCGGCTGTGGCCCGGGTCCTACGGTCCGCCTTATGGCCGGGCCCTCTATCGTCCCCACCATGCCGAACATGTGGCGAGCGGCGAGCGCCACGCTGCGTTCGTCGCCGAGGAGAGCCGGTCCTACAATTCGCACGACGCGTGCAACGCGGCGATGCGTCGCCTGCTCGCCGAGCCTGGCGGGGAGCATCATGGGCCTGTGGCGATCTCTCCGCTGGAGACGGTCGCACACCATGGCGCCGACGGAATCACTCACGAATATCGCTGCAGCGGCTCCAAGCTGACCCAGCGTGCATGGCGGTCCGGCGGGTCGAATGAGGAGTCGCCCGCCCCGGCGCATTGATAATTTGCTCCGCCGGGCTGTTCCGCCTCGGCACGACCCCCAGAAATCGCGGTTAACGCGATTGCCCCGCTGGTAAACAAATCGTTAAGTCGGGGATATGACCCGGCTTACCCCCGTCGTGAAGCGGCGAATCCGCAACCCCGGCAACTTCCCGCGCGCAGTCGCGATCGCTCAGCCGATTGAGCTGCCTGGCGTGCCGCGCTGGATGGAGGACGCCAAGCTGTTCGCGACCGGCTGGGTCGCCGGCCTGATCGTGTTCGGGGCCTTCCTCGCCTGATCAGCTTTCCAGCTCGAGACCCAGCCAGGCCGCCATGCTCGCAAGCTCGGCGGCCAATCGTTCGCGCGTGTCGATTGGCGCATCGGGCTCAAGATGCGTGCCGCGCACGAGCAGGCGGCCCGACTGGCGATCGGCCTTGAGGTCGACTCGAGCGACCAGGGCCTCGTCCATCAGGTAGGGCAGGACATAATAGCCGTGGACCCGCTTGTCGGCGGGCGTGTAGATCTCGATCCGGTAGCGGAAGCCGAAC
>JAEZHP010000121.1 GCA_023416515.1 Pseudomonadota bacterium | reverse complement strand
CGAGGCCGGCGATGTCGCGCGGCGTCACCGCTGCCCCACGGCCAAGCGCGAGGCGCAGGCCCTGCCGCACGATCTTGGGCGTGATGCGAAGGCGCGCCCGGAAATCCGCCGCGTCCACATAGCCCGCCGGCAACCAGGCCAGGTTGCTGGTGATCGCGAGCACCGGCCGGTCGGCCGGCAGCGTCACGGATCCCTCAAACCGCGAGGGAGGCTTGTCCATCGAGACCCCGCGGCTGCGCGGCCACAGATCGTTGACCGCCAGAGCAAGCTGCCCGACCCACGGCGGTGTCGCCGTTTCGATCACCACCACCAGGGGTTCGCCACGTTCGAGGGCGCGGCGAACCTTCCGGGGCAGCAGTTCGCCAAGCGCCGCCCGCGCGAAGGCGGCGCTCGGCGACGGCTGCGGATCCGGCTCGGCCGCATCCGCATAGGGCTCGCCTTCATCGTCGGGGCTCGCCACGTCGATAAAGGGAAGCTCGGGCTCGCTCGCGGCCTCCGCCGCCCTGTCGTTATCCTCCGCCCGACCGCGGCCGAGATCCGCGAGGGAGACGCGCGAAGCGCGCGCCTCCCCCTTGATCGCCTCGCCGGAAGCTGCAGCGCGAGACCTGTCGTATCGCGTCATGATCAGGACCCTGCCCCGATGTTCAGGCCCTTGGCCTGCAGGCGGAACAGGAGGATCTCGAACACGTCCGCCGCGCTCCGCGTCCCGTCGATGGCGCAGGCCATCAGGGCGCTCATGACGAGGTCGAGCGCCCCCGTCGCCGCCGAGTTGACCTTGAGCCGGTTGGTGACCCGGAGCGCCGCCCGGACCGCCGCCGTGAGGTCCCCTTGGACAGCACGGGTCCAGTCCGGCTCGCCGAGCAGCCCGGTGCGCTCAAGCACCTTTCGGATGCTCTTGGCGTCCTCCTTGGTGCAAGCTCCGGGCGCGGCCTCCCGCCAGAGCGTCAGCCACGCGGCGGAAGCCGAGCGCGGCCCGACTTTCGCCGGGGACGCGACCTTCCACTTGCCGCAGGTGCTGCCGGTGACGAAGCGGGCGAGCCTGGTCGGGTTGGGGAACAGCAGGTCGCGCGTCACGACGAGCGCGCCGTCCTGTTCGACCAGGAGACCGGCGTAGAGCGCCTCCTGGCGATGGATCGCGGCGCGCGTCGGGATCTTGCGCGCGGTGAAGGAGCGGATGTGGCCTCCTGCCTTGAGCAGGCAGCGGCCGTCTACCAGGAACAGCGCCTCGGCCTTGTAGCCGCGACCCTGGATCCGCATCCGCTGCGCGCCGATCAGCTCCTCAAGCGGCGGCTCCACCAGCAGCTCGGCGCACAGGCTCGAACCGGTGAGCCCCTCGCGCCAGCTGCCTTCGAGCGGCAGGAGGCCGGCTTGGCCGATGCGCGTCAGGACATCGGCCGTAAGCGCGCAGAGCTGCTCGAAGCGCTCCTGGTCGACCGGCGCATGGGAGGGCTCGAGCAGATTGTCGAGCTCGATGTTCGGCTCGTGGGCGAGAGCACGGTAGATCAGGCGCTCGAGCGTGCGGACGTCGTGCTTGGTGAGGTCGTCGTCCTGCGCCGTGATGGCGATGACGAACACCGATCCGTCGTTCGTCTGCAGCCGGGTGTGCCCGTCGAACCGGAGCTCCAGCGAGCCCGCCTCGCCGACATAGACTGAGGTCGGCGAGCCGTGCTCCTCGCAGACGATCATATAGGCGCCGGCGTCCTCCAGGGCGGCGGCGTCCCAGAACGGCAGTTCCGCGCCGGAGATCATGGTGATGACGGGCCGGCTGAGGGTGGGCGTGAGGGTGTAGACCGTCGGCTGCCCGGCGAGCAGATAAACCTTGGGCTTCGTGCCCGTGACGACGAGAGAAGACGTGATGAGCGAAGACATGGAGAGAGTCCTTCCGCGCCGCGTTGCGCAGCGCAGTTGAGATGAAGACAAAGGGGTTCAGGAGCGCGAGCGCACGCCGCGGCGGCAGCCGTCACGAACGCGGTGACGTCAGATCAAGGCTGCTGGCGCCAAAGGCGTGCGCCGGGGCGTTGGCGTCAGCGCTCGATGCGCAGCCTCGGCGCCGCGCGGCGCGCGGGGCGGGACGTGCGGCGTCTGCGGCCGGGCCTGACCCGACGGCGTCCGGCGCTGCTCTGCTGAGCCCTCAGGCTCTCTCCGGGGGGATTGCGGTCGGCGCGCAACCGACCATAGATGGCGCTAGCCATGCTTGGTTCTCCTGTCCAAACCAGGATCGCCGACATGGTCAGGGCGTCGGTCGCTGCTCCAACAGCTTCCGGCGCCCGCCTCACCGCAGATGCGGGGACCAGGGCGAATCCGCGACGTCGGGGTGACGTCACAGCCCAAGGATCAGCGGGGGTTGCGCAGGGCGCAAGAGGTTTGTCTTTGAGAAGGCCGCTGGTCTTGGGTTGTGGTTAACAAACAAAGCAGATCAAAACTCGGCTAACCCTCGAGAAGCCCTGTCTCGATAACTTCTACTTTCACCGCTCCCCTGAGTCGCCTGTCGCCTCCCGGGATCGACTACAACCTCCAACGGCCGCAGCGGAGCCTTTGGTTTAGAGGTCCAGCAGCGACCGTGAAAGAAAAGGGGCGCGCCGGATATGGCGCGCCCCTTATTGTTGGATCGGTCATCTAGCGCTAGACGAGCCCAAATGCGTGACGGAACGACGAGTACGTCGTCCGGGTCATGTAGCCTGTCTGGTCAAGGTATTCCTCATCAACCACTAGAGCGTCATCGACCCAGTACAGCAAATAGGCCGACTTGTTTCCGGTTATGGTGCGCGTTCGCTTTGTGAGTCCGCTCCACAGCCCGGGAAGTTCGGTCGGATGCACGCCGAGTTCTTTGGCGAGGCCGGCCAGCTTGAACTTCCTATCGCCCGAAACCATGAAGCGCAACGCGCGTTTGCTCTTGTCGCTCGTGCCTTCGAGGAACTTCTTGGCCTGCTGAGGCGACAGGTCAGCGAAGTCGTCGTCCTGATCGGGCGACACCTCGTCGTCGTTGCTCTCCTCAGCGGGAGTCCAATTGCTGGACTGCGGGGCTTCGCCGGACAGGCCGATGATAGAAAAGATTTCCGCGCGAGCGGCGGGCGAGAGTTGATCGATAGCGGGCTGCATGAGGGTGATGCCGTAGGTCATTTTGACGTCTCCGGGGCGGGGCCAACCCAGACTGGGTCTGGCCAACCCACCTCAAGACGAACAATATTGAGCCCAAAAACGATTGGCAATAGCCAAGAGCCACCAAAGACGTTTTTTATTTCCCCTTGATCATATTCAGGCCATCTTGGATCACCTTGGATTCTCCATCCACTAAATATAGCGGTCCATATTGACTTTTACGTCAAAATGTGGTAATCCGCGATCGGACCGACAGGGATGCGGTAGCGACCGATAGGGAGCGACGGCGGAGCCGGGCCGCATCCCTGTCGGTCCGAAGCGCTAGGTGCTTGAAAAGGCTAGTTATTCTAGCGCGAAGAACGCATTTTGTCCAGTATCTGCCGGGTTTCATAGCAAGACTCCTCGAAGCGATAGTGTTCGAGGAGATTATACGGCGTATAATTACGTAAGTCTCGTCTTTTTGTTGTTATCAGCCAACCTAACGACAACAGATGTCTTTGCGACCGGCGGCTGCGAAAGGGTAAAGGCAAATTCCGCCAATTTCGTCCTCAATACGGGCCGACGGATACACGGCACAGACTTTACGACGTAGACCGCAAGCTGTTTGTGGCTGGCGTCGTGCGAGCTATGAGCAGAAAAAGCCGGCACGTCCCGACGAGATGCTCGTCACCAGCAAGCTCCTATCCAAGAAGACGTTCCGGTGTTCGCAGCTTGTCTCGGCAACGAGAAGGCAGCCATGACACGCGGCGCCATGAAGAGCTCGGTCTTCGGCCGCCTTTGTCGGGTCGTGGTCGGCGCAAATCGGATCGCCTGAGCACAGGTCGAGGCGGGACAGCGCGGCTTCCATAATCGTTGGGAAACGGCGCGTGACCTCGACGAGACCGCCCAAGGTGCCCTGATTGCCGGCGCTCGCGGTGTAGATCAGGATACCGCACTCCTTTGGTTGGCTCGGCAGCGCGGGGATAAGGTAGAGGCGCTCTTTGAGCGAGCTCGCCGGATAGCCGCAGTCGATCGCAACCTCGTTCATCAGTGCGTGGGAGAGGCTGTGCGCCATAGTGAACTCGAGGTGCTCACCCTCCCACGGCGACTTGTCGGATGCCCCCCGCGCGCGTCGCGCGCGCCTCCACGTATCCAAGCCGCCATTCAGTGTGGCGCGCCGTGCCTGCACTTCAGGCCGTCCCGTCCACTCAGCGAGCGCCTGCGAGTCGAAACGGATAAAGAAGCCCTCCCCGAACTGCTCAATTGCCGGAAGCCAATCCGGGTTCTCACCAAGGGGCGCACCGTTCACCGCCAGACCGACGTCCTCGACGCCGTCGTCCGCCAGTGGAGCGGGCTCGAACCTCGTGAAGCCGTAGAGGCACGACACCTCCCGCAAGCGGTGGACGGCGACGAGGTCCTTTATGCCGGCCAGGAGAGGCTCGCGTTTCGGATCCCAGATATCCCGCTGGAGCGTTTCGGCGTGTAGCCGAGCGTCGGGACGGTTCTCGCCGATGAGGCGACGGCCGCTCGCGAGCAGCTGGAACTCGGCGATCCGAGGGTTTTGCTGAGCGTCCTGTTCAGCGTTCTGGCCCGATGCTGCTCGCGCTTCGATACGGGCGAATGCCTCCTCATCCGAGTAGGGACCCAGGTTCGCAGCGACCGCCGGGTTGAATTTCTTCGCCATCCCCACCTCGCTCGCAGAGGCGCAGGCGCTCACGTTGGACCACACCGCGTCGAGCGCCTTGTCGAGCGCATCGTTCGATTCCGGCAGTGAGATCAGGCGCACGATCTGCGGGAAATAGGTGTTGGTAGCACTTCGGGTGAGGAGGCGAAGCATCGTGTCGGGGCAGCCGGCGGGGTCATCGGAGCTGAGCCAAGGACGCTTCCCACGGCAGGGTCCTAGGCGGCCAGGCTGGAAGAGGTCCTCAAGGGAGAGATGGGCGCCACATTCGCACGAGACCCGGGTATCCCGGGGGTCCGCGCTGGTGCCTGCATCCTCCAACCACATGGGCCGGCGGCAAGCACCGCCCTCTCCCTTTTCCTCGCCGAACCTGCCGGCATGCACGACCCGGCGCCATTCGATGTCTTGCAGATGGCCCTTCTCGCAGCCGCAGACGAAGCGGAGCGGCGATGCGCGCCGCTTCTTGCCGTCCTCACCCTTCCAGTCGAGTCGCTTCGGCGCCTCGAGCTCGCTGAAGCGGACAATCCGGCGCCGGTTCGGCTGATCGCCTGGAATGGCGTCGCACGCGAACCATTCCGGGAAGATGCGGGCCTTAATGCCGGGTGTCGGCTGTCGCGGATCGCCGGGGTCGATCGGCGGGGTGCGGAAGCTGATAGGCTTCTCGTTGTTGATGCGATTGTCGTCGCCGCCCGCTAGGCGGCGCTCGAGCAACTGAGACAGGCGCGGCTCCTGGATGACTTCGAACGCCTTCGGACCGAAAGCTTCCCAGTGATCGAGCCCCATCACGAGCACGGAGCGATCCGGCAGGTCCATCATCGCGCCGGGACCGAAAAGGCCGACGGCCTGGCCCATCCGGACCTTGTCTTTGGACATAAATGACCTCAGGCGGAGAGTACGTTGCCGTAGTTGTCGATGATTTTCAGCGCCGAGGCGTGCTCGACGTCCCGCATAGAGCGGCCGGCGGTGAACGCCTCGAAGTCGGGGCCGAGCAGCGGAAGGTTCGGATCAAGCGGATCGTGCAAAAGAGCGTGATTCCGCGGGTGCCCGTAATAGAGCTTTTCAGCGTTCCCCCGGCGATCCTCGGCGATCCGCTTCCACGTCGCGAGAAGCTCCTCGACGATGGACCTCAGCGCCAGATGGCCGCCCACAACGGCCTCTTCGGGCGCTCGGGACAGGATCACGTCGACGATCTCCTGCTCTTTCACATGGTCGGGCATCTCGACCGCGTCACCCTCGCGGGAAAGGTCCGGATGAAGGTGCCGGACGCACGCGACCACTACAGCGGCGAGTGCGCGGTCGATCGCGCGAGCGGCCCAGGGCGTCACGCTGGTCGGCTCCACCACGCGATAGAAGGCCGCGTGGAATTGGCGGAAACGCTCGAAATGCAGCCGGTCACGGGGCTTCTGCGCATTGAGCAGCGTGACCACCAAGCCCGGACGCGAGCCGTCGCGACCGACGCGGCTCGACGCCTGTATGTACTCCGAGGCCGACTTCGGCTGCCCCTGCATCAGCATCAGCCCGAGACGGGTGATGTCTAGGCCGACCGAAATCATGTTGGTGGCGAGCGCGACGTCCACGCCGTTCTTTTCCCTTGCCGGAACGCCAAGCGCGTCCTTGGCCGCCGCCACCTTGTCCGTGCTCTCGCGCGAGGTGAGCTCCAGCACATCTCTCAGTCGCCGGTCGGCAAAGGGCTGGTCAGCAGGCGAGTGGCGACGACGCTCGGCGCCATAGGTTGAAAGACGGGTACGAACCTCGTCCTCGACGATGCGGCGGGCGCCGCCGAGTTCGCGCAGCGCGTTGAAATAGCCGAGCGCGGTCATGTAGGCGTCGGCGTCGGCGCCCTCGTCCGCCTCTTTCTGCGCGGCCGCGAGCAGGGTCGTCAGGGTGCGCAGGAAGACGAGCTTCGGACCCTTGCCAGCGGCGGCAAGGCCGAGATAGAGCCGCGCAGGCTTCTCGGAGGGTGGCACGGTCTTCGCGAAGAAGCTGTCGCGGCGATCAGGACCCGGCGGCGGGAAGATCTCGGTCGTCGCGCGATCGAACAAAGCGCGGATCTGAGCGGAGGCGCGCCGGACAGTCGCGGTGGACGCCACGATCTTCGGACGTATGCGCTTCCCCATCCTCGAACGGCTCGCAAGGCGATCGAGCGCCACTTCGTACAGCGCCGCCACGGTGCCGAGCGGACCGCTGATGAGGTGCAGTTCGTCTTGGATGATGAGGTCGGGCGGATCGAGCGAGTGGCCGTTCCCCAGCGGCTTCCCTTCCCGCCGATCATCGTTGGCTCCGTAGAAGCCCCACTCATCGGTGCGGTTCACGTGGCCGAAGAATGCGCCGGCTTCGCCGAGCCAAGGGAGGCCCGCGAACTTGTCGACCGTGGCAATCACAAACGCCGGCAGTCGGCGGTAGATCGCTTCGTCGACGGTCAGGATCGGCAGCGCGCGGGCGCCGGTGAAATCGCAATCCGGATTGGCGCAGCGGAGCTCCATGTTCTTCGGAGCCAGCGCTGTCGGCGTGCAGGCGAAGCTGTCCGCTGAGAACGGTTCGCTGCACCACGGGCAGACCTTGATCGGCGCCGGCGCCTCCCTGCCGGACGTCTTGAAGCGTTTGACGCGAGCGACGGCGGTGTCCGGATTGGTGTTGCCTTTTCCACCGAGGCGGTTCGGGGAAGCCGCGGAGCCCACCCAGAGGCCGATCTCGATGGGCCAATCCCCGAGGAGGCGCGTGCCGCTCTCCATCCAGGCAGGCTCGTCGCGCATCAGCTCGAGCGCGCAGACCACGCCCGCGGCGCGTGAAAGCTGGTCGAGGGTGAGAAGGCGCAGCGTGTAGCGCATCAGCACCGCGACGCCGGCGCCCAGCCGGCCTGAGGCCGTCAGCCTCCGGTGGGCGATGGTCCACGCGGCGAGCCCGAGATAGGCCTCGGTCTTGCCGCCGCCCGTCGGGAAGAACAGGAGGTCGACCAGCTCACGGTCGTCGTGCAGCTTGTCCTGGAGTCCAGGCAGGTTGAGCAGGATGAAGGCGAGCTGGAAAGGGCGCCAGGTTGGCGGCTTCTGGGCGGCCGGATCGCCATCGCGTCCGGCGTTGCGGCGACGGGCGGCGCGGGCGACGGCTTCGTTCATGGCCCGGAAGGCGAGACGCGCCCACTTGTCCTTGGCCAAGAGGGCGATGCCAGCCTCGATGCGGCCATGCGCGCGCCGCGCCGCCTTCAGGAGGGTGTCGGCGGTCTGCCGCCGAGGCGCTCCGTCGATGCCGGGGACCTTTGCGTCTTCGGCCGTGATCCAGGCGAGATACTCGTCCGGAAGCCCCGCGAGCTCAGCTGCGAGCTCCGCCGGATCGCCGGCTGCGAGCTCGGCGAGCCGCTCCATCTCGAAAGCCGCGCCGATCCTCTCGTTTGGCTCGATGCGCTCGACCTCGGCGGAGGGGAGGAAGTCGGTGCGGGCGGCGTAGACATGGCCGTCCCCGCCCGGTCTGTCCCACCCGGCGGAGGCGTTCACCCCCACGGCGTATTCGGCGACGTCACGGAAATGGAGGTCGGCGGTGGCGGCGTCGGGGTCGGACGAGCCGAAGCCCGTCATGTCGGTGCGCGGATAGAGCGGCAGCGGGCTCCGCACCTCCGCCCGCACCTGGAAGGCGAAGGTCACGTCGGCGAAGCGGCGGCGGGCAGGGTCCCGGCGGTTGACCATCATGACGGTGAGCGCCACCACCTCAGCCCTGCCGCCGTCGGCCTTGTCGAGGCTGTAGGGCCGCGCGAAAGCCTCGACCACGAGGCCGCCGCCGGGACGCTGCCGCCCCGCGGAGCCGGCGAGCATCCGCACGACGCGTTCGCCGGGCTTCGGCACGGGGATCACGACAGTGGCCTCGCCAGGGACGCGCCGCCAGAGGACGTTCTGATGCTTCGGGTCGTAGGCCGCGGTCTCGTCCACGAAGACCTCGGGGGGCAGCGGCGGCTCGGTGACGTAGTCGCCCCACGTCACCAGAACCTCCGCCGTCTCGGCGCGGGCGTCGATCAGCACTGTGAGTCCGCAGGCGGACGGCGCCAACGCGCGGCGCGGCGCGGGATCGTCGGCCGGGACGTCGTCGGCTGCGCGGGCGGCGCCGGTCTCCGGAT
>JAEZHP010000071.1 GCA_023416515.1 Pseudomonadota bacterium | reverse complement strand
GGCCAGTTCGCCCTGTCCGGTCGGGGCCGGGCGGCCGGCCACAGCCGGGTGGTCCGGGCGCAGTGCGGCTCATGAACGCCGCCGACGCGACGACTGGAACGACGGCGGAGGTGGTCCGGCGCCGCATCGGGCAAAGCGCGACCTCTGCGCGGATGGCCTTTGGAGTGTGACCTCCGTCCGGCTGAGCGATTGCTTCAATAGCCGGACGCCCCTGCGCTTATCTCGCCTCAGCTTCGCGAAGCATCTCTGCGGGTGCGCCTCTTCCTCGGCATGAGACCGCTCTCCAGCGGCCAGAACCGAGATCCGGAGAGGTCGCTCTCAAGGGGGCGGACCAGTAGCGCGAGGGGGTCGCGCGAGGGCGAAAAGCTGAGTAGCTATCGCGATGCCCAGCTAGCTCGCTAGATAGCTACCCAGGCCGATGCGGAACAGGCCGACCTCGAGCGCGAGCGGCATGAGCTCGTGGACGGCCCCCATCGAGTGGTCCGGTTGCAATGTTGGTTCATGAGCGCGACGCGACGGTTAGCAGGGCCGGCGGAGCTGGTCGGGATTGCGCCGCCGGCCACAGCGCGGCCTCGGGCGCAGGCGGTCTACGTGAGCGCCAAGTGCGGGCGGTTTGCGTTGTGACCCGCCGCCAACGTTCGATCACGACCTTGGCGCCGATGAGCGAGTAGAAGATCCGACCTCGGCCATGTCGCCTCCCAATCGTGCGACGCAGCAACGCGGGAAGCCTCACATGAAGATCGCAGTCATCGGAGGCGCCGGACCAATCGGTTCACAGGTCGTCGCCACGTACTCTTCGAGTTCGCCGCCACGCCTGCCGTTCCCTACGTCGATCATGTCGCTGCCGATGGCGAGCGTTTCGCTGGGCGCCGGCCGTTTGCGACCAGTGATCAGCTAGCGGGATGAGGGGCCGGCCTATGGCGTCTGTGCCCTGGGCGTTCGCGCGCCGGCGCAGGTGCGCCGATTTCCCTACGCTCCTAGAAGCCGGCGGGAAAACCGGTCGACCGGCGCCCGCTGCCAGCGACGGCCGGGCGAGAGGCTCGGTCCCGTCTTCGATGAGCCGGGACTTCTGAGGGCTGCCTAGTCGTCGAGATGCTCGTTCGAGATCGCGCCGGTCTTCGGGTCGATGTGGAACTCGTAGACGCGGCCGTTCTTGACGCCCTTGGCCTCCCAGTGGCCGTCGTCGGCCTCGATCTTCGTGACTGAGGAGTAGCCGGCGGCCTTGGCCTTCTGGGTCGCCTGCTCGACGCTCATCCAGCCGGGGCCGGCGCGGTCCGCGAGGGCCGGAGTCGCGAGGCCGAGCGAGAGCAGGGCGGCGAGCCCGATCCTGGAGGCGGTGGTCATATGAGGTCTCCTGCGTTCTGCGGGGTTTCCGTCTTGCCAAGCTCGCCGCCCTTAGGCTGGCCAAGGGCGCAGCTTTGCCGTCCTTGGAGACGCTGCCCCGGTCTTGGCACGCAGCTGAGGCCGGGACGCTCGTCACCGTGCTTCCGGGCACGGTAGCGATCATGGTCGCCGTAACAATGCGATCCATCTCGTTCTCCTTGGCTCGAACGAACACTGCCGAGTTCGGGATGTTCCGCTTGTGCTTGGCGCCCGCCCTCCGACGCTCGGATCGTGGTCTTGCCCCGGACTCTGGTCCGGTCAGGGGCGGTCGCTCGGCGCCTTCAGGCGGAGCGTCGGCTTGCAGGGCGAGATGAACTCGGTTCGGAAGAGCTCCGCCTGAAAAGGATCGCGGCGGATGATCAGCGGCAGACTTGAGATGGCTTCGCCCAAAGGCCCGGCGGAGCGCTTGGTGGAGCGGGGCGGGCGCGGCGCCTTGGCCATGCTCCAAGAATGAAGGCCAAGGCCTAAGACCCGGTGGGGTCAGCTCCCGTGTGCGCCTTCTCAGCGGCGAGCGCCGCCGCGCCTCGGCACCCTCCGCCCCACTCCGGCCGACCCGACAACGCCATCAGCCGTCGCAAGCCGGGCAAGGGCGCGGAGCGTGTCTCCGTCGATCACGCGCGCCTCCGGCTTCGCCTCCTTCGCTACGTCCCGACTGGCCCGCGCCGTCGGATTGCGCCGCCCAGGCCCAAGCCTCCATGACGAGGCCGGTCAGAGAGCTGGTTTGCAACTCACGGAAGCTGTCTGGGAGCGACTGGGTGCGCAGACGCGCGCTACCACGTCGGGAGTAGGATAGACACGAGGGGGTGTTTTCCAGCCGCTGCAGCATCTCGCGTAGTGCTGCCCCGCCGTCTTTGTCGTCTTGTGCCAGCAAGCGCCGCGACCTCCTGGGGAGTCATCGAGCGCTTTGCGGTGGCGAGCATCTGGTGACGCAATGTGTAGAGCGACACCCTCGTGATCATGAGCGTGTCGCATGCGCGCGTGAGCGCCTTGGAAAGTCTGGCATGAAGCCTGGACCAGGTTCCTGCGGCGCCAAGCAGGCGCCGGAAAAGAGCCAGAAATCCTTCAGCGCCAGGATTTCCGCCTTGGGGATATCGCTCAGATCAATTGTTCGGTGGGCGGCGATCCCGCGTCCGTTCGTCGCCTTCGCGCAGCGGACGTGCAGCACCTGATCGCCGACGGTCGCCTCCGCATATTCTACCGGCCTCAGACCAAGCTGTGATCCGGCGTGGAATTTTTCAGCGCCGACTGACAGCCAAGGTCTGCGCCTTACTGAGCTAGGTAGGATCCATGAGCGCTAGGGACCGCTCCAGCGCACCGCAGGCACCTCGACAGCCGATCACTGGCGTGGTCCGGTGCTCTCGCATCGCTTGGAAGGCACCGCGCCGATGTCGAAACTGAGCAAAAGCCTTGCCGTCGCGGCGCTCGCGATGCTTTCTCTTGGATCTGCTGCCGCCCAGCAACAGGACGAAGGTCCGAAGGGTTTCGTATTCTCAGGCTGGGGCGTGAAGAGCTTGAAGGATGAGAACCAGGCGGTCGACGTACGGAACAGCACCACGCTGGTGAATCTCGCAGCGACGCTGTCGTCCTTCAAAATCTCGCTAAGCATGGAGTGCGACGGGTTCTGCCTGCTGGTTTCGGACGGCGAGGAGCAGCCGATTCAGCTCTACTGGGACGACGAGCGCCGCGGGATCCGCATGATCACATCCTACGACGGTAACTCCCGCGACGTGCTCGGCAACAAGATCGGCGATGGCCTGGCCCGGGCCATCGGGAGTCAGCCCGTCGTCTGCGAGGCAGGCGAGTCGACCTTCTGCGAGTCCCGCGCGCTGAAGGGACTTTGGTATGTGCCGAGCTCCGCAGACGGT
Organism: Pseudomonadota bacterium; assembly: GCA_023416515.1. GTDB lineage: Bacteria > Pseudomonadota > Alphaproteobacteria > Sphingomonadales > Sphingomonadaceae > Allosphingosinicella. Next base: position 26,354 of record JAEZHP010000071.1, on the reverse strand, counting down.
TGCGACGTGAAGGAGATCGACGCCAAACGAAAGCTCTACACGGTGCCGGCCTGCGTCACGATCGACGGCTTCGCAGTGATGAGGTCATCCGAGCCCGAGCCGAAGCGTCGCCGGTAGTCGGAGGCGGAGGCGGAGAACTCGACAGCAATGCGGAGGACGAGCAGCGAGTGTTGAGCTGTGACACCCCTGACGACCCGCGCGTGATTAGACTGCGGTCGCGTTATCCAGCAGCCCGACAGCGAGCGGATTCCCGAGATCAGGTTCAACTCGCCGACGCGCTCAACAGTGACGATGGCCTCTCCATTGCAGGCCTTGCCTCCGCGGGCGGCGTAACCGTAGCGGGCTCGGAGCCATCCGGGTGAATCCTCTCGACCCCCTGCAGCTTTAGCGGCGCGTCGAGCGATCCGTAGAAGGCCGAGAGGCGCCCCGCAGAGAACGGGCCGTTCGCACGCCTGGTGGAGACCACATTTCTTGAAGCCGCTCGACCGTCCCCGGCTTTCGCCGCGAGATAGAAAGCCCGGACGGTCGTCATGCCGTCATTGTCCGGCTCCCCTGCTCCCGCCACTGGGACGGCTGCGACGACGCCCATTACGAGCGCGGCGCGGTGAGGACCCGTATGGCCGCCATAGGCTGGGAGCCATAGACGTTGACCTCGCGCCCGACGAGGCCATTGAGCTGCCGCGCGGCCTGGTCGTCGACGAGGTGGATGCGGTCTCTACCGCCGGCCTACGCGCAGGCAAGCATGTGCCTTCGATGACAGCGATCGACGTCAGCACCAAGGCCCCGGCCGCTCCTTTCCTAATCCCGGGCGCCATCGGACTGCGAGCCGCTCAGCCATAAGGATGCTTCCTGCGTTCCGCCCATCGACGATCACATCGGCGAGTATCCGATCGTACTTATCCCGCCCACCCGGCCCGCGGAGTTCAACGCGCTTTCCGACGACAAGGCCGGCAAGACGATCGCGCGCCTTCTCCGCCATGACGCGCTCGTTTGCGCAGCGGGCGCCGCCGAGCTCGGGTGCGTCGATGTCGAGGAGCCTAACCTTATCGCCGTTCGACAAGGTGCATGTGTCTCCGTCACCGCAGCGGGTCACAGTCGCGCGGGGCTCCGGCCGATCGAGCGCGCTGACCTTTCCCGGCCGGCCGATCTCTGCGCCCGCCGGCCAACTCTGAAGCAAGGGCGGCACGTAGTAGGCGAGCGTGAGCGGGCCGATGATGCTGAGGAGCATGAGCGTGCGGTACATGCGCGGGAGTGTGACCGCCTCCGGTAAATTCGTGGTTGCGCCGCATGCGCAAACTACGACCGAGGACGCACCCGCGGAGTTCGCTCTTTAAAGGCAGTTCGTGACACTGCCTTCGACCCACGGCAGAGCGTACTGCGAAGTCGGCCGCCGTACTGCACCTTTGACCCCGCGCCGCTCTCGACGACATTGACCACTGCGTCTGTTACCGGGAATTCCGGCGGCCCACCCATGAGCTCCGCTCCGACTGACGCTCGCGCAGGCCAGGCGGGGGCCGCCCTGACGGCCTCGTAGCCTTCGGTATTGAGCTTCTCGACCTGGAGGGCGACGTCTTGGTCGAGGCTGCTAGCGGGCGTAACCGATGCGGGCCGTGGTGCTGTCACCTCGAATTTTAGGCACCACGCTACCAGTGTCACAAATAGGGTGAGGGTCCCCCGGATTGTGTCCGGTCTGAATGTGAGGCTCCAGGCCTCATTGGCCGGTGTTAACACCATCGGCGTCGGGAGCAGCATGATCGAGGCGGCGATTTACTGCATCAAAGTGGCTAGGTTGCGGCTTCCGCCAGGAAGATCGAGGACCGATTGACCAGACGTCTAGGCGAACGCATGGTCCCTCCGGGGTCCCGTGGGGGTCTACATAAAAGAGATTGGCCATGAGTGACAGAACCGCAATCTGGCTCTTGCCTCTGCTATGCGCATTGCAAGCAATGAGTTCGCCCGCTGCGGCCGCCAAGGTCCTTCCTCGGGAGGTGCAAGCAAACATTGATGAAGCGATGAAGGGCTGCGATGAAAAAATCACCTTCAAGAAGGGTTTTTTGACGCGCCGCGACATCAACGGCGACGGACAGTCAGATTTTATTCTAGACTACGGTCGCTTCAGGTGCGGTGACTCGGTCGCCCTTTACTGCGGCTCTGCAGGTTGCACCACCGTCGTGTTCGCATCGCTGGCGGACAGCCGTTTTGTTAAGGTGCTGGACAGCAACGTGCAGGGATTGAGCTTCTCAACTGAGGGGGGGCTTGCAACGATGAAGGTGCGACTGCACGGATCATCCTGCGGTAAGTCTGGCGTGGAGCCCTGCAGCTCGACGACCTACTGGAACGGGTCGAACTTCGGATCAGCACATTGAGAAGCCGGATTGAAGCACTCGCCTTGCCGCGCCTTCGTGTTCGGCAGAGGCGCTTCTGGAGGCGGAGTTCCTCTCGTTTGTGAGGCGGTGAGATTCGCTTGCGGCGCGAGCATCAGTTGCCAAAGCAAGCAAGAGGCGCATTCGGCCGAGCGAAGAAGGCCTATCGAGTAGAGGTTTTTCAGAGCTCGAACATCGCCCCCTTGAGAACCCCAGTCCAGATGCCGCGCAATGTAAAATAATCGCCTTACTTCTCGCAATCGCCTTCGAACCTGACTTTACCGTTTGGTCGCTCTGGACTTCTTCACTTCGCGCTCCGCTCCAGCGAAGATCCCAAGAGTTTGACCTTCGCTAGTGCGAACTTGCGCGGGAGGCCCCGGATCGGTCCCTGGTCCGGAGATGATCTCTGTCATCCCGACGTCCCGTCGCCGTCGCATCGCCCCCCTGCAGAGTGATAGCTCTGCCTTCGTTGGTCAGGCATTCGATGAAGCGCCGGCCTCATAATTTGACTATTTCTTACCCGAGGCCACTCAACCCGGGCGAGAGTTCCTGCTTCATCGACCGTGCCTGCCAGGAGCCGAGGCCTGCAGGCCTTCCCCGCCAAGCAACTTTGCCACGTGTGACTCGACACGAACGACCGTCCCCGGCCTCAGCAACGCGGCGTCGTCGACCCGGTGGAGGCTCAGCCGAATCTCGATCTCGTCGCGGTGACCCTCGAAGCGCCTCCAGTCGTCCACCGCGAGCTCAGCCGGGCACTGGCTTCCGTCGCTGCCGACGAGGAGCGCGGCGACGTGGGCGACGCCCCACCACCCGCGGGGACGCGGCGCGCCGCCGAGGTCGCAGTACGATTCTCCCCAGGACTCCCTTCGCACCTCGACCTCCGCGAGCGTCCAGACGGGCGCCCACTTGATGCTGAGGCCCTCGTCCCATGCGCGAAGCGTCTCTGCGAAGAACGGCCGCGTGTCCGAGACGTCCGTAAGGCTGCGGTCGCACGGCTCGCCCGCGGACATCCCGGCATGGAGGCGGCGGCCGAACACGACGTGTTCGAGCCCCCTCCAGCGTTCGATGTCGCTCCCTCCCTCGTCCCATGAGGGACCGGAGACGTAGAAGCGGTTCGGTCCCGTCCTGAAGCCCTCGAGCTCCTTCAAGCCCCTTGCCCTCGCCTGGTCCATGACCTCGCGTAGGACCTGGTCGGCGTAGCCCTTGGCGGGCGTCATCCCGGCCGCCGCGGCGATCATGGCGCGGGTCTGCGGGCGGCCGGCGCAGGAGGCCAGCATCGCGTCGACCTTCGCCTTCCTCGCCGAGCGGCGGGTGGCGGTGGCCTTCGCGTAGCTGTCGATGCCGTGGCGCTCCGGGATCCCTAGGCGGGCGCGCTCCACGGCCTCGACAAGCAGCGCGCGGCGCCTCAGCGCCGAGAATGTGCCGTCGGTGTCCTCGACGAAGGATGGGCGCATCCGGCGCATCGACGCCGCGGCCTCGCAGAGCGAGAACCAGTCGGCGTCGCGCTCCTCCGCGCCCGGCGAAGCGTCGAACGCGATCCCGAGGTCGACCAGCCTCCCGACGGCGCCATAGGCGGCGGACGTGCCCTCGGTACCGAGCGCCGCCGCAAGGGACTCGATCGTGCGAGGTCCCGACTGCAGGGTCTCAAGCGCCTCGAGGTCGGACGGGCCGAGCGCCTCGCGGACGGCCCAGTCCACGGGTACGGGGTCCGCGCCCCACGCGCGGGTCTCCATAAGGCCGCGTGGTCGGCTCCTGTGCGGGAAGGCCGACGGCCCGAGCAGGGTCGCCTCGGCGACCGCGGCGCGCAGGCACGAGCGAAGGGCGGCCCAGTTGACGTCGACCTCCCGGCCGACCTCCTCGGCGAGCGCGCGCCCCTCCGGCGTGAGGCGGAACGCTCCTCCGCTCTCGACCACCGCCCCGCAGTTGACCGCGCGGGAGAGCGCTGGGTCGGTCGCGCTCCTGCCCTTGAGGGCGGCGAGCGCGGCGATCGCGACTTGAAAGTCGGCGTAGGAGAAGTCGACGAGCGCCCACGCCGCCGCGATGGGCCCGCGGGGCAGCCCGGAAAGTCCCCCGCCGCCGTCCCGTGCCATGCGCCACCGTTGTCGACAATTGAGCCACGGTAGATAACTTGCGCCTCGGGCACGGGCAACGGCGTCCCGCGGAGGCGCGATCGACCGGCTACTCGCATCCGGCCCCTCCCACCGCTTAGCGCGCCGCCTGCTCGACAGGTTCTTCAATGGCTCCGAGGAGCCGATCAGGAAGGATGAGGCGCGCAACGCAGCCCGCAGGCGCGCCGCTGCGAATAGCCCTTCTTCTCGATCGCCCAGGTCACGGCCGTTCTCCGTGCGCCGGGCCTCAGAACTAATGGGATGGTCCGCCCCGTCTCCCCGCTTCATCCTGATGGGACAACGCCTGATAGAGGAGACTGGCGATGAGCATTCGGAACGCCCCCCGCAACGCTACGGTCTTTGGGGTTGATATCGGTAAGAACGTTTTTCATGTCGTTGGGCTGGACAGCTCGGGCGCACCGCTGCAGCGAGCGACGTTGCGGCGCGACACGCTGCTTCAGTTCTTCGAGCGCGCCTCCGCCGACGCTGGTCGGGATGGAAGCCTGTCCGGGCTCTCAGTGGCTGGCGCGCAAGCTCAAGGCGCTTGGACACACGGTCCGCATCGTCCCGGCCCAGTTCGTGAAGCCCTATGTGAAGTCGAACAAGAACGACATCATCGACGCAGAGGCGATTGCCGAGGCCGTCACGCGTCCGACAATGCGCTTTGTCGAGGTTCGTTCATCTGGCCAGATCGATCTTCAGGCCCTGCATCGTGTTCGGGATCGGCTGGTCGCCCAGCGCACTCGGGTGATCTGTCAGATGCGCGCTTTCTGCCTCGAATATGGGATCGCGATGCATCAAGGCCCCGGCAAGTTCAAAGCCGACCTTCCGCGTGTCCTGGCCGACGATGAGAACGATCTGACACCGGCGATGCGCAGGCTGCTCGCCGCGCTCGAAGAGTGAAGGGGCTCGAAGCGCGGATCGGTGAGGTCACGAGCGAGATTGAAGCGGCCGCTGCGGCCGACGACACCGCCCGGCGCCTGATGTCGATCCCGGGCATCGGGCCGCTCGCCGCGACCGGCCTGATCGCCGCGGCTGGTCGAGCCCTTCAGTTCCGCAAGGCCCGCGACATGGCGGCCTGGCTTGGCCTTACCCCGCGTCAACATTCGACCGGGGGCAAGACGACGCTGTTGGGCATCAGCAAGCGTGGCAGCTCGTACTTGCGGCGCCTGCTGGTTCACGGAGCGCGGTCGTGCGTCATGCATCTCGACCGATCTCGCGATCGCCTCGGAGGTTGGCTCGACACGCTTCAGATGCGCATGCACGCCAACAAGGTCACCGTGGCGCTTGCCGCCAAGATAGCCCGTATTGCCTGGGTGGTGATGACCAAGCCGGGCGCAACCTGAACGGCGAGGCCCGGCTATGGCCTGACCCCGCCGTTCGACAGCCTGCGAGGTTCGGGAGAGTGATGACGAGAAAGTCGATCGGCGCGCTGTAAGCTCTTCGCAAAAAAAGCGGGCGTCAGCCCGAAGCATTATTCGAGAACGGCGCGCGCGGATCTCATCATGGCCTGGCTGCAACAGCAGCCCACTCGCGAGAGGCCGGATACATTTATGCAGACTGGACCGTCAGAACGACCCTGATCCTTGCACCGACGGGGCGGACCATACATTTTTTCCAAGCGCCTCGCGCAGCGTCGCCACGTCGAGCATCGCCTCGGCCGGCAGCTTCTCCAGCTTGCGGTTCTCGTCGTCGAGCGCTTTCAGCCGGCGGGCGTTCGACACCTCCATGCCGCCATAACGCGAACGCCACGTGTAGAACGTCGCGTCGATGATGCCATGCTTCCGGCAGACCTCGGCGACAGGCAATCCAGCCTGCTGCTCCTTCAGGACGCCGATGATCTGCTCCTCGCTGAACCGGCTCTTCTTCATTGTCCGTCTCTCCTGGTCGACGGACCCTAGCTTCAGATCGAGGGCGTTTCAGGGGGCAAGGTCAATGGCCAGGCCGAGCGGATGGTCCGGACGATCAAGGAGGCGACCGTCCGCGCCTTCCACTACGCCTCGATCGATGATCTGCGACGCCACGTCCGAGACTGGCTGCTCGCTTACAACTACGCCAAGCAGCTCAAGGCGCTACGCTTCAAAACACCACTCGAGGCTCTCAAAGCCCTCAGCGTCGAAAAGCCGGAGCTGTTCATTCGTCAGCCAAGCCATGACACGCTGGGACTAAACACCTAGACACCTGCTTCTCGCGACCGCGGCCGCAAGACGTCAGTCGCGCCAATCGTCTGCTTCTTCGATTATTTCCCTGAGAGCCTTCACTGCACTTTGTATCTCAGTCACCCGTTTCAGAAGATCCACTGCAGTATTCTCTGTGCCATACACGTTTATTGCCTCCCCAACATCTTCCAAAATTTGTCTTCGGAGGACCAGAGTGGATCTTAAAATCTGGTCTGCATGATAACTTTCCATTCGCGCTAGATCGTTCACGATTGCATCCTTATAATTTTAAAAACTAAGAGAGCCGTCACAACTATAATATGATGGGCTGCTCGGCCGAACCGCCGAGCAGCCCATCATAGGAGACTGCGATGCCCCGCTTTCCGGCGGCCGGTTGGCCGCGACGCCTCAACACCGATGTTGAACTGACGAGGGGGCTTCGGGCCCCCTCAGTCATATCTGGAGGTCACGGATGACCGCCCAGGTTCGGTCCGTCGCCACTCAAGCGCTTGCGATCGTGGTGTTCGGCCGCGACGAAGCGGGCAAGCCAATAAAGCCGAGATCAAAGCCCTAGCGAGTTTCAGGGCAGCGACGGCCGCGGTCGGAAGGAGCGCCGTTCTCCCACAACGTGAGCCGGAACTGAGGCGAGTTCCAACATCGAACTCCCTTTGACGTAAGTCGCTATGCCGGGCCATCCGTTGTGATTGCACGCCCCACTTCACGAATGACGATTCACGGGGAGGCGGCTGGTGGATGACCTGCGTCTGATGGTTCGGCAAGGGCGCTCTACTGATGATCGAGAACAAGGATTTAATAGACGCAGATCGGTCGCTGGCGTAATGTTCCTTTGCCCTTATTTTCAGAGCTCGCTCTGTAGATGGCCAGATAAGATGCGGAATGTCGACCCGCCGGTATTCTGATCGCGGGGCTTGCGATGCAAAATCGAATAGAGAGGCGCGGGATTTTCGTCGCCGCAACAGGTGGAGTCATATGGTTGATCATGAGCAGCGGTCCGGCCGCCTTTGGCCCATCCTCGTTAGATCAGCGGAAGAGCGGCGGCCGCTAACTTACAAAGACGCTGCCGACCAGCTCAAGATTCACTGGCGTCCTTTAAGATACGTCTTGGGCCCCATCCAGGCGTACTGCCTTGGTGAGGGGTTACCACGCTTGACGGCACTTGTTTATTCACAAGCTACTGGGCTCCCTGGCGCTGGCTTCGCCGGTGTCCCTGGAGACCAATCGGATCTTCAGGAGGTTTACGAGTTCGATTGGGCAGCAGTAACCAACCCCTTCTCAGACAAGAACAGAAAAGAGATCGAGGAGATCGCTGACGAGTTATTAGAGAGCCCGGATAGTGCGCCGGATAAGTGGGCTGCGGTTCTTTCTAGAGGAAATCTGCAACGAGTGTTCCGGGCGGCGGTTCTGAAGGCTTATGAGTATAAATGCGCCATCTGCCAGCTCGGTTTCCATGAGGCCTTAGATGCCGCCCATATCATCCCTTGGGTGTCCCAGCATCGTAGCCTGCGGGCTGACCCACGGAACGGTATCTGCTTATGCGCAAATCACCACCGACTGTTTGACGCGGGCTGGCTATCCATCCGATCTGATTACCGCGTTCAATATGCCGACCCAGACATGGGCGACAGCGACTACTCAAAAAGTGATATTGCAGCGGCGGTGACAGTTCACAGTCAGATGATCAAGCTACCCTCCGATCAGCGCCTTCGCTCGAGTGCGGAGCTCCTAGCAGTTCGTACAGGAGAGTAGCAGACGCTGCTGTTTTTGCCAGAAGCGTACGGTGTATGCATCCCCAATACGCGAAGCTTTAAGTCGCCTGATCCGAGGGGCCTGGCTAGCGTCGCCTTGTCACGTCAGGGCATACTCTCGCGACGATCGCGCCTCACACCCGAACGTCACATGAGTTGACGCCACTATTCGTGACCATGCTAGCATCGAGCCTTAGGCTTGACGTTACAGGATCAGCCATGGCGCGCATCGGGTACGCTAGGGTCAGCACGCTTGACCAGGACCTCGGCTCGCAGGTTGAACGGCTACGCGTTGAGGGGTGTGAGAGGTCGAGTGCCTCGAAAAGCTGGGGGCGACCGGGCAAGTCGATGATGATGAATTTGCAAGACTAAAAGCTGCGGCGCTAAGGCAACTATAGCCAACCCGTTCAGACGCTCGGGAAAGGAGCCTTGAAACCGCTGGCAGAGGCCGGCGCGGCGGTAGCCGCAGGTGCGGCTCCTGACCCATCTACGATCCGGCACGCCATGACCGCCGAGCCGCCTAACGGCGCATCCATCCGGCTGAGGAGCTCGTTTGGCGCGAGCGATTGGGGCGGCGGCGACCACTTTGTTTGAGACGGGAGCGCTGTAAGCTTGCGTCGCGATCACACGGTGCGTGATCAAACGCTGGGGATACCGCGTGGGGGTTGCCCCTCGCGTGCGTCGCTGTGAACACGCTACTCTCAATACTACCGTCGATTCGTCGACGCCATCTCCAAGGCGATGCACCGTGTCCAGCGTACCGAGCCAGCAGCGCGACGTTAAGACGACCACTGATAGCAATGTTGCAAGGCTCTTCGATAACACGCGGAAGCGCCTCGTCGAGACCGGCACGCGCAATCGTCTGGTCCATGTGAACCGCGCAAACACGCGCGGCAACGTTCTCAACATCGCCGATCGGGACGCCGGCGACCTCTACCAGTTGCTCAAAGACGGCAAGACGCTGCGGTTCCATGCTGCTGGGCGGGACAGGCACGAAGAGCCCGACGAGATCGAGTTCTCGGGCGTGTCGGCCGGCGCTGATGGGGCTGCCGGCCCGGACGACCAATCCAAGGATCTGCGGCTGGTCTCCACGCTCGGCCCGGAGTCGCTCCAGAAGAAACTCCTGAAGATCGCTGGAGAGGCGCGGACCGCTGAGGAAGAATCGGGCGTCAACATCCTCTATCTCGCGCTTGGCTTCCTGACCTGGTTCGAGGACAAATCCTCAAAAGTGGCCCGGCACGCGCCTTTAGTGCTTCTTCCGGTCGAGCTGGTCCGCAACGCGCGGACGTCGACCTATGACCTGAGACTTCGCGAAGAAGACATTCTGACCAATCTTCCGCTGCAGCAGCGGCTGAAGGAGGATTTCGGAATTGATCTCCCGGAATTAGAGGTCGACGACGATTGGACGCCGGGTCGCTATTTCGATGAGGTTGAGGCCGCGATCTCGCGGCGAGAAAATTGGAAGGTCGGGTCCGAGGCCATTCAGCTCGGCTTCTTCAGCTTCAGCAAGTTGCTGATGTACCGGGATCTCGATCCCGAAGCGTGGCCCGACGGCGCCTTGGCTCAGCACGAGCTGACCCGGGGGCTACTTTATGAAGGTTTCGAAACCGAGCAGCCCTTGTTCGGCCCTAGCGATCGGCTCGACGAGGTTCTGCCGCCGGAACGGCTGTTCCACGTGGTCGACGCCGACGCGTCGCAGGCCAAGGTGATCGAGGAGGTTCGGTCGGGCCGCAATCTGGTGGTCCAGGGGCCTCCGGGCACGGGCAAGTCGCAGACCATCACCAACATCGTCGCGGCGGCCGCCCGGGACGGCAAGCGCGTGCTGTTCGTCGCCGAGAAGATGGCGGCGCTCTCGGTGGTGCACGACCGTCTGGTCAAGGTCGGGCTGGGTGACATCTGCCTCGAACTGCATTCGAGGACCGCGCACAAGAAGACTGTGCTTGGAGAAATCGCGCGGACCCTGGGCAAGGGCTCCGCCGTGCCACTGGCGCCGGACGCGCCGAACAAGCTGAGTGCCGCCAGAGATCGGCTGAACGCGCTCTCCGAGGCGTTGCACAGGCCCATCGGCGCGAGCGGCGAGACCGCCTATGGCGTTCTTGGGCGCCAGTCGCGCTTCATGGGACAGGGTCATCGGCCGCCAAGCGTGAAAGCCGCCCGGCTCGACGGGATGACGCGACAGGACGAGGATCGGCTCGTCGAGGTCGCGCAACGCTACGGACAGAAGATCGCGGCCGATCAGGACGCGCAGGACCACCCGTTCACTGGAACGCGGAATCTGTCGCTTCAACCGGTGGATCTCGATCGCGTAAAGGACGTGCTCGATAGGGCTGCCGCCGGCTCTCACGCGTTCGCGTCGGCGCTCGGGCGAGCTCTCGGCGCGCTCGGGCTGGGCCTCGCGCAAAACCTCGGCGCCGCTCCTGCGCTCGGCGATTTGCTGGATCGGCTCGACGATTTCGACCGCGGTTCCGACCAGACCGCCCGGGCGATGCTCGCGTCCTCCGATCTCGCGCGCCTCCGTGAGGCAATCGCGGCCGGCGCCTCGTGGCGGGCATCGCGGGACCAGGCCGGGGCGACTTTCACCGAAGCCGCCTTCGAAGCTCCCGTCTCCGTTCCGCGTGCAGCGATCGCCGCCGGCGCGAACTCGTTCTTCGCGCGCTGGGGCGGCGCATATCGGCGAGCCTCGAGGGAACTGGCGGGCCTCTTGCGCGACGGGTTGCCGAAAACCGCGCAGGAGCGGCTGGAGCGGCTGGACCAGCTTTCCAGCGTGCTGTTGGCTCGGAAATCCTGGTCGGACGAAGCGGACTTCTGCGCGCGCGCCCTCGGCGACGTCTGGCGCGGAGAGCGGACGGACTTCCAGAGGCTGCTGCCCGTCGCTGAGTGGTGCGACCGGCTGCTCCTGTCCTCGATCAAGGCGGACGTCGGATTAGCGCTTGGTCTGGCGGCGGATCGCGATGGCCTCGAGGCCCTGCGGAACGAGCTGAGAGCGACAGAGGCCGAAGCCCGCCGCGCGCTAGAGGAAGCTGTCGGCGTGCTCGATTTCGACCTTCAAACGATGGGCGCCAGCGCTCTGGACGATGCGGACCTCGCAGCGTTCGGCGGCCGGATGTCGTCCATGGCGGCCGCCACCGACCGCTATGGATCCTGGGTCGAGCTCGAGCAGCTGCGCGGCCAGCTCGCCGACAACGGCCTTGCAGAGCTCGCGGAGCGGATCCGCCGGCGCGAGCTCGACGCCCCGGGGGCGTCGGTCGAGCTGCGCTACGCGCGCGCGGAACGGCTCTGGAACGTGGCGCGCGAGGGCGACCCGATTCTCCAGGGGATCGGACGCGAGCGACGGCAGGACATCGCCGAGACCTTCGCGACGCTCGAACGGCAGCGCCTGAAGGACAACGTCGTCTCGATCCTCGCCCAGCATCTCGCTCAGTTGCCGATGGGCGCGCTCGGCGAAATGAAGGTCATCCGCGGCGAGATCGGCAAGAAGCGCGGCCACATCGCGCTGCGCCGCCTTTTCGGAAGAGCCGGCAACGCCATCCAGCGCATCAAGCCGGTGCTGCTGATGAGCCCGATCTCGGTCGCTCAGTTCCTCCCGCCGGGAGGCGTGTCCTTCGATCTCCTCGTCATCGACGAGGCCTCGCAGGTCCGCCCTGAGGATGCGCTCGGGGCGATCGCCCGCGCGACGCAGATCGTGGTCGTGGGCGACAAGAAGCAGCTTCCGCCGTCTTCGTTCTTCGATCGCGTCATCGCCGACGAGCAGAACGACAACGAAGGCGACGACGAGGACCAGGGCGCCGATCTCCTTGGCGGCGCGGCGAAGCTCGGGACCATGGAGAGCATTCTCACGCTGTGCGAGGCGCGGGGGCTCGGATCCCGGATGCTGAACTGGCACTACCGCTCGCGCGATCCTTCGCTGATCGCAGTCTCCAACCGGGAGTTCTACGAGAGCGGCTTGATCCTCCCGCCGTCGCCCCTGCAGAAGGACCCGGCCTACGGCCTCTGCTTCAGGCGTGTCGACGGCGTCTACGACAAGGGCGGCAAGCGCGACAACCGCAAGGAGGGCGAGGCGATCGTGGCGCGCATCGCCGAGCATGCGCGCAATGATCCGTCGCTGTCGCTCGGCGTCGTCACTTTCTCCTTCGCCCAGCGCAACCTGATCACCGAACTGCTGGAGGCGGCGCGCCGGACCGATCCCGTCCTGGACGGTTTTCTGCGCGAGGGCCAGTCCGAGGATCTGTTCGTCAAGAACATCGAGAACGTGCAGGGCGACGAACGCGACGTGATCCTCGTCAGCGTCGGTTACGGCCCCGTGGTCCCGGGCGGCCGCCTGACCAGCATGTCGTTCGGCCCGGTGAATGGCGAAGGCGGAGAACGGCGGCTGAACGTGCTCTTCACCCGCGCGCGCATACGCTGCGAGGTGTTCGCCTCCTTCGATCCCGGCGACATCGATCCGAGCCGATCGAGCAGCGAGGGAGTGCGCATCTTCAAGCGCTTCCTCGACTTCGCGAAGACCGGCCGTCTGGAAGAGGCGGCTTCCACCGGGCTCGCGGCAGATTCCGATTTCGAGGAGGACGTCGCCGACGTCATCCGCAGCTTCGGGTTCCTGGCCGATCCGCAGGTCGGCTCCTCGGGATTCCGCATCGACATCGGTGTGCGCCACCCGGAGCGGCCTGGGACCTACCTCCTCGCCGTCGAATGCGACGGCGCGACCTACCACAGCGCGCTCTGGGCGCGGGAGCGCGACCGGTTGCGGCAGGACGTGCTCGAGCATCTCGGCTGGCGCTTCCACCGCATCTGGAGCACCGACTGGTTCTACAATCGCCGCCAAGAGATCGAGCGGCTCCGGCAGGCGCTTGACTTTGCGCGGAAAGACGCCGAGGCGGGCGCCCGCGTTGCCGGAGCCAACGTCGCGCGACCGGCGGCGCCCGTGGAGCCGGACGATCTCGCCGACTTCGAGGTTCCCGTGGTCGTGGAGCGGCGCATGCCGCCCTACCAGCGCGCGACGCCGTCAGTGACGAGCGCAGTGGAGCCGCACGAAGTCCCGGTCGCCACGCTGGCGGGGATCGTGAGCCACGTCGTGATCGCCGAAGGCCCGATCCACATCGAAGAGGTCGCGAGGCGACTGGCGAGCGCGTTCGGCAAGGAAAAAGCCGGATCGAGGATCATCAGCGCAGCGACGTCCGCGCTCCAGTACGCCCGCGCGTCCAACGCCGACCTGCGATCGGACGGCTTGTTCTGGTTCACTCGCTCGCAAGAGGAAACGCCGCCCGTCCGGGACCGCTCCGCGGAAAGCGGCGCCACCCTAAAGGCGGCGTCGATCTCGCTCCTCGAGATCCGCGCGGCGCTCGCGATCGCCCGTGGTGACAACGCCGGCGGCGACGAGGCCGAGCTTATCCGCACCTGCGCGCGTCTGCTTGGCTTCAAACGGGTCGGCGGAGACCTGCATGGTAGGATCAGCGAAGCTCTGTAGGCGCAGTTTCAGACGCCGTGCTCTTTCAACATGGAGGTCGCCGATCGATGAGGCGCTCCAGGCTCGTCACGCCAACCCATGGCTCATCACGTCCCGTGACGCGTCCTCGCTGACCCAGCTCGTTCAGTTCGCTGCCGCTCGCACGTCCAAAAAGCCAAGTGCGGACATCCTAGTGCCGCAGGACGCTGACGGAACAACCAAATCCGAGCGTGATCGAGCCCCAGCCGCAAAGCTCACGGCGCGAAGTCGCGTCGCGTTTCCGACCATGAGCCCGGACCAATTTTTTTGGTGCCGAGCTCCCGCTAAGCAGCGGGCGGAGCGTCGCCGATGATGCGGTAAATCTGCATTCGTGAGCACCCGAGGGTGCGTGCCGCAGCGGCGACGCTCTGCCCCTGCGCCAGCAGTTCCCGCACAACATATCGATCGATGCGACGCTTACCGCCAGCGTAACGGCCTGAAGCCTTCGCCCGCTGGATCCCGTCTTTCTGCCGCTCCTTGATGAAGCTCCTGACCGGACCAGAGTCCGGGGCAAGACCAACGCTGGTGCTGGTGTTCTGCTTCCCCGGCATCGCGACCTGGCTTCCGACCGTGATCGGATGGTGAAAGGGACAATCCGCCAGGCGCTAGATCGCAGGCATCAGAGAAAGCCAGTCCTCGCGGTGACCTGAGCAAGGTTATCGTCATCAATCAAGAGGAGGGCGGTAGAAGACGGGCATGGAGCGTTCCGCGATACTGAACCACCATGGCGAGCCGAAGCTCTACGGAATGAAGACCGCGATCTCGGCCATGCTCGCGACGCTCTGCTCTAGCAGCAGGTCGGCGAGGTTCCGGATGTCCCTCTCGCGGGCGGGCGCCTCGGGGCCTCGTCCATCGGGCGCTGGATCGAAGCTCATACCGGCGGCCGCGATGAACTCCATCGCCGCCGTGAGCCGCTCGCTCTCGCGTCGCGCCCGCGCCTCGGCCTCGCGAACACGCTGTTCGAGCTCAAGCCGCTCAGCCGCGAACGGTTCAGCTTCGGCCTCGCGGCCACACCGCAGGTCTTCCCTCAGCGCATGCAACCGATCATGCAGCTTCTTCTTGATCTCGATGACGCTGCGCTCGGCGGCGAGGCGAGCCGCTTCGACGGCCCTGTTCGCCTCGTCCTCGACGCGCCGCTTCTCCAGCTGCCACCATCTCGAGGTTCGGCTGCGCCTCGGTCCGAAGCGCTCATGGCCAAAGGGCGCGCCAACGGAGGCGTGGTAGTCGTCGAGCAACTTGCTCATAGCCTCCCGATAGGCTCGACCCTGCTCTTTCTTGTCGGCGACGCCGAGCTGGGCGGCGCGCCCCCGATGCACGCGCTCGTGCCGGAGGCGGCCGCCTTCGACGGGGGGCAGGACATAGATGTGCAGATGCGGGTAGGCCTCGTCCAGGTGCTCGATCACAGAGACGAGCGCGTCGCTGAATTCTCCAATTGCCCACGCCAGCGCCGCCTTGCGCCAGGCGACATAGATTGGATCGACGATCTCGACAGCGCCGCCGGCGCCGCGCTTCAGGACCTTCTCCGTATTGACGGGGTAAGACGCGACGGCTGCGAACATCACCACGTCAATCGACCGGATCTTGCGCCCGGCAGCGTTGCGCGCGTGATTGGCCTGTTCAATCGCGATGTCCGCCGCGGCCATCGGATGCATGCCGTAAACCACGCAGGGCTCCAGAGGAGTTGCGACATGCGCGCAGAAGCCCGCCCGGCGTGTGGCCTCGGCGATGACGCCAGCGAGAGCGGGCTTCGCGTGCTCGCCGCGCCGCGCCTTCTGAGAGTAACCTTCGATGTGAAAAAAGCTGTTGAGCGCCATCTGCTTGGACCTCCATCGCTTCCAAGCGTCGGCGTGAACGATGCAAGCGACACGCGTCTGGATGGCTGCGCCCGATCACGAGTTCGCGAGCGCAGCCATCCTAGTCGGTTCATAGGATGATCATCCGTCGCGCTGGCGTCTGACCCGCTCCGATCAGCTCCGCTGCAGCAGCCAGCGTCGCACGAACGTCAACGCCCCCCGCGCCTGCCCCCATCTGATCGGGTGAGTGTGATCCGGCGTGAAACCTGGGTCGGACTCAATCTCGATGAAGTTGGCTGGTGGGCTTCGCCTCTGCGTTACGGAGGAGGACCCCCATGAGCCAGCGCAGACACGATGCAGGGTGTGCGCGCGACTACGACGATGAGATCAAGACGACGCGGCGCCGGGGCGATCGAGGCGAGGTTCATAAGCGCCCGCACCATCACCCCTTCCGCGCTGCACGCCTAGGAGCCGGCCTGACCATCACGTCGCCGTCCGAACGCGCAAGAGCAGTCTTCGTTGGAAGGCGCACAGCCTTGCTGCCGCTGGACCTGTTTCTGCGGCTGCGCGGGCGCTCTCATCCCGATCGGGCCGCGCCGGTCAGGAACGCGTAGCGCTCCTCGATGTAGCTCGCCCACTCGGCCGCGTCGCCCGGATCGCGAACAAGGCTCGCGAACAGGGACTCGGTCGAATGGCTTCGCCCAGGCGCCGGTCTATGTGCAGCGCTTCTTCAGGCGAGAGCTCGGATTCGCGGAGACCGCCGTGGTGTTCAACATCGACGAGCTTGAGCGCATGGGCGCCGCCCCAGCCTGAAAGCTGACCAGCGATCTCGATAACGAGCTGACTTGCTATCAAGCGTGCTTGCTAGAAGTCATGCTTGGTAGCACGCCGTCTGCGGCACGCGCCAAAGTGGATCGCCAGCGTCATCCACAATCATCTCAGCCGCTGATCCCCGTGCAGCCAATCTTCCTAAATCTGCCAATCGCAATCCTGCTGCTGGCCCGCTACACCGGGGTGGTGGTGAGTTTCGGGGGTCGCGCGCATGAAGGGGTTGATCGTCGACGAGCCGTGGATCTCTTCGATCCTGTCCGGCGAAAAGACGTGGGAGATGCGGAGTTCCGCCTGCCGCCAAAGCGGGCCGATCGCGCTGATCAGGAAGGGCAGCGGTCATGTCGTCGGCGTGGCCGAGATCGGCCAATCGCTGCCGCCGATCGAGAGCCGTGAGGAATACGCGGCGGCCGAGCCCAGGCACCGGATCCCTCCAGCTCGCCAGGAGCAGGCTTTCGTCGGCGGGTGGCGGACCCCATGGCCGATTCGAGCCGCCAAGCCACTGCCGACGCCGGTGCGGTATGAGCACCCGGCCGGCGCCGTGATCTGGGTGAACCTGGCGGAGCCTGTCGAAGCGGCGGTTCTTGCGCAGCTGGGCGGTTCCTCGCGGGTCGTACGGACTGAGGTCGGGGCCGCCCCGATCTCGATGGCGCCGCGTGGCTCGGGCGCCGCTCAGTCGAACACGTCGATCGCTGAGCGCGCTGCCGCGCCGGCCGGCGCGGAGCGGTTCATCCGCGTGACGGGCGGGAACATCCGCAACAAGCACATCTACCTGCCGCTCGACTTCTTTCCCGAGGACGCGCTCGGGGGAAGCAACAAGCAGGAGCTCGCTCCTCGCCCGATCCAGGCGACCTTCAGCCCCGGGCGCACCGTGACGAGCGACATCGATCGTTCAAAGCGGATCCTGCGCGACCGCTCCGCCGTCGGCGACTTCATCGTGAAGGCGGAGCTTCAGGACGGCGACGCTGTCCGCATTGTCCGCACGGCGCCTTACTCCTTCGAGTTCTCGAAGGCCTAGCATGTCCGCACCGGCTTCCACTGTCCGCAAGAAGCTCATCGAAGTCTCGCGGCCTCCAGAGGCGATCTAGACTACGTGATCGCCGCGTGGCCCTTCATGTTATAGCCCCTCCGGGGCAGGGGGAGCGTTCAATGACGCCAGGGGTGGGCCAGTTTGTTCGCGTTCGGACGCGTCGCTGGCTGGTGGAAAGCGCATCATCTGATGCTTTCAAAGCGGTTCGCTTGGCCTGCATCGATGACGATGCTCCAGGTGAAAAGGTAGAAGTACTTTGGGACGCCGAGCTTGATGCGGAGATTTTAGGCGAGCAAGGCTGGGCGGAGGTCGGTGAACGCGGAACCGACGATCCCGCCGTCTTCTCTGCGTACCTACGAACGTTGAAATGGAACACGGCGACCTCGGCGGATCGCGAGCTGTTCCAGGCTCCTTTCCGCGCGGGCATTCATCAGGACGCGTTCCAGCTCCTGCCCTTGCGGAAAGCTCTGAAGCTGCCGCGCGTCAATCTGCTGATAGCCGATGACGTCGGCGCCGGGAAAACGATCGAGGCCGGCCTGGTCCTCCGGGAGCTGCTGCTCAGGCAGCGCGTCGACATCGTCGTCGTCGCCGCGCCGGCGAGCACCGTGCGGCAGTGGCAAGACGAGCTGGAAACCAAGTTCGGCCTCAGCTTCACGATCGTCGATCGGGATCATCTCAGCGCGCTGCGCCGAGATCGGGGATACGCCGCAGACCCGTGGACCGCCGGCTCTCGATTCATCCTTTCCCACTCTTTGCTGACGGACGAGACCTACGTCGCGGGCCTCCGTGACCTGCTCGGGGCCTTCAGGCCGCGCTCGCTCCTCATCCTCGACGAGGCGCATCACGCCGCGCCCGCGAGCGGCATGAAGTACGCGATCGAGAGCCAGTTCACCCGGGCGGTCCGCGGACTTGCCGAGCGGTTCGAACATCGGCTGTTCCTGTCGGCGACGCCTCACAACGGGCACTCCAACTCCTTCTCGGCGCTCCTCGAGATCCTCGACCCGCAGCGCTTCACGCGCGGCGTTCCCGTCAGGCCGCGGGACCTCGAGCCCGTGATGGTCCGGCGTCTGAAGTCCGATCTGCGCCACTTCGGCGAACGCTTCCCCGTCCGTGAGGTGAAGCCTATCAAGATCGCGGGCTTGCCGTCCTCGGCTCCGGAGCTCGCGCTCGCGGCGAGGCTGAGGGCGTATGGCGAAGCTGTCCGGAGCAAGGCTGAAGGGCTGCCGCCGCGCGAGGCCGGCTACGTCCGGCTCACCCTCGTCGGCCTCCAGCAGCGCTTGCTGTCCTCCATCGCGGCCTTCGCGAGAACACTGGAAGTTCACCGCCGAGGCCTTCTGCGGGCGTCTGAGGCTGGCGTCGCCGCCAGCGCAGCGGTCGGGGAATCACCCGAGATCGAGGACGAGCCGGACGACGAGAAATCGGCCGAGACGCTGATCGCCCGGGAGGAGGAAGAGGCCGCCGAAGCCGCGGGCGCTGCTGCGGCGGCGGTGTCGGACCTCGCCATGGTCGACGAGATGCTGAAGCTCGCCCGCCGCCATGCGGATCAGCCGGATGCGCGCGTCGAGCATCTCGCCGGCTGGATTCGCACGAACATGGCGCCGGGCGGCGTCTGGAACGAGCGGCGCTTGATCCTCTTCACCGAATATGAGGACACGCGCCGCTGGCTCGAACGGCGGCTTCTCGAGGCGCTCGACGATCTCGCGCCCGACGGCCGTATCGCCTGTTTCACCGGAGCGACCCCGACGGACCGGCGCGAGGAGCTAAAGCGCCGCTTCAACGCCGACCCGGCCGCCGACCCGCTCCGCATTCTGATCTGCACCGACGCCGCGCGCGAGGGCATCAACCTTCAGATGCGCTGCCACGAGCTCGTTCATGTTGATCTGCCGTGGAACCCGGCGCGCCTTGAACAGCGCAACGGCCGCATCGACCGCAAGCTCCAGCCCTCTCCCGTCGTGACGTGCCGCTACTTCATCTACGAGCAGCGGGAGGAGGACATCGTCCTCCAAGCCTTGGTCCGCAAGACCGAGAAAATCCAGGATGAGTTGGGTTCCGCCGGCCTCGTAATTGCGGAGCGGATCAACCAACGTCTGGCGCGCGACGGCATACGCGGCGCAGGGAGCCTTGCTCGCGAGATCGAAGGCGCCGGCGAGACGTCGGACGAGCTCACCCGCACGGCCGTCGAGGAGATGGACGACGCGGTCTTGGCGCGCCGCGCCCGGCAGGCGAAGGAGCTTGACGATCTTCGGAGCGTGCTCGAAGCCTCGCGCGAGCGGGTTGGCGTCGATCCGAACGACCTCCGGAACGTAATGTCGGTCGCGATGGACCGCACCGGCACGACGCTGGACGCGCACACCGGCATCGAGATCGCCGGAACACCCACCTATCGCCTGGATCCTTCAGATCCGGTGTTCCAGGCCCCCGGCTGGGCGGAGGCGCTCGACGATCTGCGCGTCCGTCGCCGGAAGCGCGGCGAGACCTTGAAGGACTGGCGTTACAACGCACCGGTTCGTTCCTTCAGCTTCAAGCCGGCGATCACGGAAGACGGCGTCGAAGCTGAGGGCGTCGTCCAGGTGCATCTCGAGCATCGCCTCGTCCGCCGGCTGCTCGCGAAGTTCATGGCGCAAGGCTTCGCGTCGGACCTCTCCCGAGCGAGCGTCGTGATCGGCCCTGGCGCGCAGCCGCGCGTGGTGCTGATCGGGCGGCTCGCGCTCTATGGCCCCGGCGCCGCGCGGCTGCACGAGGAGATGATCCTGGTGACGGCGGCCTGGACGGAATCAGGACGCGGCGTGAAGCCGCTGAGGCCGTTTGGAGCAACACGGGAGGCCGCGACGCTCGTACAGCTCGAGCAGGCCTTCGCTGTCCCACGCTCACCGGCGCCGCAGATCGTCGATCGCATCCGCCAGTTCGCGGCTCAGGATGCAGCCGACTTGGAGCCGGAGCTCCGAGCCCGCGCGGAAGAAGCCAAGGCCGAAGCCATGAAGGGGCTAAGCAGGATCGGCGAGGCGGAGGCGACATCCCTCCAGCGCCTCCTCGAGGACCAGCGCGCGCGGATCGCCAAGGCCGACGCGGAGCCGGACGACAAACAGCTCACCTTCCTGCCGGAGATCGCCGAGGAGGTGGAGCAGCGCCGCCGTGACCGCAGGCACTGGAAAGCCAAGCTCGACAGGCTGACGAGCGATATCCAGACGGGCCCGCAGCGCGTGCGGGATTCCTACACCGTGGTGGCCGATCGGCTGGAGACCGTCGGTCTCGTCTATCTCTGGCCGGAGGGGAACTGAGCATGGCGGGCGTCGACCCGAACGAGGAGTGGCTCGGCCATGTCCAGCCGGTCGGCCTGGTGGTGGCGCCGCTGGTCCTGCGAAAACACGCCCTTCTGCCCGAGCCGCAGACGCGCAACGACACTGAAGCGGTCAAGAAACAGCTCCGGCTCGCCGAGGCCGGGCCTGCGCTCGACGACGCCTGGGCCTTCTTCTCGCAGATCCTCGGCTGGAGGCCGAAACAGGTCGCTGGCAGCCCCGGCGGCGCGCCGGTTCCGGACGATCTGATCCTGCGGATCGAGGAGAGCGACATCGAGATCGCGCCGCACTGGGCGGTCTCCGAGCCCGCAGGCGGATGGCAGATCCTCGTGCGCGTCGAGGCGGCGGGCGTCGAGCCCGACGAACGCGGCGCGCTCGAAGGCTGGGAGGCGACGCCGCATCAGCGGCTGGAGCGCCTCTGCAAGGAGAAGCAGGTTCCGATCGGCGTCCTCGTCACCGACGCTGAGCTCCGCCTGATCTACGCGCCGCGCGGCGAGACCAGCGGATGGATCCGGTTTCCGTTGCGGTCCCTTGGCGAGGTCGGCGGCCGGCCGATGCTCGGCGGCCTTAAGCTGCTGCTCAAGTCCTTCCGGCTCCACAATGACGCGCCAGAAAAGCGCCTGGCCGGATTGCTGGCGCAGAGCCGCGACGCGCAGGCGGAGGTCTCTACCAAGCTGGCCGCCCAGGTGCTCGGCGCGCTGCACGAGCTGATGCGCGGTCTGCATGAGGCGGACCTGGGGCGTATGGAGCGGCTCGCCCGGGAGCGCCCGGAGCATGTCTATGACGGCCTGCTAACCGTGCTGCTCCGGCTCGTCTTCCTGCTTTACGCGGAGGACCGCGACCTCATCCCCTCGCGCACCGACGCCGCGGCGCGGGCGCTCTACGACCAGGGCTACGGCGTGCGCAGTCTGCATGCGCGGCTGCTGGAGGACCGGGCGCGGCACGAACTCACCATGCATCTGAGGCGCGGCGCCTGGGCGCGGCTGCTGACGCTGTTTCGCCTCGTCCACCGCGGGGACAGTTCGGGGGAGTGGATCCGCGGCCGCGGCGGCAAGCTGTTCGATCCCGCGGCCTTCCCCTTCCTTCAGGGGCAGGACGAGCCGGCAGACCGGCCGCGGCCGGCGGAGGTGTCGGACGAGTGCGTGCTGAAGGTGCTCGACCGCCTCCTGGTGCTCGGCGGCGAGAAGCTGTCCTACCGCACGCTCGACGTCGAGCAGATCGGCAGCGTCTACGAGACCGTCATGGGCTTCACGGTCGAGACCATGGAGGGGCCGGCGCTTGCCATAAAAGCCGGCAAGAACGACAGGACGCCGGTCTTCGTGGACCTCGCGAGGCTTCTTTCCGCCAAGCCCTCCGACCGGGCGAAGCACCTGAAGGAGGAGGCCGACCGCGGCAAGCTGAACGACAAGGTCGACAAGGCGGTCAAAGCCGCGGCCACCATCGAGGAGCTCGCGGCGGCGCTGACACCCATCGTCGACGAGCGCGCCTCGCCCGGCGGCGCCGTCTTCGCGCCGGGCACGCCGCTCCTCCAGCCGACGGACGAGCGGCGGCGGACGGGCAGCCACTACACGCCGCGCTCGCTGACCGCGCCGATCGTGCAGCACGCGCTGGAGCCGGCCTTCGAGCGCATCGGCCCCGACGCGACGCCGGAGGACGTGCTGTCGCTCAAGGTCTGCGACCCCGCCATGGGCTCGGGCGCCTTTCTGGTGGAGGCCTGCCGGGCGCTGGGCGAGCGGCTGGTGATGGCCTGGGCGCGCTGGCCGGAGACGCGGCCGGCGATCCCGGCGGACGAGGACGAGCCGCTGCACGCCCGCCGCCTTGTCGCCCAGCGCTGCCTCTACGGCGTCGACAGGAACCCGCGCGCGGTCGACCTCGCCAAGCTCTCGCTCTGGCTCGCGACCCTCGCGCGCGACCACGAATTCACCTTCCTCGACCACGCGCTGAAATGCGGCGACAGCCTGGTCGGACTGGACGACAAGCAGATCGCGGCGATGCACTGGGATGCGTCCAAGCCTGGCCTGCCGCTGTTCAGAAAATTCGTCGCCGACCGCGTGGCGGAGGTGGCGAAGAAGCGCGCCGAGATCCAGGCCGCGCCGGACAACACGATGCGGGTCATTCTGGAGGGGAAGCACCGGGCGGTGGAGAGCGTCGTCGCCAATGTGCGGGTTCTAGGCGACGCCGCGCTCTCGGCCTACTTCGCGGAGGACAAGCCGAAGGCGCGCGAGAAGCGGCGGGCGGAGATCGAGAGCTGGGTCTCGGGCTTCGGCGAAGCGAAGTGGGAAGCGCTGCACCAGGCGGCGCGGAGCCTTCGAGCGGGAAAACACTCGATCGAGCCGTTCCACTGGCAGATCGAGTTCCCCGAGGTGTTTCAGCGGGAGAATGCTGGCTTTGATGTCATCGTCGGGAATCCCCCATTTCTAGGAGGCATGAAAATATCGACTACGTACGGAGATCCTTACTTGGATTTTCTATTCTATACAACACCGGAATCAGGAAGTAGATGTGATCTAGTTGCGTATTTTATGAGGCGCTCTTTTGGTTTACTGAGAACTTATGGTGCCTTCGGACTGATTTGCACAAACACCGTAGCTCAAGGTGACACTAGAACCGGCGGTCTTGAGTGGATCGTCAATAATGAAGGTGAAATATATTCTGCAGTGCGGCGACGCAGATGGCCTGGAGAAGCTGCCGTTGTCGTGTCTGTCGTTCATGTCGCCAAGCGAATTTCGTCGCAACCCAAGTATATCGAGGGGCGTCAGGTGCGCCACATCACCCCTTTCTTGTTTGATGTCGGCACTAGCAGCTCGCCGCTTCGTCTGCATACAAATATCGGCCAGTGCTTTGTAGGCAACAACGTACTAGGGATGGGATTTACGTTCGATGACAATTCAGGTGCCGGAAGCTCCATCGCGATGATGGAGAACCTGATTTCTGCACATCCAGAGTGTAGAAGTGTCATTGCACCCTTTATCGGTGGCAGCGAGATCAACACAGATCCCATGCAACGGCACCATCGCTATGTTATCAATTTTGGCGACATGGAGCTCGATCAGGCTAGGCAATATGCCCCGCTCCTTGAGATCGTGAACGAGAAGGTTCGGCCTGACCGAGAGAAGAATGGCGGAAGCTATGCGAAGTACTGGTGGCGGTTCGGAAGGCGGAATGTGAGAGGCCAGCGGCGACTGGAATCTATAAATAGGGCCATCGTTGGCTGCCAAGTATCCCCGCATCTCTCGTGGGTTTTCAAGGATTCGAAGACGGTATTTGCACACACCCTTTCAGTCGTCCCCTTAGAGCAATTTTCCGCTTTCGCCGGCCTCCAAGCCCGCCCGCATGAAGTCTGGGCGCGCTTCTTCGCGTCGTCCATGAAGGACGATCTCCGCTACACCCCCTCCGACTGCTTCGAGACCTTCCCCTTCCCGCCCAGCTTCGAGACCTCTCCGGCGCTAGAAGCCGCCGGGCAGGCCTACCACGACTTCCGGGCCGCGCTCATGGTCGAGAACGACCAGGGCATGACCAAGACCTACAACCGCTTCCACGATCCGGCCGAGCGCTCGCCCGGCATCCTGCGCCTGCGCGAGCTGCACGCCGACATGGATCGCGCGGTGCTGGAGGCCTATGGCTGGGAGGACCTCGCCGCGCGCGCCGAGCCGGTCTTCCTCGACGAGACCAACGAGGACGACCACACCTACCAGGGCCGGCTGTTCTGGCCGTCCGATTTCCGCGACGAGGTGCTGGCGCGCCTGCTCGCCCTCAACGCCGAGCGCGCGGCGGCAGAACGCGCCGCCGGTATCGGGGCGGCGGTTGAGGCGGAAGAAGAGGATATAGAAGAAGTGGATTCTACTACCCAAGGAATTTACTAGATGGTCGAAATTGCCGACGGGCATGTGGAATGGGCCATCGTTAATCGCCTAAAGGCAATGCTTGATGAGGCGCCGTCGACTCCGTTCAACGTCACGCAATCATTCGCTTTTTTCAGCAGCATCCTGTTGTGGAGCAAGAACCGCGCATGGGTGGCGGGAAACCGCCGTGAGCGCGGCGATTGGGAAAATCCTGCTGATCATCTGGCTCACGATGCGCGTGAATCGATGCAGACGACATTAATTACAGACGATCCTTGGCGCCTGTCGCTTGCGGCACCCGCGATCATGCTTGTGGATCGGAACGACAGGTCTGCCTATGAAGATCGGATCAATTCCGACTTCGAAACGATGACTGCTGAAGCGTTCTTCAGATGGCTGCGCGACGCTTTTGCCCATGGCGATGGGCGAACCATCCGGCCCATTCACAAGCCTTCACCGCGCCACGGGAAAACGCTGCTGGTAGGATTCAAGATCGTATTCCCGCGCAAAAAGGACTCGGAGGACTCGTTTAGGCTTCATCTCTATCATGAGGATATGCGGCGTCTGGGCGTTCATTTAGCCGACCTTTTTTGCCGGTCATTAAGTCGCAACGACCGATATTTCGAAGAAGATGCAGCAACCCGCGTCGGGGAGCAGGCCGCGTGAGCAAGGCGCAAACGATCCGGAAGACCATGCTGGGCAAAAAGGAGCTTCGGCTGGTCAGCATGAACGGCCGGTTCTTCGGCCTCGCCAACGGCGTTCGATGCGCCGAGGGAGACGACGCCGAGGACGTGTGGCGGCGTTTGCACGACGACGCAGGCAAGAGCGACCCGAAGTATTTCGGCTTCGACGGCGCCTGCAGCCGGTTCCTGAAGTTCTTCCCGAACGGGTTCCATTCCGACGGCTACGCGGCGCAGGAGCGCGACTACAAGCTCGCCGCGAAGGCGCGGCTGGACCAGGCGGCGCCGCTTGATAAAGCTGTCGACGGAACGGGCTACGGCGAGGCCGTCCTGGCGGTCTACCGCGCCACCAACATGCTGTCGCCCTTCGAGAAGACGCGGCTGCAGGACGTCTTGCGCGGTCCTCATGCCGACGAATTCGTCCGAGCCGCTCGGTTCACGCTGGACGCCAGCAACCCGAACCTTCTCGCGATGGAGCACGCGCTCAAGCCGCACGACGCCGCGAAGTGGACCGTGGTCACCTATCTCCCATACCTGTGGCGGCCGGACGCGCACATGTTTCTGAAGCCTCAGGTCACCCAGGATTTCGCGACCCGCGTGGGCCATCGTTTCGCCTCCGAGTACGAAGCGCGCCTCCACCTGCCGGTCTATGAAAGCCTGCTGGATCTGGTGACCCGGACCGAGCAAGAGCTGGCGGGATTGCGCCCGCGCGATCGCATCGACATCCAGAGTTTCGTCTGGGTCGTGGGCGACTATCAGGAAGGACGAGAGACAGTCTACGAATAGAGCGGAGCCGCCGGATTCGCCCGACGCCGATGCAAGCTGAGAAGTGCACGCGTGACGCTCGACCCCAAATCTCCCACCGCCGTCCGCGGCCGCCTCGTCGAGACGCTCCGCCGCGACCTGATCGGCCCCGATCCGCGCGACGCGGATCTCGCCGAGGAGACGCTCAAGGACAACCCCTCGCGCTGGTACCTCACCGGCTTCCTGGCGCCGGCGCCGGTGGAAGG
>JAEZHP010000061.1 GCA_023416515.1 Pseudomonadota bacterium | reverse complement strand
CCTCGACGAAGTCGAGGCGGAGCAAGGCATGGCCGAGATGAGCGAGAAATTCCGCGAGCTCGGCAGCGAGATCTACCTCGGCGCCAACGGCCGCGAGCACGACTGAGCCAAGGCCCTCCCCGGCGGCACCGCCCCGCCGAGGGCGCCTACCTCTTGCGCACGAACTCCGCGCGCAGCACCAGCCCCTTGATGCCTTCGAACTTGCAGTCGATCTCCTGGGCGTCGCCGGTCAGCCGGATCGACTTGATCAGCGTCCCCTGCTTCAAGGTCCGCCCCGCGCCCTTGACCTCGAGGTCCTTGATCAGCGTCACCTGGTCCCCGTCGGCCAGCACATTGCCCACCGAGTCCCGCACCACGACCGCCCCCAGTTCATCCTGAGCCTGTCGAACGGTCGCCCGCTTCGCCGCCAGCTCGGACGCCGGCATCCACTCGCCGCTCTCCTCGTCGAATTGATAATCGTCGTCACTGCCGGGCATGTCGAGTCTCCTGTGAAGGGGCGCATACACGGGGGCTGGCTGAATTGGCCAGCTGACCGGAGAGGATCGGTGACCGACACCGCCGAGCAATATCACGACCAGACACTGCCCGCGGAAGGCGCCAAGACCCCCACTTCTGCTCGATGTGCGGTCCCAATTCTGCAGCATGAAGATTACCCAGGCGGTGAGGAATTTCACGGCGAAGCAGAATGCGACTGCAGACACGTTCCTTCCTGCCCAGGAAGCGGACCGGGGCAGGGCGGAGATGAGCGTGCGTTCCGTGATAAAGGCGGAGAGATTTGTCTAGCGGCTTACGAGTAAGGCCTCTTAACAGCGCCTTGTCATACCGCGACATATCATCCACAAACTGGACAATGCCTGAGGAATCTAGAACGAAGGTGGATGTGCTTGCGGAGCTGAAGCTCGTTTGTGAGCAGCTTCGATGTTTGATTGTACAGGAATATCCGCCGACCCTGATCGGTGCTCTTTGGTCGTACTTGCTGATCTCCCTGTTCTCCAAAACAGAGGCGGGATCAGAAACCTTAGCGCCGGTGTCGGCTCAGGAAAATACGATTGTGTTCGCTATGGAGTATGTTCACGCGGTGACGGCGTGTGACGCATCGTTTCCGAGCGAGTTCAAGAATGTAGAAGAAGATGCACTGAACCAGTTATTGTTGCTTAGTGAGAAGGCAATATCACTGAGCTTTGAATATGGATTTACCAAATCTAGTGAAGAGACTGACCTAAGCGAAGATAGGGATCGTTTGGAGTTCCAGATTCTCTCAACTTGGATTTTGATACGTGGCCGACGTTACCAAGTTCTGGAGGAAGAGTTTTTTCGCTACGTGCTGTCTCCCCACGATGATGTTCTAAGAGAGCTGTATGGGGTCGGGGCCGACGAGATTGCGGCTGGCATACAGGCCGCCGTGGACAGCTTACGCGCCGGCATCGATGATGCTCGGAGCCGCATAAACGACCTGATGGACGAAGTGGGCGCCGCGGCCGCGAATAACTCCGCTAGCTTGGAAGACATCGTCAAAGCCGCGAATGACCAAGGGCCTTCTGAGTTTGGAGGCCGCGCTAGGTCCGCCATAGAGGATTTATTCTTCGGAGGCGTGTTCAACCTCTCTAAGAGAACGAAGCTACCAGAAGCTTTCCTGGCTGATCTTGCCTATGACCCAGGTGAGAACAGAAGTTTCTTCGATGGAAGCGCCTTCTCGGGCACCCCTTTCCGAACGTTACCGGGACGAATCAAGCCGCTGATTCGTTATTCAGGGGGCATATTTTGTACTGAGCCCAATCTCGTCCGAGACGCCACGTATCGAGCGACTCAGCGCGCGATCATCAAGCGTAAGGAGAGCTATCGCGAGGAGTGGAACCGCCGCCAAAAGGTTCTCTCCGAAGACGCCTTCGGCGATATTATGGCGGGATGCTTGGCGGGCGCGAGGGTGCTGAAGGAAGTCTACTACCCGATTGCCGGGGGTCAGTGGGCAGAATGCGACAACCTCATAATCGCTGATGACGTATTGATTGTCCTCGAATGCAAAGCCCGCGTTGAAGCACTCGCGCCGCCGGGCGAGAATTTGGCGTCCCACGTGCAGTCGGTAGACCGGCTCCTTGTGGATGCCTACCGACAAAACCGGCGCACCCTTGAATACCTAGCATCGGCGGACGAGGCGAATTTGTATAGGCTGGGGCTCGAGACCTACGAAGAAACCGCGACGCTTCGGCTGAGAAACTTCCGAAAGGTTTTCCCAATCTGCCTAACGCTGGAATGTTACACGCCATTCTCTGCTGCAATAAAGGAACTTGACGGGGTCGAGCCAATTCTAGGCCAACATATGCCTATTGCGCTGTCTATTGATGATTTGCTGGCAATGAAATATGTCATAAGGGAGCCAGGGGAGTTTTTTCACTATTTGGAGGTGAGGCAAAACCTCGGGTCGATGGATGCGGTGATGCTCTTCGACGAGATGGACCATTTGGGCGCCTACATAGCTAGAAATCGAATCGACATTTCGGTATCGAAGGATTTCATCGAAAAGCAGCAGATGGACATGGTCTATCTGGAGGGCTTCGACCAAGACGTGCTTGGTCCATATTTTCAAAACCCGAATTGGCCCGATGTGGAACCTCCACGCCAGGAATACCCGACTGTTGTCACCGAGATCCTCAGTGCACTTCAGCGTACGCGGGCCCCTGGATGGCTTGCAGGTGATAGCGATCTCCGCGATCTCGGAAGTGAAGGTCGCAGACAGCTGAGCGATTTCTTCAGTCGCGTTGCCGCAAACGTGCTCGCGAAGCAATGGACTCACTTCGCAATGGCTGGCGAACAAGCCTTGGTGTTCGTCATTGACCGGAATGATGGCGCAGACCGTTCCCAACTAGCGCGAGCCCAAGGCCAAGCTTACGCTCTAGCGAGCGGTATGCCGGTCCGCTTGTACGAATTATCGCTAAGCCCCACCATTGAAATTGTGCGCGCTCGGTCTTCATTTGTAGGACCTCCTAGTATTCTTCAAATGGACTATGGCACCATTAATGAAGAAGCCGCCCGGCTGAAGGGTAAAATGATCGAGGTCTGAGAAACAACGGTTTCCGCGGTACCGCAACCCCTCGCTCGCGTCACCCTCGTCGTCCGCGACTATGACGAGGCGATCGCTTGTTCACCGAGAAGCTCGGCTTCGCTCTCGTCGCCGACGAGTATCGGCCCGAGCAGGACAAGCGCTGGGTGCTCGTCGCACCGCCGGGCGCCGACGACAACGCCGCCCCCGCCCCCACCCCGCCCCCACAGCAAAATCCTATTTGCTTCCAAAATAGGATTTCGTCTGATTTACACTCGTGGATGAGCGACTCATCCGATCCCGCCCCCGAGCCCCACGACCCGGCGAGCCAGGCGCTTGCCGCCACCGACCCCACCGAACAGGGCGCTCCGCCGCCCGCCGGCTACGACCCCGCCGACTATCGCTGGGTGCCGGTCCGCCGCCGCCCCCGCTATGACGGCTGGACCGAGGAGAAGCAGCGCCGCTTCATCGTGCTCGCCGACACCGGCCCCGTCTCCGCCGCGGCCTGAATACCGCCGATCGCTGACCCCGGCGCAACCCTCCGCTAACCAGCCCGCCCTAAACTCCGCCCACCATGGTCGACGAAGCGACGTTCCAGCACATCAAGACCTATCTCCTGGGTCAGCTGTCCGCGCGCACGCTCCTCCTCAACATGGCGGCCCGCCGTGCGCAGCAGCCCGGCTACGCTTATTACATGATCCTTCTCGACGGCCGGATGCTCGGCGACGGCTCCGGCGACCTCGCCGATTATGACGGGCCGGCGGGCGAGATCGTCGACCGGCTCAACGCCGATCCCGAAGTCGCGGCGCGGCTCGAGACGCTGCTCCGGATGGGGTTCGAGATGCGCTTCGGCATCTATGACGAGCCCTGGCGCCGCGACCTCCACCTCACCCTGATCCAGAACGAAAAGGCCGATCGCCGGCTTCGCGCCGAGGCGCATCGCGACGCCGGAGCGACCACGCCCTGGGCCGCCGCGGCCTATGACAAGCAGTGGCAGCTCTATTTCAACCAGCATTACGCCCCGGACTGGGAGGAATGGCGCGCCCGCGAGCCGCTCGTCGAGCTCCCCTAGGGAGGGTGCTCGCCGGCCGCGAAAAATAACTTTCCTACAGCGTACCCTTTATGTTCTAAACTTCCGGATGAGCGACTCGCCCACGCCCCGCCGCCGAGTGCCGGCCTTCACCCCGGTGCCGCTTCGCTTCCGCAATGATGGCTGGACCCCGATGCGCCAGGCCGACTTCCTCGGCCGCCTCGCCGAGACCGGGTCGGTGACCGCCGCCACCCGCCATGTCGGGATGACCCGCGAGAGCGCCTATCGCCTCCGCTCCAAGCCGGGCGCCGCGAGTTTCGCCGCCGCCTGGGACTCGCTGTTCGCCGGCGCCAAGCCAGTCCCGAAGGTCACGGATTCGCTGCTCCGCCACCGCGCCTTCTACGGCACGTTGAAGCCGGTGATGCGCTCCGGAAAGCACGTCGCCACCCGCCATGGCGCTGACAATCAAGCTTTTTTGAGCCTGTACCGGCAATCGGCCCCGCTCCCCCGCGGGGGCGGGAGAGCGAAAGGTCACAGGTGAAAAATTCGGGCCGTGGAATGAACTTCGCAGCTCTTTCGCCGGGCCGTCAGGCGCCGGCCACCTCGCGCCCGCCGCTCACCTTGATCTCGCCCTCGTCATAGCCGTCCCAATAATGCACCCGCTCGGCCACGACCTTGATCAGCACCAGGCCCGGCGTGTCGATGCCCTGCTTGAACCACATCTCGAGGTCCTTGGTCCAATGTTCGGCGAAGCTGGCCTTGTCCCGGATCAGCTCGGCTCGGCCCTCGACGGTGAGGAAGAAGGGCCGCATGCCCAGCATTCCCGACTTGGACTGGTAGGCGAGGCCGATCTTCGGGTCGCGCTCGATGTCGGCGACGGTCCGGGTGTCGTCGCAGGTGAAGAAATAGGCGTCGCCGTCGAACTCGACCTCGCGGTTGTTGCTCATCGGCCGGGCCGAGATCGCGCCGTTCTCGGTGCGGGTGGAAAGCACCGCGAAGTCGATGTCCTTCATCTTCTCGGCGAGGTCGGCGATATTCTTCTCGGCCATGGGAGCGCTCCGCTGGTTTGGGTGACCAGGTGGGAACGCGCGCCGCAACGCCCGGGTTCACGGGAGCAGCGCTTGACCTGCGCCGCCGACGCCTCGACGCCTTGCGCCCCGCCCTCGCCGGGCTTCGCGGCCTCAGCGGTTCTTGATGTCGCTCACCGCCCCTCGCGAAGGCGCCGCCGCGTTGCTTTTCGGCTTCTCTTTCTTCGGCTTGCGGATTTCCTTGTTCGACTTCTGCTGACCCTTGGCCATGACCGTCTCCTTCGCCGAGTTCTGCCTGCCGCCTGTCTAGGCCTCTCCGCCGCCGACTCCTATCGCAAAGGCGAGGCCGTTCTGATGGGCCGCAGGCGTTCGGCGATGGCCGGTGCGATCATCGGTGCCATTCCCGCCTCGACACCTGCTAGAGCCCACCCATGCACATGACCCACGATCCCGCCTCGCCGGCCGCGCCCGAGATCGCCTTCGACCAGTTCCTCGCCGTCGACGTCCGTGTCGGCACCATCGTCGCCGCGCATCCCTTCCCGGAGGCGCGCAAGCCCGCCTACATCCTCGAGATCGATTTCGGCCCCGCCATCGGCCGCAAGCGCTCGTCCGCGCAGATCACCGAACATTACCGCCTCGAGGACCTGCCCGGCCGCCAGGTCGCCGCGGTCGTCAACTTCCCGCCGCGCCAGATCGGCCCGATGCGCTCGGAAGTGCTAACGCTCGGCTTCCCGGACTCCGACGGCAAGGTCGTCCTCGTCCAGCCGTCGCATGCCGTGCCCAACGGCGGACGCCTGTTCTAGGCGCGGAGGATCTTGTCCATCGGCCGGCCCTTGGCGAGCTCGTCGATCAGCTTGTCGAGATAGCGAACCTCGCGCATCAGCGGGTCTTCGATCGCCTCGATCCGAACCCCGCAGATGGTCCCGGTGATCGCCGCCCGCGCCGGATTCGGCCGCGGCGCCTCGGCGAAGAAGGTCTCGAAGTCGGCTCCCGAGTCGAGCCGAGTCTCCAGCTCGGCCTGCGAATAGCCGGTCAGCCAGCGAATGATCTCGTCGACCTCCGCTTTGGTCCGCCCCTTCTTTTCCGCCTTGGCGACATAGTGGGGATAAACCCCCGCTACTTTCATCGTGTAGATACGATGCTTGGCCACTTCACTCTTCCCACTAGATGCCGTCTTGCGCGCGGGGCCTTCAACCATGAACTGTGTCAGTCCGGCCGGGCGCCGTTACTTCTACGTTCATCTCGGTGAAATAATCTGTCGCTTCCTCACGTGACATGTCATGCATGTGAGTCAACAGGGAGGTCGGTCATGCTGTCTCGTCTCGCCCGTCTGTCCATTGCCGGAACTGCCTTGGCGATCCCAGGCCTCGCCGCCGCTCAGCAGCCGCCGGCTCCGCCGCCTGCCGAGTCGAACCAGATCATCGTCACCGGCCAGAACGAGCGCGACACCCGCCGCGCGATCAACGAGTTCGTCGGTGCGCTGACCCCGGCGCCCGCGCGCGGCCAGATCAGCCGCTTCGAGGACCGGGTCTGCCCGGGCGCGGTCGGCCTCTCGCCGCCGCTGCGCGAGGCGGTGGTGTCGCGCATGCGCCAGGTCGCGCAGGCCGCCGAGATGAATGTCGACGAACCGGATTGCTACATCAACGTCCTGTTGGTGGTGACGCGGGACAAGCGCGCCTTCATGAACGGCCTGCGGCGCGCGCACCCGGCCTATTTCGCCGATCGAACCTTGAGTCAGGTTCGGCGCCTGCTGGCCCAGCCGGGGCCCACCACCGCTTGGCATCTCGCCGGCATTCCGCGGAGCGCCCGCGGCACCGAGATTTATATCGACGAAAGCCTCGGCCAGTGGACGAACCGCACGATGGAGGCCTCCTCGCGCCTCTCCGCCCCGGTCCGTCCCGTCTTTTCGGGCGCCGTTCTGGTGGTCGAGGCCGGCGCTCTCGACGGCCTGACGACGACTCAGCTGGCGGATTACGCCGCGATGCGCCTGTTCGCCTCAACCGACCCGTCGCGGCTTCCCCAGACCGGCGCCCCGAGCATCCTCGGAGTCATCGAGGCGCCGATGGGAACCGCAATCCCCATCACGCTGACTGAATGGGACCTTGGCTTCCTTCGCGGCCTTTATACGTCTCCGCGCAATTATTATGCCGGGGCCACCCGCTCAATGATCGCGGAAACCGTCCGGGAGACGATCCAGAATCCGCCGAGCGAGTGAGACGGGTCTTGCGCTGACGAGGTCTGGCTTGGATCATGAGGACGGGGCGCCCGTCCGCCGGTCCGATCCCGACATCGTCGGATGGCGACGGCCGGCCAATCCATCGGAGATCCCGGCTCGGAAGCATGACTGACAAAACGTCCACATCCGCCGGGCCGCGCCTCCTCGCCGGGGGCAATCCGCAGATCGCGAAGGGTGAGGGCGACGGCCCCGTGCAGGCCTATATCGCCGCAATGCCAGGCTGGAAGAGCGAGGTCGGCCGCCGTCTCGACTCGATCATCGCCGCGACCGTTCCAGGCGTTCGAAAGGCGGTCAAATGGAACTCGCCTTTCTATGGCGCACCGGCTGTCGAGGGCTGGTTCCTCAGCTTCCACGTCTTCACGAAATACGTCAAAGTCACCTTCTTCCGCGGCACCTCCCTCGATCCCGTCCCGGCCGGCAAATCCAAGCACCCGGAAGTTCGTTATCTCGACATCCGCGAAGGCGCGCTCGATGAGGGGCAGTTCGCCGACTGGGTCCGCCAGGCAAGCAAGCTGCCGGGAGAGAAGATGTGAGCGCAGCCGCCCTCATAGACTCCAAGATCGCGGAGCTTGGCGACTGGCGCGGCGCCATTCTCGCGCGGATCCGCGCCCTTATCCTCGAGGCGGACCCAGAGGTCGTCGAGGCGGTGAAGTGGCGAAAGCCGACCAACCCGTCCGGCGTGCCGGTATGGGAGCATGACGGCATCATCTGCACCGGCGAGACCTACAAGAGCTACGTCAAGCTCACCTTCGCCAACGGCGCCGCGCTTCCCGATCCCGCCGGCCTGTTCAACGCCAGTCTCGCCGCCGGTACCCGCCGCGCCATCGACATAAGCGAGGGCGATGCGATCGACGAGGGCGCCTTCAAGGCGCTGGTCCGCTCCGCCGTGGCGCTGAACCGGGAACGGTCGGCCGGCCGCGGGGCAACCTCCACCGCCCGCCCGAGTTGATCCTTCAGCGGAGGCCGAACGGCCCGCCCCTCCTTTCAACGACGGAGACCGTTATGCGTTTACTCGGTTCGATCGCCGCCGCCTCGCTGCTTCTGCTCGGCGCCTGCGCTCGCCCCGACAATGCGCCGCCGGCACCCGCGAACGACTCGTCGGCCAATGATGCCGTACCGCCCGCGGCCAACGCCCAGGCTCCGGCCCAGCCCGCACCCGGCGCCGGGTGGGACCTCCAGTCGAGCGGCGAAGGCACGGCCTTGGCGCTGATGGCGGCGCCCGGCTCTCCTCGCCTGCGCTTGTTCTGTCCGGCGCGCGGCAATCGCATTCTCGTCAACGTTCCCGCTTTTCACCCTGTCGCAAGCGAGGAGCGGTTGTCGTTCGGAAGCGGCGGCGAAGTCGTGGCTCTGGTCGCCGACACGGCGGGCGATCGCCAGCGCGGCGGGGTCTCCGGCACCGGCTCGGTCCCGGCCAATCTCGCCGCGCTCATCGCTGGCCCGGTCGCGATCAACTACGGCGCTCAGAATAGCGGGCCGCATCCGGCCCCGCCCGCCAATCTCGCCCGCAACTTCATCGCCGCCTGCACCGGCACCCCCGCCGCGCCGGCGCCGGACAGCAGCGCGGGCGTCAGCCCCTGCCTGATTCAGGGCAACGAGCGCCTTCAGGTGGCGCCGCTGCGGGCGGTCGGAACCGAGCCTTTCTGGGGCGCCCGAATCGAGGGCCGCTGCGTCACTTATTCCCACCCCGACGACCAGGCCGGCACCCGCGTGTGGACCCGCTACACTCGCACGGCGACCGGCGGCACCTGGGTCGGCGCGCTCGGCGGCAAGCGCTTCGAGCTCACCACCCGCGCCGCGCCAGGCTGCTCGGACGGAATGTCCGACCGCCGCTACCCGATCGCCGTCGATCTCCTCGTCGGCGGGGAGCGGCGCCGCGGCTGCGCCGCGCCGCTGTGAGCGGCTAGCGGCGGCGCTGCAATCCGCGCGCCGCCGCGAGCATGGTTGGGACATGGTCGTGCCAGTCGCCGGCGCTGTGCACAGCGCGGATTAGGCCGTCGCGCCCGATCAGGAAGGACGTGCGGTTGCTCATCGGCGCTCCGGCGCGAAGCCGCACGTCGTAGGAATCGATCATCGCGCTGGTTGCGGTCGCGACCGGGAAGGCGCTCCGACACGCCTCGACCGAGAAGCGGCGCAGGGTCTCGGAATCGTCGGCCGACACCCCCACGACATTGACCCCGAGCCTTCTGAAATCGTCCATCGCTTCCGAAAATGCCCTCGCCTCGAGCGTGCAGCCCTCGGTGAAGGCACGGGGATAGAAATAGAGGACGAGCGGCCCGCGGCGCAGCTGCTCGGCAAGGTGGAGCCGGAACGGGCGCCCTCCGACCGAGCCTTCCGTCCAGAAGTCCGGCGCCTGAGCGCCCACCGGCAGGGCCGCCGTCGCCGGCCCGGCAAGCGCAAGCAGAAGCGCGGCAATCATTGCGTGGAACAGGCGCTTCATGGTCGGTCTCCCCTGGCGTCGGACGGCCCTATACCACCGGCAGGAGCGCGCGGAAAAGGGCGCCGCCAAACGGCGACGCCCTTCCGTCCGGCAGTCCTTGCCGCGGGGTTAGCTCTGGAAGGCTGGCTGGCCGAAGCCGAACAGCGGCTGCGAAGCCGGCCGTGTCGTGCGCTTGGGCGCGAAGCTGGGCGCGCTGGCTGCGCGCGCCTGCTCCACCTTGGTGGTCACCGCGCCGCCAGTCGCCGCGGACTTGGGCATCGGATCAGGCATGGAGACGGAGCCGCCGTGGGCCGTCCGCTCGCGCCCGTCGAGGAACGAGGCGCGCTTGAGGCGGCGCTTGAGCGACAGGGACGGGTTGTCGGGAGTCGGTCCGCGATAGGCCGCCTGGGTGTGGCGTCCGAAGCGCGAAAGATCGTGGCTGGCCGGCAGAGCGGTGGGCGCGGGCGCAGTGCGCGCCGCAAGCGGCATCACCGCAGCCGGCTCAGGCTCGACGGCCGCCACATGATCGCTCTCCACCGTGTCGGGTTCGTACGCGACCTCGTCATGACGCCTGCGGCGCCGGTTCAGGGCGACGGCGCCGCCGACCAGGGCGAGCACGCCGACACCTGCGGCGCCCGCGATCGGGAGCATGTCGTCGGCGGCCGAAGCCTCGGCCTGCGCCGGTGCGGCCTGCTGGACCGGGATCGGCGGAGGGACCGGTGAATCCACAGGCGCAGCGGCGGGCTCGGGCGCCGCAGCCGGCGTCGACACATCCGCGACCGGCGTCGCGGCGCGTACGACCG
>JAEZHP010000034.1 GCA_023416515.1 Pseudomonadota bacterium | reverse complement strand
CCGAACGGCCCCGTGTACCCCTGCCGCCACGGAGACGTGGCCGAGAGGCTGAAGGCACTCGTTTGCTAAATGAGCAGACCTGGAAACGGGTCTCGAGGGTTCGAATCCCTCCGTCTCCGCCACCTTGGCTCGTAAGTCGTTGATCTTTCTGATGATTTTCACAGAAATCCTCAGACATCCGCCAACCTACCCGCCCACCTGCCCGCAACTACGTGTGACGGATTGCGACCGCCGCGGCCGCGAAAGCAGCCGTGACGAGCGCGGCCAGAACATCTGACCGCCGCACGATGGGGTCGCCGTCGATCAGCGATTCCACCCGGTCGGCGTGGGCCTCGGACCGGCGCATATGCCAGAGCAGGAGACGGATGCGGATCATTGCGGCCGCAGATGCGAGGTTCATCCGAACGCCTCCGCCCGTAGCGCCTCGGCGATAGCATCCACTCCGATTCTTCTCATCGCTGGAGCGAGTTCGTCCCACTCGTCGCCGAAGCCGCCTTCTGGCGCATCGATCCAAACTGGGCGGCGCTTGAGCGTCGTCAGGCGCAGCCGGTAGCCTTTTGCCGTCGCAGCGGCGATCCACTCGGCCGAGGTCATGCCTGACCTCCCGCCAAGCGGGCGACGTCCAAGGCGAGCGCTTGCCCGTGCCGGGCGGCCAGTTGCAATGGAGCGTCACGATCGCTGTAACCGCCGGCCAGAAAGGCCCTCGCCTTTATGCCGACGTCCGCCATCGATTGTGCCTCAATCGCAAACGCCTCGGATGCCAATCTCATGAGCGCCAAAGCCGCCCAGTATCGCGCCTTCTCAGCCTCGTTGTAGCCCGACGCCTCGCGCGCTTGGTCCATCGCAGCTTCATAGGATCGAGCGATGGGCAGCCGGCGGCGGATCTCGCGCCCAAGCTTGGTCCTCGGCCCGTTCTCCCGAGCCTCTATCTCGAGGCAGACAACCGTCGAAATGCGACGATTGGGAACGACCAGCTTTCGGTCAGGCGTCGTCTCGAGCTCACCGCGAAGATGGTCGGAGGCTTTCGAGTTCGGCGTGATTACCAGTGCCTCAGGCGCTCGCGGCGGGGCCATCCGCAGAAGCCGCTCGAGAGCAGCGTGATGGAGCGCTGCGGCATTCCGATAGCGCTCCTCGGCTTCATCAAGACGACGGGCGAGCGCGGTAAGGGCGGGGCTGGCTTGAGCCGCAGAGGCGAAGACAGGGCCGACGGTAGCCAATGCTGCACCTGCCGGAATGGCCGATGAGCGCAGAAAGTCGCGCCGATTCATGACACGCCTCCCTTACGATCTGCCATCTCGCCGGCTTCGATCAGGTCGGACGCGAGCCCAGCCGCAAGGTCGACGACGCGCGCGAGATCCCCGAAGCGCCGCTGTCCCTCGCCTTCCGTGACGAGAGTGTACTCCTCCCCGAGGTCGGCCATGGCCCGACGAACCACGTGAAGCATCGCACTGAGATCATAAAGACCACCGATGACGTCCAGCTCGGCGGCCGGCTTCGTGAGGTTGGAGAATTGGCTCATTGACCTGGCCTCCCCTCGCGATCAACGCCATCCTCGTCCTCGAGCTCAACGTCGCCGTCTATCTCGTCGAGGAACAGGATCAGGTCGTCGACCAGCGCCTCTATCGCACGACGCATGTATGGCGTGACCTGGATGAAGCGGGCAGCAGGCAAAGCGGCGCCGGCTGCCGACACGGGTGCGTGCGGCATGTGGTTTGCTCCAAAGGGCTAGGCATCAACAGATTATGTTGATACTCTCCGCCATTGCCCTTGGTCAACAGAAAATGTTGATATGACGCCTGCCCAGTGCCGTGCCGCTCGAGCCATGCTCAACCTGACCCAGCCCGAGCTTGCGAAGGCTGGCAGCGTCGGCTTGTCCACGGTGGTCGACTTTGAGAAGGAGCGGCGACAGGTCTCGGAGACCGCGCAGGCCGCAATCCGCGCCGCCCTCGAGGCCGCCGGCGTCATCTTTGTCGCGGAGAATGGCGAGGGGCCAGGCGTGAGACTGCGAAAGGGTAGCGTTTGAAATGGCCGTGCCTGCGCGCCCCAAAATTTATCACATCGTCAACGTCGACCGGCTGGGTTCGATCGTCACAGACCAGCGGATATGGTGTGATGCCGAAGTCATTCGCCGGGACGCCGCCGGGACTACAATTGGAATGGCAAGTATCAAGCGGAGGCGCCTTACCCTCGAACTCGGATCTCACCCCGGCCTTGCGGTCGGCAGCTGCGTACCATTCTATTTCTGTCCGCGATCTATTATGTTATATCTCCTTCATATGGGAAACCATCCGGAGCTTACATATCGGGGGGGCCAAGAGCCGATCGTCACGCTAGAGGCTGACCTTTACGAGGTGGTCGCCTGGGCTGAGCAGAACGGACTCAGGTGGGCCTTCACGCTCTCCAATGCTGGGTCAACGTATTTCGAAGATCGCGCGGATCTGAACCGGCTCTCGGAGATCGATTGGGATGCCGTGGCAACGCGCTATTGGTCCGCACCGAACGTGCGAGAGGGAAAGCAGGCCGAGTTTCTCATCGAGCACTGTTTTCCGTGGGATCTGGTCCGCAGAATCGGGGTCTACTCGCGCGGAGTAGGCCAGCAGGTCTCGAACGCGATGGGCGCCGCGGCGCATCGTCCAACCATCGAGATCATGAGAGAGTGGTACTACTGATGGGCGGCCTAAAATGATCGACTATCGGACAGGCGACATCCTGACTGCGGATGTGGAAGCCCTGGTCAACACGGTGAACTGCGTCGGCATTATGGGCCGAGGCATCGCATTGCAGTTCAAGAACGCGTTTCCAGGCAACTTCAAGGCGTATGTCGCTGCTTGTGAGGTTGGTGAAGTCCAGCCGGGCCGCATGTTCGTCTATGACCGGGGCACCGTCACTAACCCGCGGTACATCGTGAACTTCCCGACCAAACGGCACTGGCGCGGCAAGAGCCGAATGGAGGACATCGAGTCAGGCCTTGCTGCGCTCGCGTCGGAGATCCGTGACCGAAAGATCAGGTCTATCGCCATCCCGCCGCTGGGGAGCGGCCTCGGCGGTCTCGACTGGGGTGATGTGCGTCCGCGCATCATTGAAGCCCTCCGCGGGATCGATGACGTCGAAATCCTGCTGTTCGAGCCTACAGCGGCGCCCGTGAAGACGAAGTCCCGCGAAGTTCCGAATATGACACCAGGAAGGGCGGCCTTGGTTGCGCTGACGAACCGTTACCTAGCCGGCCTGATGGACCCATTCGTATCTTTGCTTGAGATTCATAAGCTCATGTACTTCATGCAGGTGGCGGGCGAGCCGCTTCGGCTGAAATACGCGAAGGGCCATTATGGTCCGTATGCCGAGAACCTCCGGCACGTGCTGAGGGCGATTGAGGGCCACCTACTCTCGGGTTACGCCGATGGGGGCGACATTCCGGACAAGCAGGTTGAACTCGTTCCAGGTGCCGTTAGGGAAGCCGAAGCCTTCTTGGTCGGTCGTAACGAGACAATCGACCGATTTGGTCGGGTCGGTGAGTTGGTCGACGGGTTCGAGTCGCCATTCGGTCTCGAGTTGCTGGCTACGGTCCATTGGGTTGCTGCGGACGAAGGAGCCGCCGATCTCGATCAAGCCATTCAGAAGGTCTACGGCTGGAACGAGCGCAAACAGCACTTCACTCCGCGGCAGCTAAATATCGCGTTCCAGACGCTGCACGATAAAGGCTGGCTGAAGGCTGCTTAGGCCGATGCGCGCGCCATCGCTGCCACCCTTGGTCTGCGCCTCGGTGAGCGCGAGCGTCACCTCGCCATCGGCCTCCGAGATCGTGAGGCCGTGGCCAGAGGTGAGCGCCAGCACGCCGTCGAGCACGCCAATCCGGATATTCATCCGCATCACGGAGCGGTCAGGTCGATCACCAGCCCGATCTTGCTCTCCTTCAGAACGAAGGTGCTACTGACCGTGTCTCCCCTGCGGACAGGAATGAGAACGCTCGCCATCTACGCCGCCTCCGCCGAAGTGGCCGGCGTGATCTTCGCGCCGAACTCGTCGGGCCATTCATGAACTTTTGCGGTGCGCGGCGCGGCGTCCGCGGTGATCTCTGCATGAAAAACCGCGACGCCTATGTGGGCTCCGCCGTCGATCTCGGCGTGGCGCGCCGCCTCGAACGAGGCGATACCGTCCGCCGGATGGAAGGATACAAGATCAGCCGGCAGCAGCCCCGCATCCCGGTCGTGAAGGCGGTGACCTCATAGACGTTCCCAGGCTCGACGCCGGGCGTTCGGTCGTGCATCGCGCGATAGAGCAGCCGCGGCCGGTCGAGGTCATCGGACCAGCCGCCGATCAGTAGCTCCGTGTCGATGTGGTCCGCCTCGCGCATGGCCTCGTCGAACTCGTCGAGAACGTCCTCGAGTTGGTCGACAAGATCGTCGAATGACGTGGCGCGGCGCGCCGCCGCGTTCAGGAATCGCTCATTGGCGAGCCAAGCGCCTTCACAGAAGACAGCGCCGTCGCTCATGAGGTGCAGTCTGTCGGGAAGACAGACGCCGAGCATCGCGCTCATCGGGAAGATCCCCTCGCGAGGCACACCGGCGCAAGCGCCGCCCCCGCCGTGCGGCACGGGGTAACGATCGTGGCCGCCACGCTCGCCACGGTGCCCGTGATGCCGCCGGCAGCAAGCAGCGAGACGACCAGCGGCGTGACGACGAAATCCGCCCTGGCCGGCCCGGTGAAGCCGAGCAGCGTGGCGAGGCCCGAAAGCCCCGTGAGCCCAAGGCGCATCTTGCGCGTGCGTTCCATCAGTAATCCTGCCCTAGCACCTCCTGGTTGTATCTGATCTTGCCGGTCGACCGCGCGCTGTCGCGGACGGCCATGCGGTAGGCTTGCTGCCCCGCCTGCGCGGCGGTCTGGCGCATCGACGCCATGAGGTCCTTGTCGCCCATCGGGCCTACAACCTTGACGGTCATCGACACAGACGGCGCCGGGATGCGGCCCGAGCTGGGCCGGGCTTCCGGCATGCGCGGCGGCTGGACGATGGGTGCCGCCAGGCTCTTGTTCGGGATGATCCGGCCCGACGAGCTCGGCGAGAACATCTCCGGCCCCTTCTCTCCGACCAGATAGGACTTCCCCGCGGCCACCGGCCCGCCAGCCGCGCGTGCGCCGCCGAAGCTGCCGAGCAGCGAGCCCAGGAGCCCGCCC
>JAEZHP010000154.1 GCA_023416515.1 Pseudomonadota bacterium | reverse complement strand
CGCCCGAAGGCGTCGACGCCGCCGAAGTCGCCCGTGGGCGACGGATAGCCGGTCGGGCCGAAGCCGGGGGCCTTCTGCGTCGACGTCACGAGCAGCGCGATCGTGCCGAGACCCGCGGCCCCGAAGAGGCCGGCGCCGATGAAGCGCGGGATGCGCCCGCGGTGGTCGGACGGCGTCGAGGCGCTCGGCCCGAGGAGCATGATGACGAAGAGGAACAGGACGACGATCGCGCCCGCGTAGACGATGAGCTGGATGGCGGCGAGGAACTGCGCGTGGAGCGCGAGGAACAGGCCCGCGATCGCCAGGATCATGAGCAAGAGCCCCATCGCTCCGCGGATCGGGTTCTTCGCCAGCACGACGGCGAGGGCGCCGCCCAGGGCGAGCAGCGCGCAGAGGTAGAAGTACGCTTGTCCGAGCGCGATCATGACTCACCCCACGCGGCGTTGATGCTGAGGCGGGCGTTCTTGCCCTTCGTCTCGCCCCGCACGTACGCCTCGAACTCCTTGCGGAACTTCTTGAGGTATCCGAGCGCGGGCATCGCCGTTCCTTCGCCGAAGGCGCAGATCGTATTGCCCATGATCCCGTTGGCGATGTCGTGGAGCGTGTTGAGCTCGTCCATCGAGCAGGTGCCTTCCATCAACTTCTCGGCGACGCGGAAGAGCCAACCGGAGCCCTCGCGACACGGCGTGCACTGGCCGCACGACTCGTGGCGGTAGAACTGCATCAGGTTGTGGAAGCACGCGATCGGGTCGGTGCCTTCGGCCATGACGGTGGCGCAGCAGGTGCCGAGCATCGTCCCCATGTTGCGGAACGTGTCGACGCCGAGCGGGACGTCGAGGACGCTCTTGCCGTGCCAGGCGTGGAGCGGGTTCTTCTCGTCCGGGGCGTGGACGACGTCCTCCGCGCGGAGCACCGGCGTCGACGAACCTCCCGGGATGATCGAGTGGAGCGCCTTGTCGTCGATGAGGCCGCCGCCGAGGTCGTAGATGAGCTCACGGAGCGTGAGGCCGACGCAGCACTCGTAGACGCCGGGCTTCTTGACGTGGCCGTTGACGCCGAAGAGGCGGACGCCTCCGTCGTTGAGATGGTGGATCGCCGAGAGCTTCGAGAACTCCTCGCACCCGAGCCGGAAGGCGGTGGGGACCGCCGCGATCGTCTCGAGGTTGTTCACCGTCGTCGGGCACCCGAACGCTCCGGCCTGCGCGGGGAACGGCGGCTTGAGGCGCGGCTCGCCGCGGCGCCCCTCGAGCGAGTTGAGGAGCGACGTCTCCTCGCCGCAGATGTACGCGCCGGCGCCGGTGTGGACGTAGACCTCGACCGGGTAGTCTTTCCCGAACGGGTTCTTGCCGAGGTACCCCTTCGCCTTCGCCTCTTTGATGGCGCCCCAGAGGCGCGCCTTCGAGAGGTGTAGCTCGTCACGGACGTAGATGTACGCGGCGTGCGCGCCGATGGCGTAGCAGCCGATGATGCAGCCCTCGATGCACGCGTGTGGATTGAGCTCCATCAGCGTGCGATCCTTGTGCGTACCCGGCTCGCCTTCGTCGGCGTTGATCACGAGGTACGCCGGCTTCGTCGGGTGGGGCCGCATGAAGCTCCACTTCACGCCCATCGGGAAGCCTGCGCCGCCGCGCCCTCGGATGTTCGCCTTCTTGGCCTCGTTGACGACGTCCGCCTGCGACATCGTCGTGAGCACCTTGCGCGCGGTCTGATACCCCGCGAGCTCGCGCTCGTACGCGGCGAGCATCCACCCCTCGGGGAGCCCGTACACCTTCGTGAGGTAGTTGGTCTGCTTGAGCATTTTGAAGTTCCGCTGAGGGCTTCCTCAGTCCCGTTGAAGGCGCTCGAGGAGCTTGTCGACGTCCGCGGGGGTGAGGTTCTCGTGGTAGGTCTGATCGACCTGCATCATCGGCGCGGTGCCGCAGCTCGCGAGACACTCCGCGGTACGGAGGGTGATCTTCCCATCCGGGGTCGTCTCGCCGGCTTTGATCCCGAGCTTCTTCTCGCAGTACGAGAGCATCTCTCCTGCTCCGCGGAGCGCGCAGGGAAGGGTGCGGCACACCCAGACCTGGTGCTTGCCCACCTTGTGCTGGTTGAACAGCGTGTA
Source organism: Pseudomonadota bacterium (assembly GCA_023416515.1). Classification (GTDB taxonomy): domain Bacteria; phylum Pseudomonadota; class Alphaproteobacteria; order Sphingomonadales; family Sphingomonadaceae; genus Allosphingosinicella. The sequence goes on along the minus strand of JAEZHP010000154.1, from coordinate 1,023 downwards.
GAACGTCACGACGCCCTTCACGTGAGAGGGCGGCAGGTCGAGCCGGAACGACACCCATGCGATGACGTCGTCATCGATGTATCCGTGCTGCGCCTGACAGAGGTGCAACGCCGGGATGCAAGCCGCCATCTTCGTCGGATAGCGCGTCAGGATCTCGGTGAGCTCGCGGTCTCGTTCAGGGGTGAGAGCGAAGGGCATGAAGAGCTTTCGTGCGTCCTCTCCTCCAGTAAGGAGAAGAGCAAGGAAAAACGGGGCTTTTGCGCGCGCGCACGCTAGGGCCACACGTGCTCGTATGTCAAGGCACTCCTCAGGCCCAGGTGAATGGTTTGTGAGCACCCGACCCAGCGGTCGAGATGCGTGGGAGCTCGAGGAGCGGAGAGGTACGAACAGAAGCGGTCGAGGAACGTGACCGGGCGGGGAGCTACGGCCGGCGCTCTCGAGGGGATCGAACGGGAAACGAGGCGAGGGGTTGGAGCGGCGCAGCCCCGCCAACGAGCCGAGGATCTCACCCCTGGAGCTCGTCACGCGCCTCAGCTTTTCTCGAGCTAAGCCGTCGACGCGAGGAAGCAAACACCGACGTTCGGGTGACGCGGATAACCCTTAACTCTACGAGAGGCTAGAGCTATGCTGCCGCGGGTCGTTCATCACACGCGTAGGTGAGTTAGGCAACCTCAATCTCACCACGTTGGACATCGTGCCTCGGCTCGTTCGCTCTTCCCTCCGTGGAGGTTCTCTGTGTTCTGTCCGAACTGTGGGACTCAAAATCCGGAAACGGCCCAGACCTGCACCAAGTGCGGGTTCTCGATGAAGAGTGCGGCCCCGAAGTTCAAGGGGACGATGTTGATGATGAATCAGGGCGCGGCTGCTGCCGCCGCAGGCCCGCGTCCCGCAGCGGGTGGTCCTCCGCCGATGAGCGCGCCGCCGGTGGGAGCACCGATGGGTGGGCCACCGAGCGCGAGCAGCCCGCCGTCGAACGTTGGTGCGGGCGCGCCGAAGGCCGGCGCCGCTCCCGGCCTGCCGAGC
>JAEZHP010000138.1 GCA_023416515.1 Pseudomonadota bacterium | reverse complement strand
AGATTTTGCTTCCCCTTCACTCAAGAATAGCTGACTAAAATTAGTAACCTGCACGGCAACATCCAGACGCGGGACAGTCAAGGCCGGTTCCACCCGCGGGCGGCATTTTCGGACGTTGTTGCAGAAGGGCAACAGGGGCGAATTCTATCTGCCGGTTGGCTGCGCGAGCAGGCACAGGGCGTCGGCCCCCACCCGAATATCGTCCACAGTGGACGCGAAGCCGCAACGGCAAAAGCCCATCTCGCTCCCGCCGACGGTCAGCGTTCCAGCGAGCGGAACCACCACCAGCGGCCCGCCTGAATAGGATTGCGCGACGCATTCCGGGATCTCTCCGTCTAGCCGGTCGACGCGAAAGTGCGCTCCGTCGACGAGCTTCACATGCCCTTCGGGTTGCACTCGCCGATGCAGCCGTTCGGGATAGGGCTCGGCTCGGGCTATCGTCACCCCCTCCTCGAGGTGCAGCTCGCGCGGCCGGCCGTAATCGTAGAGCCGGTAGGTGAGATCGCTGTTCTGTTGAATCTCGATCAGGCCGACGCCCGGCCCGATCGCGTGCACGGTGTTGGCCGGGATATAGAAGAAGTCGCCTGGTTGAACCGGGTGCCACGTCAGCATCGTCTCGATGCTGCCGTCGAGCGACGCGCGCCGCAGCTCCACTTCATCCATCTCGCGATCGAAGCCGATCCCGACAGCCGCGCCCGGTTCGGCGCTGACGATCAGCCAGCATTCGTCCTTGCCGCGCGGGCCCAGGCCGCGTGCCTGCGCCTGCTCGCCCGTGGGATGCGTCTGCACCGACAGCTTCTCGCTGGTGAAAATATATTTCACGAGGAGCGAATTCAGCGCCGGGGGCGGGTCGAACCAAATCTCGCCGATGCGCCTGCCAGGCTGCGCGCCGAATGGCGGCGGCAGAGTTTCACGCCCCCATGGCTTTTCGACCAGCCTCGCCGGCATTTCCCCGCTGGTCACGAGTTCCCGCCGCTCAGCTTTCCGACCATCCGGGAGCCGCTTCTGCTTGCTACCAGGATGTCCTCGCCATCAACGACCACGACAATGTCGTCGAGCCCGATCACGTGGACCTTGGGACCGTCGGTGTCCACCAGCACGCCGTTGGAGTCGATCAGGACGGCCGGACCGCGGACGGTGTTTCCGGAGCCATCCTTGTCGCGCATGCTCAGCAGCGCGTCCCAGTTTCCGACGTCCGACCAGCCCATTTGCGTCATCACCATCGCGGCCCGCTCGGTGTTCTCCATGACTGCATAATCGACGGATTCGGGCTCGATCGCGGCGAATGCCTTGCCGTCCGGTCTGAAGAACTCCGCTTCGGCCGTGCCACCCGCCACTGCCTTGCGAACGGCGGACGCGATCGCCGGGCGGTGCAATTCCAGCTCGCGCAGAAAATCGCATGCTCGAAACGCGAAGATGCCCGCGTTCCAGGCATACTCCCCCGATTCGACGTACCGCGCGGCGGTGGCGGGGTCCGGCTTTTCGACGAATCGGGCGACGCGGAAGCCGCCGTGGTCGAGCGCTTCGCCGCGCCGGACATAGCCGAAATTCGTGTCCGGACCGGCGGGCGTCACGCCCATGCAGACCAGCCAGCCTTCGCCGGCCAGTTCGGCAGCGGCACGCGCGGCTTCGACGAATGCGGCGGTATCTTCGATGTGATGGTCGCTCGGAGAGACCAGCATGACTGTATCCTCGGGCAGTCTCAGCGCGGCCAGGGCGACAGCAGCCGCCGTCTGTCGAGGCATCGGCTCAACGATGATTTCGGCGACAGGCGACTCGCCGAGCTGGTCCCGGACCAGGGGCACATGCGAGGTGCCGGCGACAATGACGGGATCTCCAAACACCCCATTGCCTCGGGTCCGTGACAATGCTTCCTGAAACAGCGTGTCGTCACCGATCAAGGGCAGAAACGGCTTCGGCCGACGTGCGCGGCTTCGAGGCCAGAGCCGCGTGCCGCTGCCGCCGCAAAGAATCACCGGCGTGATTCTTCCTTTGATCATATGACGTTAAGCTCCAGCCCTGAATAATTTAAAACGCGTCGTCCGTAGCCGGTCGTCGCTAGACCACGCTGGACAGTGCCCGCAACTGCGGACGGGGGAGCCAGGTCCGATGTTGATACGAATTCCTAATCTTCGTTTGCAATTCGGCGTCGGGGTTTCACAATGCACCCGCGGCCGCCGGCCGGTCGAAGCAACAGGACAGATCCGATGACCGCACAGCCCACGTTCCCGTCGCTCTCGTCGGAGGACGCCATCCTGCGCCGGGGCGCCGAAGTCATCACCATCGAAGCCCGAGCGCTCCATCTGCTCGCGGAATGCCTCACCGACTCCTTCGTCCGCGCATGTGAGGAAATCCTCGCCTGTACCGGACGCGTCGTCGTCACGGGCATGGGAAAATCCGGCCATATCGGTCGCAAGTGGGCCGCGACGATGGCGGCAACGGGAACGCCGGCTTTCTACGTGCACCCCGCCGAGGCCGCGCACGGCGATCTCGGCATGCTGGTCCCCGGCGACGTCCTCGTCGTGATCTCCAACTCCGGGAACACGTCCGAGCTGCGTGCCTTCCTCCGCTATGCAGCAAGTATCGGGGTGACGATCATCGGCGTCGCGTCGCGCCCCGACTCGCTTCTGATGCAAAGCGCCGACATCCCGGTCTGCCTTCCGCAGACCCGGGAGGCCTGCCCGGCCAATATCGCGCCCACGACCTCGACGACGCTGCAGCTGGCCCTAGGCGACGCCATCGCGATGACCCTCATGGACATGCGCGGCTTCTCCCGCGACGGGCTGAAAACTCTTCACCCCGGGGGCTCGCTCGGACTTCGCCTGACGCCGGTAAGCGAGATCATGCACGGCCCCTCGATCATGCCGCTGGTCGAGCAATTGGCGCCCATGCGCGAGGTCATACTGACCATGACATCCACCGGGTTCGGAATCGCGGGGGTTGTGGACGGCGCCGGCCGGCTGAGGGGCGTGATCACCGACGGAGATATCCGGCGGCACTTCGACAACCTCGGCACCGCGACCGCGCAAGACGTCATGACCGCGACGCCCAAGACTCTGACGTCGGAGACGATCGCCGAGGAAGCGCTCCACTTCCTGAACGAGAACAAGATCACGTGCGCGTTCGTGATGAACCCCAAGGCGCCGGTGAACCGGGATGTCCCGGTCGGCATCATCCACGTCCACGACTTCCTCCGAATCGGCCTGGCCTAAGATCCCGCGCCGCCTGACAAGCGGGGTGACGACCGGCGTCTCGACCATGTAGTGGCGCGCGGTGAATTCCTTCATCTCCCCCGGCGCTGAACGCACGCAGCCAGCGGAGCCGTACACGCCCCAGTCCGCGACCGGCAGCGTCGCGCCGCAACCCCCCGTGCGTCACCGGTCGGATCACTGGACCTGCGCCAAGCTTTGGTTGCGAATCCAGCTCGACGCTTTCCGCCTCGACCCGGTCGGCTACGTGCAAGCGATCGCGTGGCGAGCCCGCGGGCTTCGCGTCCGCTCGCGCAACCGGATCGCCGCGCTCGCCGGGCGGTCGCCGCATGCCTATGATTTCTGGATATCCTGCCGGGAGCCCAAACTGCGCCCACAGGAAGCACGCGGCCCGGCAGCCGCGCTATTGCCGGTGATCGATTGCCGGGCGGCAGGCATGGATGCAACGCTCCGCTCCCTTCCGCCCGGCGCCCGGCCTGTCCTGCTCCGGGATGCGGCGCGGGGCCGCGGCCTCGCCGTCGGCGAGATCGGCGATGTCGGCGCCTGTTTCGACGGCGACGAGGCCTGGCTCCTTCCCGTCTCGAGCGGGGACCTGCTCGCTGAAGATGCCCTGTCGATCTACGGCCGCGCAATTGCCGCCGAGCCCGATGCGGGGATCGTCTACGCGGACGACGACCTGATCGACGGAGACGGGCGCCGTAGTGTCCCGCACTTCAAGCCGGACTGGAATCCGGATTTGTTCGAGCATCATGACTTCCTGACCGGCGCCTGTGCGGTGCGCGTGCGCCGCGAGGACCTGCAGGGACTGGACGGACTGGACGGACGGGGCTGGGCGGAGGCGCTGATTGCCAAGGCGCTGCAGCGCTGGACGGGCGTGGTGCACCTGCCGTTCGTCCTTCATCATCGCCGCAGCCGGCCGCAGCCGCTCGTCCCCGCGAAGCCCGCTGCACCTTGCCCGGCAG
>JAEZHP010000132.1 GCA_023416515.1 Pseudomonadota bacterium | reverse complement strand
CTCCGGCTCCGTGCCGGCGCCCCTCGACTTCGCTCGGGACGAGCGGACGAATTGAAGCCATCTCCTGGCCAGGCCGCGCGCGGCCTCGGCGCGCTTGCTTCGTTCGCCGCGCCATCGCCTGAGCCGCAGCTCGATGTCGGTGTCGGTGCCGCCCAGGCCCCGCTCGGACAGGAGCACCGCGACCTCCGCCGCTGTCGCTCCCCAGCCGCGGTCGCCCGCCTCGATCAGCATATGAGCGAGGCGAGGCGGAAGCGGCAGGTCGGCGATCGCTCGGCCGTGCGCGGTGGGGCGCCCCGCCTCGTCGACCGCCCCGAGGGACTGGAGGCGCCTGCGCGCTTCGTCGACCGCAGCAGCCGACGGCGGGTCGAGCCAGTTGAGCTCGCGAGGGTCCGTGACCCCCCAGATCAGGCAGTCGAGCAGCAAGGCGGAAAGATCGGCTTCGAGGATCTCCGGCGGGTCGAAGCGCGGCAGGCTCGCGGTCGCGGCTTCCTCCCACAATCGATAGACCCGGCCCGCCGCCTGACGACCGGCTCGCCCGGCGCGTTGGGTGACCGCGGCCTGGCTTGCACGTTCGGTGACCAGGCGGGTGAGGCCGGCGGAGCGATCGTAGCGCGGCCGGCGGGCGAGGCCGGAATCGACGACCACCCGGACTCCGTCGAGTGTCAGGCTGGTCTCGGCGATGGAGGTCGCGAGAACGACTTTGCGCCTGCCGTCGGGCGCGGGCTTGATCGCCGCGCGCTGCTCGGCGGGGTCAAGGCTGCCGTGGAGACGGTGGAGGTCGGCGTTGCCGGGCAGATTGCCGAGGAGCCGCTCGGCAGTGCGCTCGATCTCAGCGACCCCGGGCAGGAAGGCCAGCAGGCTTCCTTCGGACTCGGCGAGGGCGCGGCGGATTGCTGGCGCCATCTCGTCCTCGATCCGGCGCTCCGACGAGCGTCCGAGATGGACGAGCTCGATCGCGTGGCTCCGCCCTTCGCTGGCAATAACCGGCGCCTCTCCCATCAGACCCGAGAATCGGGCGCCATCGAGGGTGGCCGACATCGCCACGAGGCGCAGGTCGGGGCGGAGCGAGGCCTGGGCGTCGAGCGCGAGGGCAAGACCGAAATCGCTGTCGAGGCTTCGCTCGTGGACCTCGTCGAACAGCACTGCCGCAACTCCCGCAAGCTCGGGGTCGGACTGGATTCGCTTGAGGAAGATGCCTTCGGTGAGGACGGTGATCCGGGTGGCGGCCGACCGCTTGCTGTCGAGCCGCGTCGCATAGCCGATGGTTCGGCCGACCGGTTCGCCGGCGAGCTCCGCCATTCGCTCGGCGGCTGCGCGTGCCGCCAATCGCCGCGGCGACAGGAGCAGGATCTCGCCGGTGCACCAGGGTTCGCCCAGCAGCGCCGGAGCGACCGCCGTGGTCTTGCCGGCGCCCGGCGGGGCGACGAGCACGGCGTTGCTGCCCGCGCGGAGGGCGGCGAGCAGGTCGGGGAGGACGGCATGGATCGGCAGCGCTGCGGTCACGGCCCGTCGCATGGCACAGCCAGACTGCGCCGAACAGCCGCACCCAAACGCCCCGCCGGGCGTTGGCGGCACACGCTCACTCGAGGAGATCGAATCATGGCCAAGACCCTGTCCGAATTCACCATCAACCGCGAAGGCGAGGATTACATCCTTCGCATCGCCACCGACGATGGCGAGACGGTGGAGGTCGCAGCGACCTTCGACCAGCTCGACGTCATCGCCGAAGCCATCGACGACCTGCTGATGGCCGACGAGGAGAATGCCCTGGAGGTCTCAACGGAAGAGTAGAACATCCTCCCCTCCCGTTTGCGGGAGGGATTTGGGGGGAGGGCCTCTGCAGGACAGGCTCTCCCCGATCGCTCAGTAAGCCCGGGCGACGGCGAACTCGACCGCTTCGGCCATCGCCGCCTTGGCGCGGCTGGCGGGGAAGGGGCCGAGCGAGTCGATCGCTTTCTGCCCATAGTGACGCGCGCGCTCGATCGTGTCCTGGAGCGCTTCCGTCGCGGTGAGGAGGCGGCGGGCGTGGGCGAGGTCCTCGTCGGACTGGCGCTCGCCGGACATCGCAGCGCGCCAGAAGGCACGATCCGCCTCGGACCCGCGCGCATAAGCGAGGATGACCGGGAGGGTGACCTTGCCGTCGCGGAAGTCGTCGCCCTGGTCCTTGCCCATCGTCTCGCTGGTCTCCGCATAGTCGATCGCGTCATCGACGAGCTGGAAGGCGATTCCCAGATTGCGGCCGTAGCTCTCCAGCGCCCACTCGGTCTCCTCGTCGCGCTCGGCGACGACGGCGGAAACCTTGCAGGCCGCGGCGAACAAAGCGGCCGTCTTGGCACTGATGATGTCGAGATAGCGGTCCTCGCCGGTCTCGACCTGGCGCTGGGCGGAGAGCTGGTTGACCTCGCCCTCGGCGATGATGTTGGAGGCATGGGAGAGGATCTTGAGCACCTTGAGGCTGCCGTCCTCGACCATCAGCTCGAAGCTTCGCGAGAACAGGAAATCGCCGACCAGAACGCTGGCGGGATTGCCCCAGATGATGTTGGCGGTGCGCTTGCCGCGGCGAAGGCCCGACCCGTCGACGACGTCGTCGTGGAGAAGCGTCGCGGTGTGGATGAACTCGACCGCGGCGGCGAGCTTGAACTGGCGCGTGCCCTGATAGTCGAGCAGCCGCGACGAGGCCAAGGTGAGCATCGGCCGCATGCGCTTGCCGCCGCCCGCGATGAGATGGCCGGCAAGCTCCGGGATCAGCGCGACCTCGCTCTGCATGCGCTCTAGGATGACCGCGTTGACCTGGTTGAGATCGGCGGCCACCAGCCGGATCATCGGATCGAGCGACGGCTCGGGGCGGTTACCCAGCTGGTGGATGGTAGCGCTCATATGAGTCCTCAGACGATTATCTGCTGCAACGCATAAGCGGCCGATTGCGGGCTGCTCGCATCGACCGTGACCCGGCGCCAGCTTTCGTCGGTTCCGGTCATCTCCATGAGAAGGCCGCCGAGGCCGCGGGCGGCCCGGTCGATCTGGATCATCAGCTCGACCTGGCTGCCATTCTGGTTCTCGAACACGATCTCGATCTCGTCATAGCGTCCGCGGCCGTGCCCGGCGGGGCGGAACTCGAATTCCTGCACCCACTTGCGGCCCATCCAGGATGACCGAGCGTCGATGTCGACCTTGTAGAGACGGAAGCCCAGTTGCTCCATTGCGTGGAGGACGTTGGACTGGGCAGCGGTCGGGTGAACCTCGAGCGCGTCCCGGTCGGACGGATCGACCGCCCACGGCACGTCGAGACCCGAGCGGAGCCACACGAAGTTGCGCCCGCCGAGGCTGGTCACCGGCGTATGCGGCGGAAGCGCGAGCTGGAACGGAATGGAGAGGTCCCCGCCGAGCTGGATCGGGCCGGGGAGTGAGGCGCCGGCGATCACCTCGTCCGCGCTATATTCGTCGTCGCCCATCTTCTTCACGACCCGGGCGACCAGCTCGATCACCGCCTTGCTTGCGGTCTGGCCGGAATCGCCGCCGCGAATGTGAAGCGTGCCGCTCAGCATCCCGCCGGCCTGGACCCGGTCGCTGTCGAGCACCGCGTCGATGGTCGGCCCGCCGACGCCCAATGCGCGAAAGAACGACTTCAGCGCCATCGATTCTCTTCCCTTCCGGTCACGCCGCGGGCGTTACGCGCTCCGGCGCTGTCCGGCAATTGGGGAGCCGAAGCCGCGCCAGCAAGCCGCCGAGGTCCTCGCTCTCCTCGAGATGGATCGAGCCGCCGTAGATCTCCGCGACGTCGCGGACAATTGCGAGCCCGAGGCCGGTTCCCGGCTTGTCGGTGTCGAGGCGGGCGCCTCGGCTGAACAATTGGTGGCGCTGTGCTTCGGGGATTCCGGGGCCGTCGTCCTCGACCTCGATCGCGACGCACTCTGCGTCCCCGCCGACGGTCACGAAGACCCGCCCGTTGCCATATTTGGCGGCATTCTCGATGAGATTGCCGAGCATTTCGTCGAGGTCCTGCCGCTCGATCCGGACCACCGCCTCCTTGTCGCCGGCGAGGTCGATGGTGACATGCTCGTACAGGCGTTCCACCGCCCGCTCGACCGCCTTGAGCGCCGGCCACACCTCGGTTCGCGCCTGGGTCGAGGAGCGGCGGCCGACCGCTCGGGCGCGGGCGAGGTGGTGGTCGACCTGGCGGCGCATCGTCCGAGCCTCGCGGATCACGGTCGCCGGCAGGTCCGGGCTTTTCGCGGAAGCGGCGTTGGTGATGACGGTGAGCGGAGTCTTGAGCGCGTGGGCGAGGTTGCCGGCATGACGGCGCGCTTCCTCGGCCTGGACCTCGTTATGGGCGAGGAGGGCGTTCACCTCCTCGGTGAGCGGCGCGATCTCGCGGGGAAGACGCTCCTCGATCCTCGCCTTCTCGCCGGACCTGATCTGGGCGAGTGCGCGGCGCACGCGGCGAAGCGGCCACAGACCGTAGATCGCCTGAAGCGCCGCGAGCACGATGAGGCCGAGCCCGAGGATCCCGAAAGACCGCACGAGCGTGCGAGTCAGGACCATGATCTGGCTGTCGAGCTGCTCGCGGTTCTGGGCGACCTGGAATCGCCACATCGTGGTGGCGCCGGGCAGCCGGATGTCGCGCTCGGCGATCCGCAATATCTCGGGATCGAATTCGCGGCTGTCGTGGAAGAAGGTGTCGGAATGGACGACGCTTCGATCGACCTTGAGCTGACGGTCCCACAGCGAGCGCGACGGCAGCGGATCCTCGCCAGGCGCCGAGACCTGGAAATAGACGCCCGAATAAGGCTCGAGGAACGCTTGGTCGGCCGGCGCCCGGCTGAGCAGGATCTCGCCGTCCGGACCGATCTCGGAGGATGCGATGAGTGCGGTCAGCACATATTCGAGGCTGGCGTCGAAATTGCGGGTGACAGCCGAGGTCAGAACGCGGTCGAGCGTGAAGCCCCCGACTCCGAGCAGGACGAGGATCCATATCGCCGCGACCCCGATCATTCGCCGAGTCAGCGAGCCGCCGATCGGAGGCGCGGCGGTCTGGTCCTGATTGCGTCCGCGAAGGCTGCGCCGTCGGATCATCTTCATTGGGCAAGACCGCCGGTCATGGCGCCACCGTGCGAGAGGTCACGTGACCGTGCGATGAAGCGAAGCCGCGCTCAGGCGCGCGGCTCCTCCAGCGAATAGCCGAGGCCGCGGATGGTCGTGATCACGTCGGGGCCGAGCTTCTTGCGGATCCGCGTGACGAACACCTCGATCGTGTTGGAGTCGCGGTCGAAATCCTGGTCGTAGATATGCTCGATGAGCTCGGTTCGGCTGACCACCTTGCCCTTGTGGTGCATCAGGTAGGAGAGAAGCTTGTACTCCTGGGCGGTGAGCTTGACCGGCTCGCCATCCAGAGTCACGCGGCCCGAGCGGGTGTCGAGGCGGACGTCGCCCGCGATCAGCTCGCTCGAGGCGTTGCCCGAAGCGCGACGGATCAGAGCGCGAAGGCGGGCGATCAGCTCCTCGGTCTGGAATGGCTTGGCGAGATAGTCGTCGGCGCCGGCGTCGAGCCCGGCGACCTTGTCCGACCAGCTGTCGCGCGCGGTCAGCACCAGGACGGGAACCTTGATCCCTTCCTTGCGCCAGCGGTCGAGGACCGTGAGCCCGTCCACTTCGGGAAGGCCGAGATCGAGAATGATCGCGTCATAGGTCTCGGTCGAGCCGAGATAATGGCCGTCCTCGCCGTCGGTGGCGAGATCGACCGCATAGCCGGCGCCTTCGAGAGTCGCCCTCAGTTGCCGTCCGAGATTGGGTTCGTCCTCGACGATCAGGACCCGCATGCTTCCATCCCTTCAAAATCGCGCTTTGCCGGTCATTACGCACCAGCCACGACTTCGTTCATGTTCAGGAATATGGCGAGAGCAGGGCCGCCGTCAAAGTCCGGAAGGGAAAGTTAGTTGCCCGCGTAGCCGAGGATACGGCCGGTGCGGGCGTCGACGTCGACCCAGATCACGTCGACTCCGCGCATGAAGCGTAGCCGGTAGCGGGCGCCGTCGGCGATTAGGTCGGCGCCGATGAACTGGGCGCCGGGAATCCGAATTCGGTCACGGATGACGTGGAGCGGCAGGATGTCGCCTTCGCGCACCCCGCGCTGAGCCTGCTGCTGCGACTCGCGGAATCGCGGCCAGTCCTGGGCCTCGGCCGCGGTGGGCGCTGCGAGTCCGGCCGCGACGGCAATGATGGGCAGAAGGAAACGCATGATACTCACGCCTGCGGGTAATACGGGGGTTCAGGCGAGGTTCTAGGCTCAACGCATTGAATATGCCCTGAATGTGGCAATTCGCTTCTGTTCATGTTGCGGCGCGGACACAGTGGGGATGGGGCTCGGCACCAAAAGCGTCGCCGCGGTTTAAGCCCGCATGACCAACAAGAACCAGAAGGCGATCGCGCCCCGGTTGCTCGCGATCGACCAGCATATCCACGATATTGCGCGGCCTTATGCCGACCGGCTGCCGATGCGTTTGCTCGAACGGCTCGGAAAGGCGGGCGATCAGCCCCCGATGCTGAGCCTTTCCGCGGCCGTGCTTGCGGGAGGCCTGGTGTCGGAGCGTCCGGGAGTTATGTTCGCCGGCACCCGTATGATCGCGGCACACCTGATCGCCACCGCGGTCAAGAACGTGGTCAAGCGCCGCATCGATCGCGAGCGCCCGGCGCCGCGGCCCGACGGCAAGGCTTCCAAGCCGAGGCCGGGCAGGCAGGACAGCAAGCGGATGACCGGATTTCCCTCCGGCCACACCGCTGGCGCGATCGCCGTCGCGCGAGCGTTCGGCCGCGCTTATCCAGCGCATGCCGGAAAGGCGATGGGCGCCGCCGGACTGATCGCGGCGGCCCAGGTCGCCGCCCGAAAACATTATCTCACGGACGTTCTCGCCGGCCTCGCCATCGGCCTCGCCGCCGAGGCCGCGATCGCGAAGCTCGTCCCTCCGCGCCGGTAGGCAAGCTTTTCGCCCGACGTCAGGGCTGCTTGTCCCACTCCCACAATTCGATCGGGTTGCCTTCGGGATCGTGAATCCGGGCGAACCGGCCGACGCCTTCCATGGTTTCCTCGCGGCTGATTTCGACATTCGCCGCGCGCAGGCTCGCGAGCATCCCGTCGAGATCGCGAACCCGCAGGTTCACCATCGACGTGCGGTCGGCCGGGAAATAGTCGCTGTCCTGCTTGAACGGCTCGAACACCATCGGACCGCCCTGGTGGAACCAAACCCACTCGTTGGACTCGCCATTCTCGTCGGTTCCGCAGCCGCCGCCGACCGCGAGATGCTCCTTGTACCAGGCCTTCAGCGCGGCCGGGTCCTTGGCCCGGAAGAAATAGCCGCCCATTCCAACTACCGGCATATGCGCCCCCCTGAATTTACCCGCTGGGCATAGCGGAAATCAGCCCTGCGGCCTACCGCCCGAAAGGGCGATTGAGAGGAATTGAGCATTGTCGGGGATGAGGGCGGGCAGGCGCCCCGTTTCTATCCCCTTCACTCGCCGCTGGACCGCCAGCTTCTCGTAAGCCCTGGCGCAATCGCCCCCATCGACACTCGCCAGGGCCAGTGCCCGAGCATCTCCAGCCGATGCGGCGCAAACGGGGCTTGACGTCTCCGCTGGGTCAGGCAGCCTCTTTTCAGTTAACCACAGGTGGAGGGAGAGAAGAGGTGGCGACCACGACAGTCCAGCGCACGCTCGACGCAATGCCCGACACGATCGATTTCCGTGATGCCATGTACAGCCCGGCCTTGATCGAGGTACCGCCCGAGTCGGATCTCAAGTCGTATCGGAAGGCTGGCATACCGATACTGGATCAGGGTCAGGAAGGCGCCTGCACGGGATTCGGGCTGGCGACGGTCGCAAACTTCCTTCTCCGCGGCCGCGGCAAAAAGGCCACTGCGGACGAGACCAGCGCATGGATGCTCTACGCCATGGCCAAGCGTTACGACGAGTGGCCAGGCGAGCAATATTCTGGATCGAGCGCGCGCGGGGCGATGAAAGGCTGGCACAAGCATGGGGTCTGCGCTTCGAGACTTTGGAAGGACGTTCAGGGCTGGCTGAACGACGAAGTTTCCGCCGATGCGATCAAGCGTCCGATCGGCGCCTATTTCCGAGTCAACCACAAAGACCTGGTCGCCATGCACGCGGCGATCACCGAGGTGGGCATACTTTATGCTACCGCTCGAGTTCACGGCGGCTGGCAGAATGTCGGAACGGACGGCATTATCGAATACAGCCCGGACCTCACCGGCGGCCATGCCTTCGCAATCGTAGGCTACGACCAAAACGGCTTGTGGATTCAGAACAGCTGGGGCGCCGATTGGGGCGCCGGCGGCCTTGCCCGAATCTCTTATCCCGACTGGCTCGAGAACGGCACCGACGTCTGGGTCGCCGCCCTCGGAGTGCCCGTGGATCTGGGCGCCACCACCGCCCGTGCGTCGCTTCAATCGAGCACATCGCGCAGTCTGGACAGCTATGTCTATTCGGCGCTTCGCCCGCATATCGTCACCGCGCGGAATGATGGCGAGCTCGACTCCAAGGGTGTTTACGGCCTCACGCCGGAGGGGCTTCGAAACATCGTCCAGGATCAAATGCCCAAGCGGACGCAGGGATGGGCCCGCAAGCGGCTGATGCTCCATGCTCATGGCGGCCTCGTGCCCGAATCGAGCGCTGTTCAATATGTCGCCAACACCCGCGAGGCGGCGTTGGCGGCGGAGGCCTATCCGCTATCCTTCATCTGGCGGTCGGACGCGTGGTCAACGATCCGCAACATCCTTCAGGAGGCGTTGT
>JAEZHP010000023.1 GCA_023416515.1 Pseudomonadota bacterium | reverse complement strand
TGATTGCCCCGCCGAAAGCGCTCGGCGTGCTTCGCAAGGAGCTTCACAAGGAAGTCGAGCGGCGGATGGTGCTGACCGTGGACAAGGAAATGACCGATCGGCCGATTCCCGACATCGAAGACCTGCTCGTGGGTGAAGCCGCGCCGCCGGCCTGAATCCCTCAGGCGAAGAGGTCGATCACCTCCGCTCCGGCGGCGACGGATCGGAGCAGAAGGCTGCGGTGGCATCCGCCGGGCTCCCGTTCGTAGCAAAGCAGGGCGCTCGGCTTCTCGCGCGCCAGCGAGAGCATCTGGGCGCTCTCGGCAATCGCCTCCGGCAGCTCCAGCTGGCCCGCATAGATCCGCTCGAGATCGGCATGGCGGCCGGCCCGCGCGGCGGCGCGGCCGTCTGCGGGCGTGCCGAGCGCCCTTAGATGCACATAGTCGATGCCGACTTCGGCAAGCGCGTTCCTGAGAGGCGTTTTCGAAAAACCGGGCCGCCGCGAGTTGGGGACGGCGCGAACGTCGATGATTCGCTCGACACCGGCTCCTTGAAGCGCGGCCAGGAACTCGCCGACGGTCGTCGCTTCATAGCCGATTGTGAAGATTCGCACTGATCCGTTCGAGCCCGCTCTCGCCATTTCTTGGGGCCATATCGACTTGGGCACTGGCGTTACAACCTTGAGGAACGCTAACGCATTTCCATCCAACTCGGATCAATAGGTCGGCGGGGGAGTGAATCGCGCATATGAAATTGGTCGTCGTTGGCCTCGGCTATGTGGGCTTGCCCCTCGCCGTGGCGCTCGCTCGCAAGTTCGACGTAACCGGCCTCGACGCCGATCCGACCCGCGTGGAGGAATTGAGGGCGGCTCACGACCGCACGCGCGAACTTACGAAGGAGGCTCTTGCCGCCTCGTCGCTGGCCGTGACCTCCGAGCCGGCGGACTGCGCGGGTGCCGACGTCTACATCGTGGCGGTCCCGACGCCGGTCGATCGGCAGAACCGGCCGGATCTCACCGCTCTGCTCGGAGCGACGCGTACCGTCGCGCGCCTGCTCGACGCCGAGCGACGCCCTACCGTCGTCTTCGAAAGTACCGTCTACCCGGGAGTGACGGACGACATCTGCGGTCCCGAAATCGAGCGTGAATCCGGCCTGACGCGAGGGCGCGACTTCCGTCTCGGCTACAGCCCCGAGCGCATCAACCCCGGCGACCGGGAGCACACGATCGACAGAATCGTGAAAGTGGTCGCGGGCGAGGACGACGAGGTCGCGGACCAGCTCGAAGCGATCTACGGGGCAGTGACCGAAGGCGGGACGTTTCGGGCCGCGTCCATCAAGGCGGCGGAGGCGGCCAAGGCGATCGAAAACGCCCAGCGCGACATCAACATCGCCTTCATGAACGAGGTCGCGCAGATCTTCTCCCACGTCGGCCTATCGGTCTGGGACGTGCTCGCGGCGGCGCGGACAAAGTGGAATTTCCTTGCCTTCGAGCCCGGCTTGGTTGGCGGTCACTGTATCGGCGTCGATCCTTATTATGTGAGCCATCTCGCCGAGCAGTTCGGCCACGACCCGCAGGTCATCCTGGCGGGACGAGGGATCAACGACGGAATGGGAAGATGGGTGGCGGACACGCTGCACGAGCGGCGCGCATCGAAAGCAGGCAGCGTGCTGGTGCTCGGCGTGACGTTCAAGGAAAACGTTCCTGACTTGCGCAACAGCCGTACCATGGACGTGATTCGCCGCCTCACCTGGCTCGGGCATGCCGTGGAAGTTGCGGACCCGCTGGCGGATCCCGCGGAGGTCAGGCACGAATATGGCCTCGAACTCGCCGACCTCGACGGCAGGACCTACGACCTGGTGATCGGCGCGGTGCCGCACGAATCCTATCGCGCGATGACGGCCGAGCAACTGCAGGGACTCCTAGCGGAGGATGGGACGCTGGCGGACCTCAAGGGCATGTGGCGCTCGATCGCGCTCGATCCGAAAGTCGATCGCTGGACGCTATAGAAGGACGATGAGCTTCGACATTGCCATCATCGGCGGAGGATTGGCCGGCAGTGAAGCGGCCTGGCAACTCGCCAACGCCGGCTTCATGGTCCGTCTTTCAGAAATGCGGGGCGGCGGCGATGGCACCCCGGCGCACGAAACCGATCGGCTGGCGGAAATGGTCTGCTCCAACAGTTTCCGCTCCGACGATGCCGAGCATAATGCCGTCGGCCTGCTTCATCAGGAGATGCGCGCCCTCGATTCGTTGATCATGCGCGCCGCCGACAAGCATCGTGTCCCCGCAGGATCGGCGCTCGCCGTCGACCGCGAAGCGTTCGCTGGCGAGGTCACGAGCGCGATCGAGAGCCACGCCAATATCAACGTAGTGCGCGAACGCGTCGACGCGCTGCCTGAGTGCCCGGCGATTATCGCTACCGGGCCGCTGACGGGCTCGGCGCTCGCGTCGGCGATCGCTGCCGAAACGGGCGAGGACGCGCTTGCCTTTTTCGATGCCATCGCGCCGATCGTCCACAGGGACAGCGTCGACATGGACGTGGCGTGGATGGCGGCCCGGTGGGATCGAGGTTCCAGCGAGGACGGCGGCAAGGATTACATCAACTGCCCGCTCGACAAGCCGCAGTACGAGGCGTTCGTCCAGGCGTTGATCGATGGAGAAAAATCCGACTTCAAGGCGTGGGAGCGGGACACGCCGTATTTCGAGGGGTGCATGCCGATCGAGGTCATGGCGGAGCGCGGAGTGGAGACGCTTCGGCACGGCCCGATGAAGCCGGTCGGCCTCGACAATCCCCGCACTGGTCGCTGGCCGTATGCGGTCGTTCAGTTGCGCCAGGACAATGCGCTCGGGACGTTGTGGAACATGGTCGGTTTCCAGACCAAGCTGAAGCATGGCGAACAGGTGCGCATCTTCCGCATGATTCCTGGACTCGAGAATGCCGAGTTTGCGCGGCTCGGCGGCATCCATCGCAACAGCTTCATCAATTCCCCGCGCCTGCTGGACGAGCGCCTGCGGCTGAAGTCGAAGCCCAATATCCGCTTCGCCGGCCAGATCACCGGCTGCGAAGGCTATGTCGAAAGCGCCGCCATCGGCCTGATCGCGGCCCGGTTCGCCGCCGCGGACCTGCGCGGGAACGATCTTGCGCCGCCGCCCGCCGAAACCGCTCTCGGAGCGCTCCTCGGCCACTTTACCGGCGGTGCCGACGCGGAGACCTTCCAGCCGATGAACGTCAATTTCGGGCTGATGCCGCCGCTGGCGGGACGTCCGAAAAAGCTCGATCGGAAGAAGCAATATACAGCGCGGGCGAAAGCCTGTTTCGAAAGCTGGATGGCCCAGGCCGCGGGCAAAGCCGTTGCGCCCAGCGCCGCGGTTCCAGTCGATACGTGACGTCCCGAGTGGGACCGGCTTTGATTTTCCGGAAAAGCCGAGCAACATGCACGCGCGATTGTCGGGTTTCGCCGACGAACATGAGCAGGGGGTCGGACCAAGGTCGATGAAGGCAAGGTTTGGGGTTCGAGATCGGAGGGACGCCTGAGCCAATCGCGCCAGTCGGCTGCAGCAGCCGTCGTCGTCCTCATCGTTGCGCTCCTGCTTGCTGCCGAGGTTGCGCGCCTCGGGATCGCCTCGGCAGTCGTCGATCGCGACCCGGAGCTCGCATCGCGCCTCGCGCCGGGGGCTCCGACCAGCCTTGCAGCGAGCGCGATGGCGCAGGTCGGGACAGCGGCGGCCAAAGGACGTGCGCCGGGCGCCGAGACCCTTACCCTGCTGGAAAGGCTCGCCGCGATCTCTCCCATGCATCCCGAGCCGTTCCTCGTCGCGGGCGCAATCGCGGCGCGCGAAGGCGATTATAGACGAGCGGAGGAGCTTCTGAAGCAGGCGCGCACGCGTGCGCCACGATCGCCGGCGGCCCGGTACCTGCTGGCCGACGTTCTGCTTCGCGACAACAAGGCGGCCGCGGGCCTTCGCGAAATGGCCATCCTGTCCCGCCTGGTTCCCGCGGCATCCGTCCAGCTCGTGCCCGCCTTGTCGGCCTATGCGCACGCACCCGGCGCTCGCCAGGAACTCGCCGATATCCTCGCTCGCGAACCGCAGCTCAAAAGCCCGCTTCTGACGGCGCTCGCCGACGATCCTCGCAACGCCGAGATCGTCCTGGACCTGGCCGGGCCTACCGCCGCCAAGACGGACAATGACACACGCACCTGGCAGACCCGCCTGCTGCTCGGCTTTGTTCGCGAGCGCGACTATGAGGGAGCGTATCGCTTGTGGCGGCGCTTCGCGCTCGTGCCCGGCCCGGCGCGCCCGCTGTTGTTCAACGGCGATTTCCAAAAGCTGTCGGCGCCGGCGCCGTTCAATTGGGACTTCAGCTCATCGCCCGCGGGAATAGCCGAGCCCGGCCCGGATCGGCTTCGGGTGCTTTATTACGGGCGACAGGACACTGTCCTGGCGACGCAGCTGCTGCTTCTTCCGCCCGGAAACTACCGTTTTCAATCACCAATATCGGGGCATGTGGTCCCGGGCGCCCTGTCATGGAGCCTCGGCTGCGTGGATGCCAAAGACCTCCTCTTCAACTTGAATCTCGGGGCATCGAGCGGGAGTGCCGCGTCGTTCCGCGTGCCCGCCTCGGGCTGCCCGGCCCAGCGGCTCTTGCTGAACGCACGAGCCCAGGAATCCCCGGATGACACCGATGCGAGAATCGGACCCGCGACGATCGAGAGGATAGGCGCGTGAAGCAGCGCTTGCCGGCCATTCTCGTCTTTCTTTACCTGCTCTCCTGCATCGTCCTTGGCGGAAGCGCGCAGAATCCGTGGCCCAATCTGGGGCTGCAGCTGGTCGGCATCGCCGTGATCGCCTGGGCGGCAGTCGCGGCAAACAGGCACTCGAGCAATTCCGCCCTCTACGCCCTGATCCTCGGCGCGCTGGCGGTCGTCCTGCTTCAGCTGGTCCCGCTTCCAGCAAGCGTTTGGACCAGGCTACCGGGGCGTGACGCAATCGAGCAGGGCCTACATCTGCTCGGCTACGAGACGCGCGCGTTCTCGATTTCCGAAATGCCGGGCCGGTCGGTTCTCACGCTGTTCGCGGCGATCCCGGCCATTGCCGCGTTCATCGTCGTCGATCGCCTGGCGATTTCACCAGGCTATGTGGCGGCCGCGATAGTCGGCGGAATGATTGCCGCAATCTTCGTAGGCGCCATCCAGGTCGCGGGCGGCCCGAATTCCTCGGCGTATTTTTACGAAATCCATAGCCTTGGAGCGATCGGTTTCTTCGCCAATGGCAATCACATGGGCACATTGTTGCTGGTCGGGATGCCCATGGCGGCGGCGCTGGTGGCGTCGGCGAAATCCGCCCGTGGGTTTTCGGGCCTGGCGCGAATCGCGGTGGGCGCGGCCGTGTTCGTCGTGATTGCCGTTGGAATCGCGCTCAACGGTTCGCGCGCCGCACTCGGCTTGTCCGTTCCGGTGCTGATCGCGAGCGCTGCGATATTCCCCGCCGCGGTCCGCTGGCGCGCCGCTGCGCTCGGGGCGTCGGCCATCGCGCTCGTAGTCGGGGTGGCTGCAATCGCCACGGTGTCGATGAGCGCCAGCGAGGTGTCGCCATCACCCGCCTCACCGGCGTATCGGCAGCAGGTCTGGGCAACGACCACACGCGCGGTCGCTGCCAATTTCCCGTGGGGCACCGGGCTCGGAACTTTCGAGCGGGTCTATGACCGCTATGAAAACCCCGACGACATAACCCCGTCCTACGTCAATCACGCGCACAATGAGTATCTCGAGATCGCGTTGGAGCTTGGCGCATTGGGCATCGCCCTGATGGTGCTCTTCATGGGCTGGTGGGCGCTCGCAGGGTGGAAGATATGGACCTCCGCCTACGGGACGCCGTTCGGCCGTGCGGCTACCATAGCCGCCGCGGCAATCCTGGCTCACAGCGCGGTGGACTTTCCACTGCGGACGGGCGCCATCTCGGCGGTGTTCGCCGCCTGCCTGGCCCTCATGGCTATCGATCTGCGTCATTCAGCCGGCGCGGCTGTCGTGCAATCGGGGCGCAAGCGCCACGTGAAGCTGGGCTAGGAGTGGCCGGGATGGGCGGACGGGCTTGCCGCCGACCGTGAACGAGCCGCTGCGATTCAGGCTGCGCTGTCCGTTGCATCGGGAACGGACCAAAAGTAGAGAAGCAACAGAACGAGATAGCCTTGGGCCGGAGATGCGCGTGAATGCTTGGTCAGTATTTCTAACTGATGGCTCCGGTTTCCGAGGCGGGAACTTGGGCGATATTGCCCCGGTGCAATCTTGAATCGCGGTCTCGTCGTATCGCCCAACGATAGCTGGGACGTCCTTCCGCCGCTGCATCCGCTGGCGTCGCAGTCGGGCCAGGACCTGCATTCCGGAATGGACCTGTCGCGGATCCTCCGGATCCTGCGCGAATGGCGTGCGGTAATCCTCGCAGCTGGAGCCGCCGGACTGTTGGCCGGCATTGCCGTCACGCTGATGACGACACCCATGTACCGCGCGAAGGTGACCCTCGAGGCCAACCCGCCCAGAGTCGAAGTGATCGACGAAAAGCCGCAGACGACGGGCCCGAATGTCGATGCCTGGCAGTTCGTCGCCACGCAGCTGGGCTTGCTCCAGAGCCGCGGCCTTGCCGAGCGGGTTGCCCAGGACCTCGGCCTTGCGAACAATCCGGACTTTGCGGACCAGCGCGCGGACCCGGCCCGCCGCGTTAAGCAGGCTGCGGACAAGATCGTCGGCAGCCTCGAGGTTGCTCCGCAGAACGACAGCCAGCTGATCAGCTTCAACATCGTCTGGCAATCGCCGGAGCTCGCGGCAAATATCGCGAACGCCTATGCGGAAGCGTTCATCAACGTGAGCCTCCAGCGGCGGTACGAGGCCTCTGCCTACGCGCGTAACTTCCTCGAGCGGCAGATCGCCAGCACGCGCCGGTCCCTGGAGAAGTCGGAGCGCGACCTAGTCCGCTATGCGCAGGCGCAGGGGATCATCAGGACGGGATCTTCGGAAAATGGCGTGGACGCCTCGTCCCCGCAGGGCCAGTCGCTCGTGGCACTGAACGCCGCGCTTGCCGATGCGACGGCGCAGAGAGTCGCGGCGGAAGGTGCGTATCGCCAGGCGCGCGCCGTCGGCGCGACCTCGGAGGTCGTCGCCGCGAGCCAGCCGCTCAGGCAGGCGCGCGCGCAGCTCGAGGCCCAATATCAGCAGAAGCGCGCATTCATGAAGCCCGATCATCCCGATATGGTCAGCCTTCAGTCCCAGATCAAAGAGCTGGACCGGCAGATTGCCGCCGAGACGGCGACCGCCGGGGGCGGCCGGGTCAACAACGCACTCGCGGCCTATCGCGCGGCGCTGTCCGCCGAAAGTGCGCTCAGGGCGCGCGTCTCCGCGCTCAAGTCGGATGTGCTCAACCTTCGCGGGAGGAGCATCCAATATGCCATTCTCCAGCGTGACGTCGACACGAACCGGTCACTCTACGAGGCGCTGCTTCAGCGCTACAAGGAGATCGGCGTGGCCGGCGGGATCGGGGAGTCGCCGGTTTCGATCGTCGACCGCGCGCACGTGCCTAGTGCGCCGTTCAAGCCGAACGTCATCCTCAACGTCCTGGTCGGGATCAGCCTGGGCCTGCTCGCCGGAGTCCTCGCCGCGATCGGGCTGGACATCCTGAACGATACCATCCGGACGCCATCGGACGTGCGCAACAAGCTGCGACTCCCATGCCTCGGGGTCATCCCGCGACGGTCGGGCTCGTCTAAGCGCATGGCGCTTCTCGACGAACTCGACGATCCGTCGTCACCGGCAGCGGAATCCTACGCCACGCTCAGCACTTCGCTCGGCTTCACGACCGAAGAAGGGCTTCCGCACACCCTTCTCGTCACGAGTCCCAAGGCGGGCGAAGGAAAGTCGTCGTCCACCCTGGCGCTTGCGCATCACTTCGCAAAGCTCGGCAAGCGGGTCCTTCTCGTGGACGCCGACCTTCGCAAACCGAGCTTCCGTGGCAATTCCGATACCAAAGGCCTCACGACTCTCCTGACGACCGACGAGTTGCTCGAAGACAATGTGACGCCCACGAAATACGAGAACCTGTGGCTGCTGCAGTGCGGTCCCGAGCCGCCCAACCCGGCCGCGCTCCTGTCCAGCCCGCGCTTCGCGTCGGTCATTTCGGAAGGGCGCAGGCAGTTCGACCTTGTCATCGTCGACTCGCCTCCGTTGCTCGGCCTCGCCGACGCACCGTTGATCGCGTCGACGGTGGGCGACGTCATGCTAGTGATCGAGTGCGCCCGCACGCGCACGTCGACTGCGGTGGAGGCCATCCACCGGCTGACCGCGGCCGGTGCGAACATCCTCGGCGTGACGCTCACCAAGAGCTCGGCCAAGACCAGCGGCTATAGCTACGGCTATGGCTACGGGTACGGCTATGGCTACGGGTACGGCTATGGCTACGGATACGGGAAGTACGGCAAGGATCGTTACGGCGCCCGCAAGGAGCGCGACGACCTCGTCCTGCTGCTGGACGACTCGACAAGCTGACCTGTGGCTGAAGGGGACCCGGTGAGCGGCTGCCCGGCGTGCGGCGGTCCGCATCCCGGGGACAGCAAGCTCATCCGCTTCTGCCGGCGTTGCGGTCACCGATGGCTGAAGAGGTCCGCCAGCGCTCACGCGGCAGTGGAAGCCTCGACCTTCGGTCCCGGCTATTCGGGCTATCGCCGCGACCCGGCGTATATGGCCGCGGTCGAGGGTTTCCTCCGCCAGGAAATCGTCAAGCGAGCGCCTCCGCCCGCGCGCCTGCTCGACGTGGGATGCGGCGCCGGGGATCTCATGTCCGTCGCGCAGAGCTTCGGCTATGAGGTTGACGGCATCGATATCTCCGCCGCGAGCGCTCAAATCCGCCGATCAAGGAACCTGAGCTCGACCTGCGGTGACTTGGTCACGCACGACTTCCCGCAGGACTTCGACGTAATCGTCATGTGGGATTTGCTCGCCCACCTGCGCGACCCTGCATCTTTCATCGCCCGCGCTCGGAAGCTTCTGGCGCCAGGGGGTCTGTTGTTCATCAAGACCCCGGCGTTTGGCGACTTCTCGGTCCAGCTGGCAAACCGCTGGCCGAGGGCAGCGGGGGTTTTGCTCGGCGCCCCCAGTCACAACCAATATTTCAGTCGCCAATCACTCCGCGCAATGTTGGCGAGTCAGAAGTTCGCGTGCGAGTGGATCGATCGCGGCAGTGCACGCTCGCCGGCCGCGGGCGGATCGCTCAAGCGGCGCGCGGCGCGACGTCTGCGCGACCTGATCGGGCGAATTTCCGGCGACGAAAACCTTTACCTTGTTGCGCGCATCGCTGGTTGAATGCTGTCCGGCCGTGGCCGCTTTGTCACCCTTTCGGCAGATTGGCGCGGTAGATGCTCAGGGTTCATTCGCTACTGGCAGGCATGCTGCTGGGGAGCGGCGCGCTGGTGCGTGGATCTGTTGTCCCCGTTTGTCCTATTGAAGCGGCCCCCAAGGCGCGGGTGGCACGGGGATCCGCATATGACGACGCACGTTTGTTGAAATAGAGGCGCGCCGGCGTTTCGATCCAGCGATACGTGATCCGCGACACGACCAAAACCAGCGCCAGGAACAGCAGCAGCAGCCCGTCCGCGGCCAGGGGCGGGACACCGGTGATGATCAGCTTGCCGGTCTTGGGCACCAACCCGAGCACGCCGGCAACGGCGAAGGTGATCAGAACGAGCGGATAGTGAGTGAGGTAGATGGAATAGGAAAGGTCGCCTTGTCGAACGAGTGCCGGATGCTTCAGCGCGCGCGACAGGCCCCCGGTTTCGAAGCCGAATATCCAGACCGCATATCCGAAGGCCAGAATCACTCCGGGATAACCGAGGTAGATTGAGCCGAAGATCGCGAAGACGGCGCTGATCTCGAACCAGACATTCGGCGTCCACCCGCGGATGTGCTCATAGGATTCTCGAATCAGGATGCCGAGGAAGAAGCCGGATACGCCGCGGGCCAGAGCCGTGGATGTCTCGTTGAGGTCCGACGCCAGTATCGGAATGAGCAGCAGCGCCGCCATTCCGCTCACCGCGAGCAGGGCGGCTGCCGCGAGTGGCCGGCGAAGCAGCGAAATGCCCACCAGCAGGAAGCACAAGGCGAACTCGACGCTAATGCTCCAGCTAGGAACGTTCCAAGAAAACCGGGGAATAATTCCCAGGCCGTGGACCAGGAAAAGGTTGGCCGGAATCAGTCGCCAGTCGCGGTCGCCCGTGAACGGCGCCGTTCCGGCAAAGCCGTGTCCAAGGGCCACCATGTAGCGGGCGAGCTCCATTGCGATGACGAGGCCGAGCGTCACGAGGTGCAACGGATAAAGGCGGCCGAACCGGCGGATGAGAAATTGCACGCGCGACGTGCGATCGCGCAATTTGCCGCCGAAGCCGTGCCAGATGACGAAGCCGCTAAGCACGAAGAAGAAGTCGACGGCGATGGGGCCGGAGCGGATCAGCCGGGTTTCGGTGATATGCCCCATAACCCGGAAGTGATAGGCGGCGACCCAAAGGGCAGCGATCCCGCGCCAGGCGTCGAGGACCACGAAGCGCCGCGGAATCGACCATGATCCGGACGGAGCCTCCGAACCGGTCGACTTTGGCCCGCTACCCGCGCTTGTCGGAGTGCGCGCGGGCCCCGGGGAGCTCGAAAGCTCGTCGAATGTGTTTTCCTTCATTTTGGCGAGGTTGTGCACCAATTGAGACGGGCAGCCAAGCTGGACGCCTCCCGCGGCATCCGCTCGGAGCCGCTACGAAATTGACAGCGAAAGCCTGTCCGTCGCGCCTCGGACGTATCTACTGACCGCCACCTTTGACGCGCTCGTCGGGTCGAGGAGAACCGGTGAATCTCGGCATCGTGGCGTCGCTTTCGGCGCTCACGCCATGGCGTGCGAAAACCTTGCGCAAGGTCAGAAACAATATTCGCAGGTCGAGCCAGAACGACCGGTGCTCGACATACCAGACGTCGAGCGCGAACTTCTCTTCCCAGGATAAGGCGTTGCGACCATTGATCTGAGCCCAGCCGGTGATCCCTGGCCGCACGTCGTGCCGCCGCATCTGCTCGGGGCTGTAGAGGTCCAGATATTCGGCCATGAACGGCCTCGGCCCAACCAGGGCCATCTCACCCTTTATGACATTCCAGAAACATGGAAGCTCATCGAGACTGGCTGAGCGAAGGAATTTGCCGAAATGCGTCAGCCGCGCAGCGTCCGGAAGCAGCCGTCCATGGGCGTCGCGCTCGTCCGTCATCGATCGGAACTTGACGATCTCGAAGCGGCTGCCGTGAAGTCCCCCGCGTTCCTGCCGGTAGAGGACGGGCGATCCCAGTTTCAAGCGAACGAGAAGCGCCACCACCATGCCCAGTGCCAACAGCAGAGGCGAAAACAGCAAAACCAGCAGAAGCTCGACGATCCGAGGCATAAGCGTCAGGAAACGAGCGCGCGCATGTGAGCCACGGAATTCGTCGACAAAATCGCGGCTTCGACACCGGGGGCATCGAGGGCGTCACTCAACAGCGTTGCCGGATCGCGGTCGTGGACCAGCTTTCCTCCGAGGAACGGCCGGATGACGATCGCCATCTTGCCCGCCGCGGCGGCCTGCAAGAGCGCATCGTCGTACTCGCGCTCTTCGCGGTTGCGATAAACGGCGAGTCCATCGAGCCATCGATGCTGCAGAACGCTTGAAGCGAATGCGGGGGTATAGGGAAAGCAGAGCAGCCGCTCGATCCTCCCCGACGTCTTCTGCGCATCGACGGCTTCACCGATGGTCTCCGCGCATGCGGCGAAGTTCTGCTGCCGCTCTTCGTCGTGATCGAGGTTGCGCCGCCACATCCACTGAACGTCGTCGACGCTGTCGACGCCGAGAGCACGGCGATAGGACTCGACGCGGCTAGCCAAGCGGTGCCCCGAAAATCGGTCGTCGTCGTTGAAGCTGGGCTCGGCAAGCTTGACCATATGGCGAAAGGCCCGACCAGGATTGCGGCCCCGGTGGAGCCTCAAGGCTTCCAGGAAAAGCGGGAAGCTTTCGTATTCGTCAGAACTGTGAAGCGCCGTGATGCCAAGCTCGTGCAGGGAAAGCAGATGATCGGCGGTCTGCTCCGCCGTCCGCCCCGCCTCGAGAAGCCGCATTGTTCCAAAGATGATTTTGCCTGGGTCGATCGGTTGCCTGTCAGCCATCGAAATTGCCGATGTCGATCGCGCATTTCCAGATGAACCGCTCGGATTCCCTGTTGGCGACGAAGGCATTGCGACCGTGCAGGACCTCGCGATCCTTCCAGGTGACTGCGTCACCGGGAGTCAGCAGCACGCCCCTGGTGCGTTCCCGGATCATCGGCGAGTTGGCCAGGAAAGCAAAAAACCGGTCGGCAAGAGCGCGCTGTCGATCGGTCGCCGGGGCGACGCAATAATAGTTCCAATTGACGAAATATTTGTCGCTCCGCTTCTCGATGATGCGTTCGGTCCTGCTGTCCCCGGATCGCGCATGGGGCATGTCGGTAGTCAGCAATTCACCGAGCAACACGGGATCTTCAGCTTCCAGGGCGGCCACTACGTCAGCCGCCTCGATGAATGTCGTTTCCCCGCCCTCGCCGGCGTTGGCGACACAACTGAGCAGCGTCGCGTTCGGGAAGTCGGCAATGTACGATCCGTCGGTATGCAGCGGCTGCGCATTGTTCGAATGACGATAGGCATTCGGATGGCGAGGGTCGTACCGGACCTCAAACCACAATTCTCCGGTCCGCTGGTGATCACGATCGCCGGCCGTGACGTCCTCGGCGAGTGGCACCGGCTTGCCCAGATATTTGAAATTCTCGGACAAAAACGCCTGCATGTCGGGAATTTCATCATCGGTCCGCAGGACGAAGACCTTGTTGTCCTCGTGCTTCCAGGCGTCGACCAGACAGCCGAAAGCGCGCGAAGGCTCGGCCGCCGAATAGTTCGTTTCCCAGATCATCGTCGGGCGCCTTCCTGTTTGCTGCCCAGCGAGTAGCAATTTCCCCAAAAGCGGCCAAGACTTAAGGATTGGCACGCTTGCCGTGACATCTCCGTAAGAAACGGCGGAATTTCCTACCGAAACGGAGGATGATCGGCTATGCCCGGCGCCTTGGCCACAGCGGCTAACGGGGTCCTGGGAGTGGTTGGTGGGGTTCTGGCGTTCCGAGAGAATCAGGATCGAGCACCCTAGCGCGGCAATGCGGCGGCCGGCGCCGGTCACGTCGCTCAAGCGCTACCTTCTGATTCTTTCCCGCTTTTCGCCGCGCACGAGGACCGCGATGGTGGTCGCGCTCGACCTCGGCTTGTGCGTCTTCGCTGTGCTGCTCGCTTATTCGTTGCGGACCGGCGAGTGGCGGGTGTTCAAGCCGTTCGTCGTCAACCTCACCGTCCTGACCTGCGTGGCCTGGTTGCTGGTGGCGCCGACGCAGGGTGTTTACCGGTCCGTCCTTCGCTTCGCCGGCCGG
This sequence comes from Pseudomonadota bacterium, assembly GCA_023416515.1. GTDB lineage: Bacteria > Pseudomonadota > Alphaproteobacteria > Sphingomonadales > Sphingomonadaceae > Allosphingosinicella. Next base: position 31,728 of record JAEZHP010000023.1, on the reverse strand, counting down.
CACGCCATCAAGGACCTGGTGACGAGCTGCGTCATTCTCTCCGCGATCTTGACGGTGCCGCTGATCGTGATGCGCTCCTTCGAAGGGCCGCGGACGCTCGCGGTCCTCGTTCCGCTGATCCTGTTCCTGATGCTTGCAACCAGTCGGATCGTCCTGTCGTCCTTGCTTCGCGATACGCTTTATTCCCAGCACCGCCGCGGAAAGCGCAACGTCCTGGTGTACGGCGCGGGCGTGGCCGGCCGCGAATTGAGCCTTTCCATCAACGACGACCCCGAGTTCCACGTCGTCGGCTTCATCGATGACAGCGAGGTCCTTCGCGGGCGTCGGCTCGACGGCCATAGGATTTGGCATTCGACGGAACTCGCAGAGGTGCTGGCCACGCAGGCCGTCGATGAGGTGCTGCTGGCGATTCCGACCGCCTCGCGAGCCCGGCGCCGCCAGATCGTCGAGAAGGTGCAGGGGCTGTCGCCCGGCCTTGCAGTCCGCTCCATTCCGAACATTGCCGAGATAGCTTCGGGGCGCGTCTCGATCGGCGATCTTCGCGAGATCCAGATCGAGGAACTTCTCGGACGCGACCAGGTGGCTCCCGACCCGCGCCTGATGTCCGCGAACATCAAGGGCAGGCGCGTCATGGTGACCGGCGCGGGCGGCTCGATCGGAAGCGAGCTCTGCCGGCAGATCGTCATGCAACAGCCGGCGCAGGTAACGCTCGCGGAACGATCGGAGCTGGCGCTGTACACGATCGAAGGCGAGCTTCGCGAGACGCTGCAGCAGCACGAAATGGACGTGGAAATCGATGCGCGGCTCGTCGATGTCGCGGACGAAGCGGACATGGACCGGGTGTATCGCGAATGCCGCCCCGAGACGGTCTTCCACGCCGCGGCCTACAAGCACGTGCCCCTCGTCGAGGCGGACCCGTTTGCCGGAATCCGCAACAATGTGCTGGGCACGTACAATTGCTGCATTCTCGGCGAAAAGTACGGCGTAAAGAATTTGACGCTCGTCAGCACAGACAAGGCCGTCCGACCGACCAGCGTCATGGGGGCCTCGAAACGCGTTTGCGAGCTGATCGTCCAGGCACGCGCGGCGGTACCCAGCGGCACGGCTTACAGCGCCGTCAGGTTCGGCAACGTCCTGGGCTCGAGCGGCTCCGTCGTCCCGCTGTTCCGCCGCCAGATCGCCGCCGGCGGACCCGTCACCATCACCCATCGCGAGGCCACTCGCTATTTCATGACCGTTTCGGAAGCCGCGCAGCTCGTGATCCAGGCCGGCGCCATGGCCAAGGGCGGCGAGATCTTCCTGCTCGATATGGGCGAACCGGTCCGCATCGAAGATCTCGCCAAGATGATGATTCAACTAAGCGGGCTGTCGCATGCCACGAGTGACGCGGATGGCGACATCGAGATCGTCGAGATCGGCCTGCGTCCTGGAGAGAAGATCCACGAGGAACTGCTGATCGACAATCGCGGGCTGGCGACCTTCCACCCGCGGATCGTGAAAGCCAGCGAGTCGAGCACGCTGCCGCCAGTTTTCGAATCACGGTTCGCCGAGCTGCTCGTTTGCATGGACCGCCGCGACCCGGCGGCTGCGCTTGCATTGATGGACACGCTGGTTTCGCGCCAGTCGGCGCGGGCAGCGGCGCCGGCCTCGTCGAAGCGGGCTTCGACGAAGGCGAAAGCTGTTGCGTCTACGGGCGTTCGTCGGGCAGGCGGCTCAGCCGGAACCAAGCAGGCATTCCAGTCTTGACCCTTACTGCGTTACCGAATGCCGAGAGAGGCCGCCGCAAGCTTCAGCTCGAGCCGGACAGACCGATAGAGCTCGCCGCGCAGCAGCGAATACCCGGCTCGTTCCAGCTAGTTCTGGCTCTCTACGTCATTCTCATCGGAACCCTTCCCACGATCGTGCAGGCGATTGCATTCGGAGTCGAAGGCGGAAGCGGGTCCGAGTTCGCGGCGGCAATGGCGAGCGGCCTGACGCATGACATCCTCCTGCTGCTGCCGATCATCATCGTGGGCCGCCATCCGCTAGGCATCCTTCATCCGTTGCTGATCGCCGTGCTCCTGTGGCCGCTGCTCACACACGTTCCGAACGTCGTCGACACCTGGGGCGGGTGGGCCGGCGTGCTGTCGGGTTCACCGGTCGATCCGCCGCACTTCTTCGCTCTTCCGTCGCGCTCGCCCTCAACGATCTGGGCGGCGATCGCGAAGACCAACCTCATCAAGATCGTCTCTTTGGCCTGCACCTACGCGGGCTTCTTTCTCCTTCGCGGAAAGCAGGCCGTCAGGCGCGCTAACGTTCACATGCCGAGCGTCGCCTCGGTGCGAACGATCATGCTTGCGCTCATCGGGGTGAGCATTCTGGTGCTGATCATATTCCTCCGCGCCCGTGGTGGACTGAACGAACATCTCACGTCCCTCGGCGGGGGGCGATTCAAGGAGCTTTCCGGATACGGTCCGGCTCTGATGTTGGTGCAGATGGGGACCGTCGCCATCTACATTTGGGCCGCCGCGAGCCCCGACGAGATCAGGAAGCCGCTGTTCATTGCCGTGCTCGTAGCGGTTTGTGGGGCGCTGTTTATCAGCAATGGCTCGCGCGGGGGCGCGCTCGAGATCCCGCTCATGGTGGGAATCATCTGGGGCTTGCGGAGCCGAAAGATCCCCTGGAAGACCGCTCTTATCCTCCTGCCGTTCATGTTCCTCGCCGTTGGTTTCCTTGGCGCCATCCGAACAGCGAGCTGGTCGGGATCGACAGCGGCTGAAACGATCCAGGAATCAACCTGGGCAGGGGCGCTCGAGCGTTCAAAGCTGGAAGCGGCGGCACGAAACGCCGCTTCCGCAGACGAAGCCGTGGTCGAGCGCGGCTTGGAAGTCTCTGGCGGACACTTGCTCGGAATATCCTATGCGGCGGCGTTCACATCGGTCATTCCGCGGCCGCTTTGGCCCGACAAGCCGCGCGGGGTCGGGCAGATGTTCGCGCGGCTTTTCTACGGCGCCTCGCTTTCCGGAACGTCGATCCCCGTGCGGCCTGAAATAGAGATGTACTGGAATTTCGGCATGCCCGGGGTCGTGCTGCTTTCAATTCTCTATGGCGCACTTTTGCATTTGGCCTATCAGATATACTCGCGCTGGTATCCAAACCCGTTCGCAACTGTGCTGTACATGCTGTTCCTGACGGCCTTCCATTTTTCCAGCGACCGCGTCGTTCAACTCGAACAGCGTAGCGTTCTCGTCGTCGTCTGTTACTTCATCGTCGCCATGTTCGCGCCGCGACGCGACGTCGTTTCCGATGTCGCGCGAGCGCAGCTTGCAATCCGCCAGCGCCGTTCTCAAACCGCTCCTTCGTGAGGCTTTTCGGAATTTACGGCGCCGGCGGGTGTGGCCGCGGCATTTTGCCACTCGCACGAGACCAGCTGAGCGCGGAGACCGATTGCGATCTCGTTTTCGTGGACGACGGCTGCGCCGGGACGTCGGTCAATGGCCACGCGGTCCTCGCCTTCGATGAATTCGTTGGCGCTGACGCGAGCGAGCGGCGCGTCGCGCTTGCAGTCGCCGATTCGCGGCGGCGAATGGACCTCGCCCGGCGCTGCAGCGAGGCCGGCGTGTCATTCTTCAGCGTGTGGGCGGCCGACGCGGTGCGAATGGACGACGTCGAAATAGGCGAGGGGGCACTCATTTCGCCGTTCGTCACATTGACGAGCAACATCCGGATCGGACGGCATTTTCACGCCAATCTCTATTCCTATGTGGAGCATGACTGCGTGATCGGCGATTTCGTCACATTCGCCCCGCGGGCAGGCTGCAACGGAAATGTGGAGATCGGCGACCACGCCTACATAGGGGCCGGCGCCGTTCTTCGGCAGGGTCGTCGCGGATCGCCGCTGCGGATCGGGGAAGGGGCGATCGTCGGCATGGGTGCGGTAGTCACGAAGGACGTCGAGCCCGGCACGACGGTGGTCGGCGTGCCTGCACGGCCGCTTGAGCGCTAGGCCGCGGCTTCCGCAAACACGCTTTCGATCGCTCTGGTCGCGGCCGCAATATCCGCGGGCGTCAGGGTGGGGTGCGTAAGCAGCGCGATACTCGTCTCGCCGAGCTCCATCGCCGCGGGAAGGCGCTGCAGCGGCCGAAGCCCGGCCCCGTCAAAGGCCTTTTCGAGATAGACCTCCGAGCAGGAGCCCTGGAATGCGGGCAGCCCGCGTTGATTCAGCGCAGAAACGATGCGGTCGCGGTCCCAGCTGGGGGCAAGCCCGTCCGGCTTCACGTACGCGTAAAGACGATAATATGCGTGCTCGAAGCCGGCCGGAGGCAGCGGCACCCGAATGGCACCGGGGAATTGCAGCAGGGCCGCCGTCAGCTGCTCGGCGTTGGCGGTTCGCCGGGCATGCCAATCGGCCAGGCGGCGAAGCTGGATCCGGCCGATTGCCGCCTGGACTTCCAGCATTCGGTAATTGGACCCGAAGCTTTCGTGCACCCAGCGGAAACCGGGAGCGTGATCCTTCGACTCCATCGCCTCGAAGCTCTTGCCATGGTCCTTGAACGACCACATCCGCGACCAGAGTTCGGGGTCGTCGGTATTCACCATGCCCCCTTCGCCGCCGGTGGTGATGATCTTGTCCTGGCAAAACGACCAGGCTCCGATGTCACCGAAGCTGCCGACGTTGCGGCCGTCGATGGTGGCGCCGTGCGCCTGCGCACAATCTTCGATAATCGCGAAGCCGGCGTCGTCGGCAAGTGCGCGAAACCCCGGCATGTCGCATGGCCAGCCGCCGAGATGAACGGGGATCACCGCCCGAGTGCGCTTTGTCAGGACAGCCTGCACAGTGGCGGGCGTGATGTTGCCGCTGTCGCGGTCCACATCGGCGAAGACCGGCGTCGCGCCCTGGTTGACCACGCAAGAGACCGACGCAAGGAAGGTTCGGGGGGTGACGATGACTTCGTCGCCCGGGCCGATTCCCAGAGCCTTTAGGGCGACCTCCAGCGCGAGGGTCCCGTTGGCAACGGCAACCGCTTTCGCCGAACCGACCCACTGGGCGAACTCGCGCTCGAATTTGCGGGCCTCATCCCCGGTCCAGTAATTCACGCGGTTCGATCCTATGACTCGCGCGGCAGCTTCCTGCTCTTCCTCGGTAAAGCACGGCCACGGCGCGGTCATGACAGCGGCATAACGGGACAGTCTGGACCTTCCTAGCCCGGCCTCTCTATTTGACCCCAAGGCGCCGACTGACCGGTGCCCGCGGCCGGGACGACCAATGCGATTGCTGTTTGCCCACGACCATCGCTTCTCTCGGGGCCCACGCGGCGAGGTTTACACGGCCGGCAGTTTTCCGGCCTCGGCCTGGGACCGGTTTCTCGGCCACTTCGAGGAAGTTCACGTCATCGGTCGGGACGGCGGTCCAATGGCAGAGGGATTGCAGCTGGCGCGTTCGGACCGCGACGGAGTGACGTTCGACTTCCTGCCAAGCCTCGGCTCGCTTCGGCAACTGCTCATGGGTGCGCCGGAGGCGAGGGAACGCATGCTATCAGCCGTAGAATCGGCTGACGCAGTCGTGGCAAGGCTTCCCAGCGAGATCGGCCTTCTCGCCGTCAAGCTTGCCCGCGAGCTAGGCAAACCATATGCGGTGGAGGTCGCCGGCTGTGCATGGGACAGTTATCGCACGCACGGCGCTCCGGCAGCACGGCTCTACGCCGCCCTGGCCTACGGCCGGGCCCGGGCAGCGATCGCGCGCGCGCCGTTCGCGCTTTACGTCACCGACTCATGGCTTCAGGGGCGCTATCCCTCGCAAGGCCGATCAATCAGCGCGTCGAACGTCGCGATCCGCCGGATGGACAAGGCCGGAGCCGGTCGCCGGGCGCGTCGCCTCACGAAGCTGGAAAGCGGAGAGCCGCCCGTGCTGGGGACGATCGGCACACTGTGGACCAAGTATAAGGGGCTTCAGACGGCGATCGAGGCGGTGGCGCGTATCCGCTCATCGGGCCTGGATCTTCACTATCGGATCCTCGGACCCGGGCCTTCAGAGCCATGGCGCGACCTTGCCCGGAAGCACGGAGTAGCTGATCTCGTGCATTTCGACGGCACGAGGAGCGCCGGGGCGGACGTATGCGGCTGGCTTGACGAGATCGACATCTACTTGCAGCCGAGCCTTACGGAGGGGCTTCCGCGCGGGATGATCGAAGCCATGAGCCGGGGCGCGGCCTGCGTCGGATCGACCCGCGGCGGAATTCCGGAACTGATTCCGCCCGAGCGGCTTCACCGAGCCGGTAATGTGGCGGAGCTCGCGCGCCTGGTGCGTGAGCTCGCGACCGATCCCGCGCGGGTTGCCGCGGCGAGCGCAGCGGATCGCGTCACCGCTCGCCGGTTCGAGGACGAGATACTGAGCAAACGGCGAAGCGATCTTTACGGAGCGCTCCGCAAGGAAGCCGAACGACACGCCAGGCAAGGTCGAGGCCGATGACTTGGAGGGTGCCGCAGCCGCCGCGGCTGTTCGATCGCCGCAATGTCGTAACTTCGGCTGGATCCCTCGCGATTTGCGCGTCGTGGGCAAGCGCAGCGGTTGCGCTGCCTTCTGTATCGGGCGGACCCGTGATTTCGATCACCGAATTTGGCGCTCGTTCCCAACCTGGATTCGACAATACGCGAGCGGTCCAGGCGGCCATAAACGCGGTCGAACGTCGCGGCGGCGGCACCGTTCTCGTCCCCGGTCGCTTCAGATGCGGCGCCATCGTAATTTCGGGCAGCAACGTGCGGTTGCAGGGGCAGTCCGGCTGGCTGGTCGATGCCCGGCTTACCATCGGTGCGCAGGCCCGGAACATCCAGGTCGCCGATTTGGGCATCCTCGACACGAGCGGCGATCGCCGCCGCTATCTTCTCGAAGTTGCAGGCCAGAACTGCACGTTCACCAACCTGCAGCTTGTGAAGGACCCGATCGCCGGCGGGGTTCAGATGTACGTTCGCCAGTCCGCTTCGGGATGCCGCTTCAGCGGTCTTCGGCTCAAGGGATCGAACGGGATCATCCTCGCCGGACGCGATCATTTGTTCGAGCAGTTCGCGCTGGAATCGGCGATGTCAAAATCCGTCGGCGCGGACGACGCCTTCGCGATCAAGGCGCCGGACGGGGTGACCGAGAACATCACGATTCGAAACGGCATCATCCGCGGGTTCGGCGCGATGGTGTCTTTCGGCTCGGAAATCGGCACGTCGAAGGCCAACGGCCGGGCAGGAATCGTTCGCAACGTCACCGTGGAAAACGTCCGCGGCGACCGATGCACCCGCATCGCCTTCTTCAAGCCGGGGGCTCTGGACTACGACTACCGCAACGGCCTCGTCGAGGCGATCACGCTGAAAGACGTGACGCTGAGCGATCCGGCGGGCGAATATTTCCGCACGGGAATCTACATGCTGGCGGGAAGAGGGGCGACAATCCGCGGCGTCGAGGCCAGCGGCATCGAGATCTCCGCGAGGGCAGTCGACCGCGGGGTGGCGACGACCTCTGCAGTCCACATGTATCTGCAGGGGAAGGGCGCACCGGCGAGAATCGAGAACGTACGATTGCAGGTGGACTTCGTCGATCCGTACGCGGGTGCTCCCCACAGCGCTCGCGCGCCGGGCCACCCGGTCGACTTCATTGCCCAGATCGAGAAACAAAATCCGGCAAGCGGCACGATGTCGGGCGTCGTTCTGGACGTTAACGGCCGCGGCTCGAGCTTCGGGGGCATTCACGTCGGCCCAGGGCTCGATGGCGCCGTCTACGTGCGATCCGCGGTCATGACGGGCGTTGCGACGGATCCTCCTGCAGCGACGGGCGGCGGCGGAATCTGGAGCTACTCGCGGCTGCGGCTTGGCACCATCCAGATAGAGTCGGTCAAGCTGCCGAAGTTCGGCGGGCCGGCATTCGCAAAATCGCGGAACTGACCGGTTCAGCCGGCAGGCGGCTTCGCATCCAGGATCACGTTCAGGGCATTCCGTCGCTCGGCGATCCGCCAATGGGCCTCTCGGCCCAACGGAGGGAGGAGCGAGAGTGCTCTCACGAGCCGCGACTTCGTGGGCATCGGCTCGACCCGTGTCCGGATGTCGCGGTAGCCGCAGCGGTCAGCCAGGTTTCCGAAGAGGAGCGGCGTCCAGGTGTGTAAATGACGATCGCGATTCGGCTGCCAGGAACGCTGCGCCGGGTGCGTGGCGATTTCGCCCGGAACGATCAGTCGAATCCGGCCATCCGGCTTCGTGATGCGCCCGATCTCGAGAAGTATGTCGATCGGCCGCTCCACATGTTCGATCGCATGAAAACTGATCGAAAGGTCGATGCTACCGGACGCGACTTGCGAGAGTTCGCGGACGACTTCAATTCCCGCCTCCCGAGCAAGCGCCGCTGCGGATTCGCCCACCTCGACGCCGATTCGCCGTCTCGCCCTCAAGCGGCTGAGAAGACCGCCCGAGCCGCAGCCGAAATCGAGGATGGCCAGATCCTCGCTGCACACATCCTGAAACAACGAGGCGCGGATGCCCTGGTTATGATCTGACAGTGACGATTTTCGGCTGGCCAGATAGGCTTCCCCATCCTCGCCCCGGTACACTGCTTCTTCTCTCACTTTTCCTCCGCTCCACGCGAATATGCCACCGCGTGCTGGGGCTTTTGCAGGAGTACAATGCTCAGCCGGTAGGGACGAAAAAGCCAGCGCAAACGGGACGCCAGCGCTCGCCAGTGTCGCGGGCGGTAGAACGGCAGCATCACCCTGGCGAGATGCTTGAGGAGGGTGACTGCCGGCTTGCCCGTCATTCGCAGGTCTTGCCGGTAATCGCCGACCTCCAGCTCGACCGTCCTGACGACGCTCCAGCCCGGCAGCATCGCCGTGATCTCCTGGGGCGTTGGCCTGAACATCGTGTCTATCGGATCAGGATGATAGGGATAGCTCGACGGCACCGAAAACAACGCGAACCCTCCACCGGTCAGCAGCTCGCCGCAGGCGTGGGCAAACTCCTGTGGATTCGTCAGGTGTTCCAGCAGATTGCTGCACACCAGGAGCTGCGCGTCATATTTCCTGAGACGCGCCCGGAAATCCGGGTCAAGAATGTCCCCGACTTCATCCACTCCCGCGGCCTTCTTCATGTCGCAGTGAATGAAACGAAGGCCGGCAGCCTCGAGCGGCTCGATGAACTCGCGACCGATATGCGGTTGTTCCACCTCGCGAAATTTCTTCGTCGACGAACCGACGTTAAGGCAAACTGCTCCCGGTTTGAGATGAAGGCCGAGAACCAGCCCTGCCAGCGTCCGTGCTTCGCTCGGCCTCATGAGCTCGCGTCTTCTCTCACAGTTCCTCCGACTGAAGCTCATCCGCAACCGGCGCGCGCTTGCCGCGCCGGTCGCCGAAGATGCCACGGAGCGCAAGCTCGCACAGCAGGATGAGAATGACGGCGAAAAGCAGGTGGGCGATTGCCATCCCCGCGATGGACAGTGTGAGCGTCAGAACCACGGCCAGGCCCGCGAAGGCAGCCGTCGCAAGGGTTATCAAGAGAAGCAGCATCCGTGGGCCGCGGTACACCTGTACGTACATCGACGGGGTGAAACTGAGCAGCTGTGCGATGGCCGCGGCAGTCAGGATCACGAACGGCAGATAGGCAGGAGCGAAGCGCGCGCCGAACAACAGCTTGATCGCGACCTCGCCCAATAGCGCCGCGAGCGCGACGGAAACGACACCGGCCACAAGGCCGATCGATGTCATTCGAGCCTTGAGCTTCCGGGCGCCTTCAAGGTCGCCTTGGGCGCTTAGCCGGGTGATCTCGGGGAAGACGGTCGAGCTGTAGACCACGTTGAATTTACGAAGGATTCCGGCGAGTTGACGCGCCACGCTGTAAACGCCCGCTGCCTGGACAGAGACCATTGCGCCTACCATGAGCGAATCGCCATTGGTCCGGATCGTGTCTGCGGTGCTGGTTCCCCAGGTGGTCCAGCAATAGTGAAGCAGCGTGTTCCCGTCGGCACTCCAAAATGGCCGGATTCGAAGCTTCAAGGGCACTTGGTCGCGCCGCACGAACTCTAGGCTAAGCAGAAGCTGGAAGAAGCTGCTGAGGGCCAGATAGATCGCCCAGATCCAGACGAACGTCTGCAGGCCCGCGCTCGCGGCAAACGCGATTGCAAAGGCGATCAGAAGCGCTGCGGCGGAAACGGACTGCACGAGGCTGAGCAGCCCGAAGCGGTTGTACAGCCGGAAGATGCCATTGGATGTCGGATAGCCCGTAAGAAGCAGCGAGAAAGCCAGGATCCACGCCGATCCCACGTCCTGGTCGGCAAGGCCGATGGCGGAGCGGGACAGCTCGATGAAAAGCGCGGCAACAACGAATGCTGCCACGGATCCAACCACATCCACCACCAGTCCCATGGAAATGATGTCGCCGAGCCGCTGCTTGTCGCCTGCGTGCTGAGCGTCCGAGCCGAGCTTGATGACCGGCTGTTGCGTGGCAAAGCCCATGAATGCCCTCAGCATCAACACCGCCGACTGGAGCAGTACCAGGACGCCAAAATCCCGCGCTGTGAGGGCGCGAGCGGCGATTGCCACGGCCAGCATCATCAGCAGCGACGAGATCGCCGTGGCGCTGGCAAGAAGCGCGGAATTGCGCGCCAGACGGCGGTACATGCCTCCCGTCAGGGCGGTATCTCCACCGTTATCCCGCGCGCTCGTCACGCAGTTGCTGCTGCCGCTTCTATCAGCCGCTCGTAGACGCGTTCGTATCGCTCTACGACGGAGTGGGGGCTGAACAGGCGTCTGGCGATCATGCGACCCTTCTCTCCTGCAGCGGCGGCCAGCTCGGGATTGCGGCAATATCGGATGATGGCGTCGGCCATTGCTTGATAGTCGCCGCTTCTGACGACGACGCCGGCTCCGTTTGATTCATCCTCCAGCATTTCGCGAGCCGAGCTGACGTCGAAGCTGACCACGGGTCTTGCACAGCTCATTGCCTCGATCATCGCGCGCACCAGGCCTTCGTGGCGTGACGGCACCGCGATGACGCTGGATCGTGCCATCAGTTCGGCCACGTCCGTGCGATAGCCGAGAAACTGCACCAGTTCGCCGAGCGGAACCGCGGCTTCTGCACAAGCGGCCATGTAGGGATTCCGACGCGCATCGAAGTCGCCCGTTAGCCAGGTCGCGATGCCGTGCTGCGCAAGTAGCGGCGATACGTGCCGAACAAATTCCAGCTGCCCCTTCTTGGCGCTGATGAGTCCCGAGAGAAGGACGACTTGCGGAGCGTCTCGGGCAACGGGAGCCGCGGGAGCGAACACGTCCGGATTGACCACCGAATAAGTGACGCTGAATGGCACCTTGGCCCTCGGTACGACCGCTGCCCATCGAGAGGCCATGTCGCGCGACAGGTACAACACGTGATCCGCGGCGCGAAAAAGCGTCCGATAGCGTATCGTCGGAGGGCTCCGATCAGGATCGAGAGTGTCGCGAATATTGAAAACGAGCTTTGCGCCGGTGAGCTTGGCCGGCAGAATCGCAAGCTGCATCGAGGCGGGATCATTGGCGTGGATCACCTTTGCGCCGGACCGATTCACCAGGCGGGTGAGCTCGCGGGCATAGCGCCAATAGCTTGCAATCGCGTTCCACGGACGGCGGGCGGTTCCCCTCGACACCGTTTGCGGCATGAAATGCGTTTCAATTCCCGCCTCACGCCAATTGTCGGTTCGCGAACTCTCTCGATCGGTGAGAATGATCGGTCGATGGCGTTGCAGTCGCGCGATGATCTGGCTGACGCTTTCGATACCGCCGTTGGCACCGACGCCCGTCTGCACGGCGACGAAGATTACCGGCTGCAATCGCGCCGCCTTCGGGCAATTTCAGAGCAATAGATCTCGTCCAGTTCGGCGATGCAGCGGCCGATCCCGAAGCGGCTTCGTTCGACCTCGCCGAGCCACTCATCCGAATGGCGTTGGCCTGACACGATCTGTCGCGCGATCGCTCCTCCCCAAGCCTCCGCCCCCGCACGCAGGGGCAGGAACTCGACCGCGCCGGGGATGATTGCGGCCTCGGGCGCCACGGCGTCCGAAACGATCGACCTCGTTCCAGCCGCCTGAGCTTCGACTATGACGATGCCGAGCCCTTCGCTGAACGACGGAAGCACGAAAACATCGAACATGCGCATGAAGGCGGCGACGTCGTCCGTTGTGCCAGCGAAATGGACATGGCGATCGACACCCGCGGCCTTGGCCTTTGCGGCAATGTCCTCGCGAAACGGCCCATCCCCGACAAGCACCAGCCTGGCATCGGGGACGTCGCGGACAGTGGCCGCGAAGGCGTCGATCAGGAAGGCATGGTTCTTGACCGCCTCGAAACGCCCGACATGGCCGACGACCGGGACGGAACCAGCGATGCCGAGTTCATCGCGTAACCGGCGCGCTCGCTCCTGCGCGCCGCGAAAACGAGAGAAATCGAAACCGTAGAGCAGGACCGTGTTGGCGGGATGCCGCTGCCAGCTGGTCCCGGCAATTTCCTCGATTGCAGCGTGCGAAATACCGATGCGGCGAGTGGCCACTCGCCTGAGCCAGCGGATGCCGATGGTGCGCTTCGCCTTATGGCGGAGGGTCTGGTGATCGCTGCCCCGGCTTCGCGCAGCGTGGCAGTGCGCGATCCTGACCGGCACGCCAGCCTTCTTTGCGACGCCCAGCAGCGGAGCGCTGAACAGATAGACGTGAGAATGTACGGCCGCGAATGGGCCGTTGTCCTCGAGGAAGCGCCGGAAGGACCGCAGCCACGCGCGCTTGTCCGAGCCGACGGGGAGCTTGTGGATGGTGATTCCCAGCCTGCGGGCCTCATCCTCGTACTCGCCGGGTTCTTCTCGGGTCAGCAAAATCTCGTGCTCGACGGAGAAATCCCCGTGATTCCGCAGCATGTGCATCAGCCATGTCTCGATTCCCCCGAGACCGAGCGAGGCAAGGACATGGAGGACTCTTGGCCTTGAAGTCGCGATCGCACCGCTCGCTCGCTCGCGCCTTTGCATGTCCACTCTGGGGGGTTCACCGGCGCAGCCCGCGATGTCAAGCGCACCATCCCCTACCGTTGGTTAAAATTGCAATATCAATGCGCTGCACTAATTTCGCGCCGTGGCCGCGTTCCTGATCACGATCGACACCGAGGGGGACAACATCTGGTCCAATCCCCGGGAGACTACGACCGACAACGCGAAATTCCTCCCGCGATTCCAGTCGCTATGTGAGAAATACGGGCTCAAGCCGACCTATCTCACGAATTACGAGATGGCGATGTCCGACGCGTTCGTCGAGTTGGCGCGGGATGCGGTTCGCCGCGGAGCGGCGGAAGTCGGCTTGCACATCCACGCCTGGAACTCTCCTCCGATAGGGCAGGAGGAAAGCAGGCCGGGCATGCCGTACCTCGTCGAGTTCCCCGAGCGCGTCATGGCGGAGAAAGTCGCCACCATGACGCGGATTCTCGAAGAGCGGTTCGCCTGCCCGATGGTCAGTCACAGGGCCGGCCGGTGGGCGTTCAACGAGACCTATGCACGTTTGCTCATCGACCACGGCTACACCGTGGACTGCTCGGTGACTCCGCATGTTTCGTGGGAGCACGACAAGGGCTTCGCGGACGGGCAGGGCGGGACCGATTTTCGCCGCTTCCCGTCAGAGGCATATTTCATCGACCCTTCGGCGGTGGACCGGCCTGGCCGATCGGCGCTTCTCGAGGTGCCGATGACGATCGTCCCGGATCGGAGTTCTGTCGGCGGGATCGCCAGAGCAGCGTCGGATCCGCTGCCCCGCCTTGTACGCAAGGCCGTCAGCAGCTTCTTCCCACCGGCTCACTGGTTCCGCCCCAACGGCCGCAATCTGTCGCAGATGCGCAAGCTGCTGAAGCAGCGCAGGGGGAGCGATTATATCGAGTTCATGCTTCACTCGTCGGAGCTGATGCCGGGCGGAAGCCCGGCGTTCCGCACCGAGCGCTCCATAGAAATCCTCTACGACCACGTGGAACAACTGTTCGACGAGGCGCGGCCGGACTACCGCGGCGCGACGCTTGGCGAATTCCGAGCTGCCTTCCAGGAGAATGACGCCGAGCAGGGAACGCCGGCCAGTCCTGTCGGGGATCGCCGGTCAGCCTGAAGAGGGCGCCCCTCGCGAACGCTTGAAATCGGCCGTTTTGACGATCCCGTCGCTTAGCGGGAGAAGGTCGCGACCGAGCGCCTCGCGCATTCGCGAATTGTCCGGCTTGCGCCGGCGCATGTCCCCTTCCGGAAGAGCGGGCAACCGGCTGATGCCGGCCTCAGGGTTGACCAGCTTCCTGACGAGCTCCGCAAGCTCGTTCATGTCGATCTCCTCGTCGGAACCGATGTTCACCGTCTCGTTGACGAAGAGGTCTTCCCGGAGGCACTTGGCCTGAAACTCGATGCTGTCGTCGACGTAGCAGAACGTGCGCGTCTGCTTGCCGTCACCGTAGATGGTCAGGCCATCGCCGCGCAGCGCGCTGGACACGAACTTCGAAATGACGAAGTCCTCGCTTTGCAGCGGGCCGTAGGTGTTGAAGAACCGGAACACGGTGTACGGCAGGGCGAACTCGCGGTGGTAAGTCCGGAAGTAGATTTCGCCGAGGTTCTTCACCACCGCGTAGGGGAGTCGCGAGTTAAGCGGCGTCGTCTCTTCCCGCTGCGGTATCTCTACAGGCTCGCCGTACACTTCCGAAGATGACGAATAGAACACCCGCTGCACGCCGGTGCCCTTGCTGAGCATCAGGATGTTTCGAATTCCATCAATGTCCTGAAGCACTTGCATCGGGTTTTTCAGGGTGCGTGCGACGCCGACGGTTGCCGCATAATGGAAGACGTAGTCGGGCCTGTAGGCTGCGAAGACAGGCGCAATGTCGGTATACTGGTTGACGTCGGCACGTATGAAGCGCGCCGCGTCCGAAGCCGCTGGAAGCTTTTCCATCGCTCCGGTCTGAAGATTGTCGACCACCAGCACGTCGAAATCCTGCCTGGCGGCGAGGTGTCGCGCGAGGCTGCCGCCGATATTGCCGGCACCGCCCGTGATCAGAACCTTTGCCTTGGCCATTTCACCCCCAGCAACGAACCGCGAATGACGTGATGCGCTTCAATGGCAACTTCGCCGCTGCAAGCGGATTGGAGGGGCTGGGTACCCAAGAGCGCGACTTGGCACAAGACGACCTCAGCTCGCGCCGGGGCCGCCGATCGCCGACTCCAGTTGCGCGCGAATCGTGGCGAACAATCGCTGCTTGTGCGGATCGCCTTCGATGTCGCGATGAATATCGCCGAGGAACGCCGAAAGGTTTCGGTGCGTGAAGAAGTTGTGGCTCAAAGTCACCGAGGCGTCGTGACTGCGGGTATAATGCCACCAGTCCGGCGGGATTACGATCATCTCGCCCGGACGCAAGACGGTGTGGCGGGCCGTAGCCGTCCGCATTTCGGGAAAGCGCTCGTAATCGGGCATTTCGGGGTCGAACCCAGCGTCTACCTGCTGCTGCGGCTCGAACAGGAACACCGTCTTGTCGCCTTGGAACTGGACGAGGCTGCCAACGGTGTGATGGAAATCCTTGTGCAGCGGCGTGATCGTGTCTTTTCGGCTGATGTAGATCGCGTGGAACTTCACCGAGGAGATTTGTTCGAGAACCTCAGCGACATATGGCGGGAGCCGGGTGACGACGTTGGGGATGCAGGAGGGGTAAGGAGAGATGTCGTCGTGCAGGGCCGGGTGGTTTCGAAAGCCGTCCCAGTTCAGCGCCCAAAGTGCCTTCTCGTCGAACTCCGCCTCTGCCGAAGGCTCGCCCGCGCGCGAGAGCCACACGCCCGGCAACGAGGAAAACGGCTTGTCGAGATGATCGACAAACGCACCCAGCCTTGTGGCCTTTCCCGACGTAGTGCGGTCGAAGCGGAGAGTTGCGATGCCCAGGTCGGAGCCGAAATGAGTCGAGAAAAACTCGAGATTCCATTTCCGAATAGCCGGCCACTCCGAGGCCGCGTCCGGCAAGACCGCGGGATGGCGGGGCCCGGCCTCGAAATATGCCGCGACCGATTGCGGATCGCTGCACGACAGGCTTTCGATTGGGGCTAGCTTCACGCGCGAGGGACCTTTCGAGGTCAACGAAACCACGGACGAGCCGCGCGCGCCAGAGGCTGTAGTCGCGGCGACCGCGTGAAGAGCGGCGCGCAAGCCGGAAAACAAGGACTCGCCGTTGGCGCCGGGGGCGGATATTGCCGCTTCGTAGAAAATCTGAAGAGGATCACGCCCTTATGGCGACCGCACAGCGCGCTGAAGACGTTCAGGATTATTTCGTTCGGCATGCCGCCCGCTTCGACGGTCTTTACGGCGGCGACAATATGGCCACGCGCATCTTCGATCAGTTGTTCCGCAAGCCGATGTACGAGCGCTACCGGCTAACGATCGAGGCGCTCGGCGACGCCAAGGGCAAGACCTATCTGGACCTTGGATGTGGCTCCGGGCGCTATGCGATCAACCTCGCGCGGTTGGGCGCAAAGGTCGTCGGCCTCGATTTCAGCGCTGCGATGCTGGGCCTCGCAAATGCCTATGCGAAGGAGGAAGGCGTCCAGTCGAAGGTGAAGTTCATCGAAACCGACATGAACAGGTGGATGGACGAGACCAGGCAGCATTTCGATGCCGCCTTCGCAATGGGCGTGTTCGACTATCTTGACGATCCCGTCGCGACGCTGAGGCGGATGCTCAAGGTGGCCGACAAGGCATACATGTCGATTCCCGCGCCGGAATTCCCCCGCGCGCAGCTCCGGCGCCTCCGCTACAAGCGACAGAATTGTCCGGTCTATTTCTACACTCGCAAAGACACCGAGGAGCTCGTGGAAAAAGCAGGGGGCAAGATCCTGAGGATCGAGCCTCTCGGCCGCCGCTCCGGCTTTTGGGTCGAGGCGACGAAAGCCTGAAGAGGAGCGGCGGGATGCGCGCACGAGGGCAGGGCGAGGCAGGCCGGAAGCTCGCTCTGTCGTTCGATGTCGAGTGCTATTACCAGATCGTCGCCAAGGATTTCCTGGGCAAGGCGGTGGCGCCGACCGAGGAAGTGCGGAGGAATACCAGCTGGATCCTCGACCTTCTGGGGAAGCACGGGAAGAAGGCTACCTTCTTCTTCCTCGGCAACGTCGCCGAGCGATATCCGGAGCTCGTGCGCCGGGCCGTTGCTGAAGGGCATGAAATCGGCGTTCACGGTGACGTGCACGACTACGTTCGCGACATGGACCGGACGCAGTTCCGTACGGAGATCGAGCGCGGGATGCAGAAAATCCGTGCCGCGGGCGCGCAGACGGTCGCCGGCCACCGGGCGACGGCCTTCTCGATCAGCCGCGACAATCTGTGGGCACTCGAGGTCCTTCGCGAGCTCGGCGTCGCCTACGATTCATCGATCTTCCCTTTCGAAGGCGGCCGTTACGGAATTCCGGATTGGCCGCGTGCTCCGGGAATGACCGAAGCGGGGATTGCGGAGGTTCCCCTGTCGGTCGTGACCATCGCCGGCCGCAAGCTGCCGTGCATGGGCGGCGGGTATGTCCGGTATTTTCCGCTTGCGTTCACGCGCTGGTGCGCCCGGCGGCTCCACCGCGAAGGCCTAAATCCGGTCTGCTACTTCCATCCTTACGAGTTCGAGAGCCGCAAGCCGCGCTTCGCCCCACAAGAGCTAGACGATGCCGATCCCGACAAAGTGCGACATTTGAAGCGCTTCAATTTCCTCCAAGGCATTGGCCGCGGCCGCCGAATGCGGCTGAAGCTCGAGCGGCTGATTGCGGACTTCGACATCGTGCCCGTGGGCGCCCTCGCAAGCTGAGCGGAGCCGATGGCGCAGAAAATCCTGCTGACTTGCTCGGATGCCAATTCGCTCCGGAATTTTCGCGGCCGCTTGATCGGCTTGCTAAGAGCGCACGGCCATGAGGTCGTCGCCGTCGCGCCCTCATTTCCGCCCGCGATTGCGGACTGGTGCAGGGGCCTCGGCGTCGCCATGGAGCGGACCAGCCTCGACAACCAATCGCTCAATCCGTTCCGCGACGCCGCGGCGATCGCGCACCTCGTCGGCGTCATCCGCCGGCACCGGCCCGATGTCGTGATGGGCTATACCCACAAGCCTGCGCTCTACACCGCCTTCGCCGCGAAACTCGCCGGAGTTCCCCGCATAACCATGATGGTCACCGGGATCGGCTTCGGCTTCGAGCCGGGGGCAGGGTTGGCGCGCAAGGTGGTACCGGCAATCACCCGCGCGCTCTTTCGTCTCGGCTGCGCAGTCTCGGACACCGTAATCTTCCACAACAAGGACAACCGGGACTTTTTCGTGTCCGAAAAGCTCCTGAGACGACCCGACAAAGCGGTCGTGGTGGGCGGCTCAGGGGTCGACCTGAACCGATTCCCGCCCCTGCCGTTCGACTCGGCGCCGCGAGCGGGAATCACCTTCCTGCTCGTCGCGCGCATCGTCCGATACAAGGGAATCCTCGAATATGCGCGAGCGGCGGCGGCGCTGAAGCCGCGCTTTCCGAAAGCGAAGTTCCTTCTGGCCGGCTATCACGACTCCAATCCGCTCGCCTACTCGGCAGACGAGTGGCGCTTCATCCAGGAACAGGTCGACTATCTCGGCCCCAGCGACGACGTTCGCGCCCTGTATCGTCGCGCGCACGTCTACGTGCTGCCGTCTTACGGCGAGGGAATGCCGCGGACCGTCCTCGAAGCCATGGCAAGCGGCAGGCCCATCATCACGACCGACACCTACGGATGCCGGGACACGGTCGAAGAGGGCGTCAACGGCCACCTGGTGCCAATCAGGGACTGGGAGGCTCTTGCCGTGGCCATGGAGCGGTTCCTTTCCGACCGGTCATCCTACGGCGCGATGGGCGAGGCGAGCCTCGAGCGAGTCCGCCGGATGTTCGATGTCGAAGAGGTCAATCGCGACATGCTCGCCGCGCTCGGCGTCGCCGATGGCTCCGCTTCCACGTCCGAGACGCTCGAAGGCCCGCTCGTCAAAACGGCTGTTTGAAGCGCGCGCGACCTGCGACCGCACCTCGCGGTCACGCCGTCTTCGCTATTTCGCCGACACGCCCGTGTTCCAGCCGAACGACAAGATCGCATCGCGCGACCGTCGTCGAACGGTGTGAGATGATGACGATCGTCCTGCCTTGATCCTGGAGACGATCGAGCGCCGAGAGGAGCGCAGCTTCGGTCTCAGTGTCGAGGCCGCTGGTCGCCTCGTCGAGCAGAAGAAGCGGCACGTTCTTGTAGATTGCGCGCGCGATCGCCAGCCGCTGAAGCTGGCCTCCGGACATTCGTGCGCCGCGCTCCCCGACCGGGGTCTCGTAGCCGTTCGGCAGGGAATCGATGAACCCATCGAGCTGCGCATCGCGAGCGGCGTTCCGAATTCGCTGCAGGTCGAAATCGCGCGACAGGGCAATGTTCCTGGCAAAGGAGGCGTCGGCCACGAAAGGACTTTGCGGAACGTGCGCGACGTTGGCGCGCCACTGCTGGAGGTTCTCACCGAGAAGCGAGACGCCGTCGATCAAAATCGATCCGGAAGTCGGCTCGAGGAGCCCCATGAGCAGGTCGGCGGGCGTGCTCTTTCCGCTGCCGGTTGGACCCATGAGCGCAACGCGACGACCGCGGTGTATCGTGAAGGAAACATCCGAGACCGCCGGCTGACCGCGCTCGGCGTAGGTATAGCTGACGTTGCGAAATTCAATCTGGCTTTCGAAACGCAACTTTCCGGCCGCCTTGCGCTCCGCAACTGGAAGCTCGAGCCGGTTTGCAACGTCCTCGAGCACCAGCTTGTTCGCGGCAACATTGCTCCACGCGCTGTAAAGCTGCTGGATCAGCGGGAGCAGGCGTTGCGCGCCAAGCGCTAGCGCACCGAGGGTCGGAAGCGCTTCAGCCAGTCCACCCGGGCGCTCGGATAGCAGGAGCGCAACGCCGGCGAGAACGACAATGCCCGCCGATTCGATGAGGAAGCGGGGGACGCTGACGACGACGCTGCTGTTCGCCCTCGCAAGCGCAAGCTCCAGGTCGGCGCGGCGAAATTCTTCGAGGACCTGGGCCTGCGAGCCATCGAGGATGACGTCGCGAATTCCGCCCAAGCCCTCCTGCAGGATCCGGATTCGCCGCTCGAACGCCCGGTCGAGGCGCCGCGAGTTCGACTCCAGCCGGTTCCTGACCACCTGCGCGATCGTGAAGTAAGCGGCTCCGAGCGCGAGGCCGGCGATGACGGTCGACAGTGGGGCAATCTGAAGCAGGAAGATCGACACGCCGGCGATCAGCACGGATGCGGCGCTCGCCTGCGCAAGCGGAAGGAGGACCCCTGTCGTCACGCACTCCGCTTTTTCGATCGTCGCCAACTGTTCACTCGAATTGTGACGGACGTGCCAGGCGAACGGCTGAAACAGGGCGCGGCGTTGGAGCTCGACCGACAAGCGGTGCCCGAACGAGAAGACCAGTTTCTGGGTCGAGCGCAGCAGCATGATCCGCACGACCGCGGCTGCGATCGCGGCGATGCACAAGGCTGCCAAGGCAACGACCAGCTGCCCGCCTCGGGACGGCTGGGCGATGCCCTCGAGGACGGAATCCAGCCACGGAACGCTGGCGGGAGAGGCGCCGCTCAGCAACGCGAGGAAGGAGACGACCAATCCGATCGTCGCGATCTCGGCCAGCGTTCCGAAAAGCGTCAGGAGAGCTACCAGCCCGATGTCACGGCGGTGGCCCGGGTGGAGAATGGCGTAGACCCGCTTGAGACTCCCCCAGAAACCGCTCGGTTTGCGCGCGCCCATCACCCCTCGTCTTCGGTGACGATGCCTAGGTGAAAAATCGGCGCCGCGCGACATCGGCGACCTGGCGGGCCAATTCGGCCACTGGAAAAGCGGCGCCCTTCATCAGAAATGCCTTGGAAAGTCGCATCGGGATCGTGCCGGCAATGCGCTCCGTCGGCTCGCGGGCGTTCTCCATCTGGCGCAGCGCGCTCGCCGCCAGGAGGCGATTGAGCCGGTCTCGTTCTATGTCGTCCTGCACGCCCGGCGGCAGCGGAAGCGCGAACAATCTTCCTGCAAGCAGCAGCGCCTGAGCGGGTGCGCGACCGGCACGCCGATTTCGTGCGAAGCGGTATAGTCGTTCGGCTTCGGCTGGCCCGCGACGGTGGAGGAGCGCCGATATGTCGGCAATCCATTTGAGCCGGAACCAGGCCGTCGAAGCGCCGTGGACGAACAGATAGGCGACAAGTTCGTCGGTCGCCAATGTCGGGAGCGTTCCAACGCCGCCAATCGGCACCTCCTGGCGCGGCGAGGACATGCCGATGCCGGGGATGAGGCGCGGGTTGTCGACCAGGGCGCTGTGAAGTTCCACATAAAGACCGCTTTTTGCGTGGAGCCACGACGACTCCTTGCTTGTGCCGTGCCACCGGATGACGTCCGCATCTTCGCGCGGAACCACGAGCCGATGCCCCGTCCGGCGCAGGACAGCAGCGGCGGGGCCGACGTTCTCGGGGTCAACGAGGATGTCGATGTCGGAGCTCATCTTCAGGAACGCGTCGCCATAGGCCAGCGCCGATAGCGTCAGGCCCTTGATGAACAGCACGTCTATGCCGGCGGCTCGCAAAGCTTCGTGCAGCAGAGCGCAATGCGCCGCCGCTTTCAAATTCGCTGCCGCAATGGTCCTGGAATCCGCGAACAGCTCATCAAGGGCCTCGTCGGGCGGAGTGCCGACGGCCAGCGCGGAGCGTGCCAGCCCCTGAATCCGGTGAAAGCGCACGAGCTCGACGAACCGCGACCAGTCGAGACCAGGCGGCGGGGCGACGGGCGCCCCTCCGCCGGCGGTGAAATTCCAGCGGCAGCAGTCGAGCGCAAGCTGAAACTCGGGGGCGAAGGTCACGTGCGCCGGCTGCTCCGTCGCCGAGGGAAGGGCGGATATGCTCAAATGGACTGACATTGGCAAATTGGTCATTATTGTGCCGGCCTCGCCCGACCATGATCCCCGCCGTGCCCCTCGCGCGATTTTATCGCTTGTCGCCGCAGCGCCGGCGAATGCTCGTCAAGGCGGCAGCCGCGTTGACGGCCGCGTCGGCTGCGCTGGCAATGCTTCCATTCCGCAGGGCGATCCGGTTCGGGTCGGTACCGCTGCAGCGAGCCAGCCCTGTCGACCCATTCGATTGCGTCTGGGCCGTCGAGGCCTGTGCCCGCCGAATGCCGTGGCGGACCTTGTGCATCGAAAAGGGCCTTGCAGTGCAGCGCATGCTGCGCCGCGGCGGCGTGGACGCAGTGCTCCATTACGGCGCACGCCGCTCCGTGAAGACCGGCGAGCTCGAAGCGCATGTATGGGTCAGCGTGTCGGGCGAAATCGTGATCGGCGGTGAGGAGGCGCTTGGGATGCCGGAGCTGGCGCGCTTTCCATGACGGCATCGTCCTATCGATACAGGCTGTTCGGGCTTCGCATCGCTTCCGAATGGGAAATCGCGTCCCTGCGCCCAGTCGCGGAAACCTTCGACGCGCCGCCCGATGTGGAGATCGAACGAGGCGAAGTGCGGCTTCCGAAAGACCTCGAGCGCATCGACGGGATCGAAGTGAGCGTCGGTGGGGAAAGCTGCTTTCTGTCGATCGCGGAATGTGGGGTCTTCGAGCTTCGGTCGGGATCGAAAATCGTCATGGAGCCCGCACCGGGAGTCACGGCCGAACAGGTCAACCTCTACCTCCTGGGTTCGGTGTTCGGACTGCTGCTTCACCAGCGTGGGCTGTTGCCCTTCCACTGCAACGCGGTGGAGCTCGATGGAGCCGCATTCCTGTTCTGCGGTGAATCGGGCGCCGGCAAGTCGACCTTGGCAGCGCACTTCGTGGAGCGCGGATTCGACTTGCTCAGCGACGATGTCTGCGCGCTGCGCTTCGACGCCGAGGGTGCGCTTGTGGCGGCTGCCGGCGTGCCGCGCCTAAAGCTGTGGCGCGACACGCTGGACCTTTTTCACCGCCCCGCCGAGAGGCTGCGGCTGGTTCCCTGGTACGAGGACAAGTTCGAGATACCGCTCGACACCGGCTTTCCGGACCCCGTGCCCGTAGCCGGCATCTACCACCTCCGGGTCGCCGAAGACGGCCTCGAGCCTGGCATCTTTCCGCTGCGCGGGCTCGGCGCCGCGAATGCCGTCACGGCCAATATCTATCGCCGGAGGCTCGGTGACCTGGTGGGGGCGACGCGCGCATATCTCGCCACCGCGGCGCGGATCGTCAGCGAAGTCCCCATCTTCACGATGAACCGGGTTTGGGACCTGTCCCGCTTCACGGCCGATGCCGAAAGCATTGAAGACCATATGCGCAAGCTTTCCGCACGAAGGCGGACCCGTGGATGGATTCCGGACGCATCGGGAGGCTGGAGAGACCCAGCGCAGGCTTGACAGTAGGACCGAGTCACTGCATCTGAACATTGCGCCAAATTGGTTCTAACGGCCGCGAGGAGTTGGCAGATGAACGTCAAGGATTCGAAGGCCCGCCAGCCCTGGGAGCGGCCGGTGCTTCAGCGGTTGGATGCGGCCGATGCGCAGATGACCACCGTCGCCGCGCTGAATGACGGGGCTGCGAACAAGAGCTGAGGCTCTCGTTTTTTGCGAGTGAGGTTGTTTCCGGTTCGAATTCTCTCGGACCGCGGACGTTTTCTTTTCAAACATTATTCGTGGTGAACAGCGTCCAGTCGATAGGGCTGGAGCGGCATGTCCCCGCATATTCTCTTGAGCGGTTGCCGCCGCTTGGCTGTATTGGCACCACATGACGGACACCATGTCAGGCATCACCGAAGACACGCTGGTCCAATGGGCCGAGACGGCCATTTCGACCGAGATCGAGGGAGAATTGGTGGCGCTCGATGTCACAAAGGGCGTCTGTTACGGCCTCAACCGCGTCGGCACCCGAATCTGGCAGTTGCTGGAACAGCCGCGGTCGGCGCGCGAGGTCGCGGACATCCTTGTAGAGCAATTCGATGTCTCGCCGGAGGAATGCCGGGAGCAGACGCTCAATCTCGTGCGTGAATTGGCAGCCGCCGAGCTCGTCCGCTAACAAAAACCGCTGGCTACAACTGCTGAGCGTGCCGGTGATTCCGTCGGCCGACCGGCGAAAGCTCAGCGTAATGAGGGGCGATCGTAGGCGATGACCGCTATCTTTGGCTTGTGGCGCTTCGACGGCGGCGACGTCGCGCGCGACGCAAGCCGGATGGATTCGGCTCTTGTGCGCTTCGGCGAGGACGAGTGCCAGGTCCGGCATATTGGCTCCGGTCTGGCACTTGGCAGGCGCTTGCATCGCATGCTGCCGGAGGATCGGTTCCCGACACCGATCGAGAATCACGGCCGATTTTGGGTTGTTGCCGATGTACGGCTGACTGAACGCGAAGACTTGGCACGCGAGATGAAGCTGGACACGAGGACCGCGGCCATGTCCGACGCGGCGATGGTTGCGGCGGCCCTGGAGCTTTGGGGCGAGGAAGCATTCGACCGAATCTACGGCTCATTTGCCATCGCCGCCTGGGACACTCGGGAGCAGCGGTTGCTTCTGGCCCGGGACCCGATGGGCCAGAAACCGCTTTTCTACCATCACGGAGAGGCGTTCTTCGCCTTCTCATCGATGCCGGCGGGGCTTTTCGCCCTGCCAGACGTGCCTCGCGGTCCGGACATCGATTCCATCAAGCGGTTCCTCGCGCTGGAGGCCCTGCCGCCGGCCAGGTCGCACTACGCGGGTGTGCAGAGAGTGATGCCGGGCCATTACGCTACGGCGCGGCCGCGGGAGGTTCATCAGACCGGCTATTGGAAACCCGATCTCACCCCGCTTCTCCTCCCCCGCAACGACGATTATGTCGAGGCGCTCCGTGCGCACCTGGACCGGGCCGTTGCAGCCACCCTTCGGGGCGAGCGCGTTGTCGGGGCGCACCTCAGCTCGGGGTTCGACAGCACCACGGTGGCGACGACGGCGGCGGTGCATATGGCGCGCAGTGGGGGCGCCGTCGTCGCGTACACGTCCGCGCCGCGGGAAGGATATTCAAAGACCCTGCCGCATCGATCCGGGGACGAAAGCATATTGGCCGGGGCCACTGCTGCAATGCACTCCAATATGGAGCACGTCATCGTTCGTCCCGATCGCACGCCGATGGCAAACCTCGACAGAACGGCATCGATCTATGCGGTCCCCGTTTTCAACATCTGCAACCAGTCCTGGTACGATGCGATCAACGACGATGCGGCATCGCGCGGGATTCGCGTCATTCTCGAAGCGCCGATGGGCAACTCGACGATCAGCGAGCAGGGGCTGCTCGCCATTCCAGAACTGCTTCGCAAAGGCCGTGTAAGTGCGTGGCTGAAGCTATCGGCCGCGCTCTATCGCAACGATGTGCTGGGCCTCCCTGCCATCCTCTGGAAAAGCATCCGGCCATGGGTTCCCGATCGGCTGTATCGATGGTTGGCCGAACATCGGTTCGGACCGCTCGTGAGCCCGTCGAGATTCTCTCCGCTCAAGCAGCATCACTTCAGCGAGACCGTTCTCAAGGCGGCGAGAGAGTCCGGTGCGTCGGGGTCCGACAAGCAGATCCTCGCCGGGACGAGATTCCGCAGCAGGGACAATAGCGTTGCCGACCGGCTGGCGGGCCTCTCGCAGGATGACAGCGGTGCCTTGTGGAAGGGCCGGTTGGGAGAATGGAAGATCGATTACCGCGATCCGACGGCGGATCGCCGGCTGGTGGAGTTCAGCCTGCGAGTGCCGGTCGAGCAGCTGATCCACGACGGCGAGCCCCGTGCGCTCCTGAAGAAGGTCCTCGCCGACAGGGTGCCGCGCGAGGTGCTGGACAATCGCTCTCGAGGATATCAGCTGTCGGACTGGCACGAGTTGCTGGATCAGGCGCGGCCCGAAGTGATCGACGAGATTTCGCGGATAGAGAGCTTCGCGCCTGCAGCCGAAATCATCGACATTGACCGGCTGAAAGGCCTGGTTGAGAATTGGCCTGAGAGCGGGTCCGAGGAGTGGGTCGGCTATGGCGCGACCATCGATTACCGCTGCTGTCTTTTGCGCGCGATTTCAGCGGCGAGTTTCATGCGCCACGCCGCCGGCAGCGCCTCATCGTGACCCCTGACGCTCTGGAAGATGCAAAGGTGGAGCTCCTGATCCAAAAGGTATCGGGAAATCCGCGCGCAATGCTGATGCTGGCTCTGAGCCTGCTCGTGCCCGGCGGCAGGATCGCTCGCGCGGAGACACTCTGTCGAGACGCGTCGGCGCTCGCGCCCAACGACCCGGAGGTCCGCGCGCTTGTCCAGGCCGTCAGATCGCGGAGCGTCGGCGGCTGGTACTTTACCATGGTGCGCGATGAGCGGCGCCACGCACTATACGCAGATGCCTTCCGCGAGGTGTTCCCTCCCGATTGCACCGTGCTCGACGTCGGCGCGGGCACGGGTCTTTTTGCGATGATTGCCGCGCAGGAAGGCGCCGCACGGGTCATTGCCTGCGAACGCAACCCTTTCGTCGCCGATGCCGCCAGGGAAATTGTCGAGTTGAATGGCTTTGGCGATCGCGTGAAGGTCGTGGCCAAGGACTCCCGGCAGCTACAGATTGGCACCGATCTCGACGGTTCCGCTGACGTTCTGGTGTGGGACAACCTTTCCAACGACCTGTTCGGTGCCGGAGCGCTCGACGTAGTCGATGACGCCCGGCGGCGGCTGTTGAAGCGAGGTGCGCCGATCGTGCCGAATCGCTGCGAGGTGCGAGTTGCGCTGGTGGAGTCCAACCGGACCGCGGGCACCCGGACGGACGCCGCGGCCGGCTTCGACATCAGCCCGTTCAATCGGCTTCGCCCCTCGCAGGTGACAGTGGCCCCGGAGCAGCTCGAGTGGAGGAGCGATTCCGCTTCGCTGTTTGATGTGGATTTCGCGGCGGCGGAACCGCTGAGATCGCAGAGAAATCGTGCAAAGATCAGCGCGATCGGGGGGAAGATCGACGGGATCGTGCAGTGGCTCCGGTTTCACATCTCCGAGGGGGTGATCTACGACACCCGCGACGATCAGGGCGTCACGGCTTTCGGCATGCAATATCATGCGGTCGAGCCGTTCGATGCAGCAGCCGGGCAAGAATTGACGATTGCGGGAGCGCACGACCGGCAGCGCTCATGGTTTTGGGTGGAGCCAGCCAATTCGGTAGCAGGCGAATAGCTCGCTTTCAGTTGGCATGCGCAACGGCAGTCACGGGACCGGCATGAGGAAATTCGTCAACGAGGAGATGTCCACGCCGAACGTGATGCGCGCGCCGATCAACGTGGACGTCCTGGAAGCGCTCGGAGACCGTGCAAGCATCAAAACCGCGAGGCGGCGGATGGTGCTCGCTTCGATCCTTCCGAAGCTAAGCGCGACGCCCAGACGCGCCCGCCGATGGGGCTACTGAAAGCTGTGTCGTCGCCATCACATGCTTCGGGCCTCTCACGGCTGCAGAGCGCAGTGCGCTCCACCCTCAAGTCTGCCCGGAAGCGCGAAGCCTTGTGGGTGCGCTTTCTCGACTTGGCGCGGCTGCTGAAGACGGCGGAGCGCCGAAGCCTGCTGTGGACCCGCCTCGTCCACGCAGATGCCGTCCACCAGACGACCCCCTACACTTGCGAGGACCGTTATCCCGAGCTGTTCGATCTCGCCGCGAGACTTCGCCCCGATGCGGAGCGAATCTGGTCGTTCGGTTGCTCCACGGGTGCGGAATTGGTCGCCTTGCGCCAACGATTCCGCCACGCCGAGATCGTCGGCTCGGAAATCAACCCGCGCTCCCGCCGCCTGGCTTCGAAGCGGCTCGCGAGCGACGCCTTGGCTGCCGTCGTCAAGCCGGACGAAGTCGGCGGCACCTTCGACATCATATTCGCGATGGCCGTGCTTCAGCGGGAGCCGCACAAGGTCGTGGAAATGGAAGTCGAAGACCTGTCGGGACACTATTCGTTCGAGCGTTTCGATACCGCCGTTCACACGCTCGTCGAACGTCTTCGAACCGGCGGCCTGCTATGCGTGGCGAATGCTCACTACCGGGTCGAGGACAGCGCCGCAGCGCGCGCGCTCGAGCCTGTGGCAGGGTCCCCAGCGATGGAAGAACCCCTGTTCGGGCCTCACGGCCGCCGGCTGCGAGACGCCGTGGCGAGGACGATGTTTCGAAAAGTGGCTTGAGCAGGCTCGGGGTGGCGGATCCCCACCGTAAATTGGAGGCTCAGCGGGGCGCCGGGAAAGCTGGCCAGCGGTGTTGTGCGATCGCGGTCAGCGAGGCCGTGTCCCGGTTCGCGAGCCCCTCATACACCCACAGGTTTCGCATGACCGCGGGAACGTAATAGCGCGTTTCCCAATAAGGGATGCTCTCGATCCACAGGATCGGATCGCCTTTGTCGGGTATCGCCGCCCAGCGCCCGACGGGGAGTGGTCCCGCGTTGTAGGAAGCGATCACCTTGGGGAGCTGGCCGCCGGTGTAGGCTGAGCGCCGCATCCGTTCGATGAAGCTCTGGCCGAATTCGAGGTTCAACGTGGGATCGAACAGGTTCGTCAGCGAGTAGCCGAGACCGTTCGCGGAGGCGATCGACGAGGCAGTTGCCGGCATCACCTGCATCAGCCCGACTGCACCGGCGGGGCTTACCGCTCCGGCGCGGAAGTTCGACTCCTGCGCGATGTGCGCAAAGGCCAGGGCAGGATCGACACGCCATCCCCGGATCGGTGTCCACGCCGGCCGTGGGTAGCGGTGCGCGGCATCGACTCGAACGCCGCGCTGGCCGTTCGTTGCCAGCCAGAACTGGGCACCGGCGAGGTTAAGCTGCCTTGCGACCTCGAGCAGCGCCAGATGGTCGCCGGGGAATCCGATGCGCGCTTGATGGCGAAGCATCGCCTCGGCCAGCGAAGTCTCCCCGATCGCCGCAAGCTCCTTCGCACGGCGCACGTTCGGGTAGTTTTCAATCGCCTGGGTTGAAACCGGCGCGGCTGCAGGGATTTTCGTCGCCGTCCCCAATGTCTCACGCGCGATCAGCCCGTAGAAGCTCTCCGGCGAGGCCGCCGCGGCCTTGAGGAGCGGCTGGACGGCTTGCGGACGACGGCAGGCTTGTTCGGCTCGCGCGGCCCAATAATAGCCGCCGGCGGCAAGCTCGCGCTGCGTTGCCTTGCCTGCGACCTCCCGGAACGCACTTGCCGCCGAGTTGCAGTCGCCGAGGCGCCACGACGCGAGGCCGGAGACCCACGCCGCCTGCGACCCCCATTCGCCGCCGGCGCCTGTCCGCCAGTAATCCGCGACCCGCTTGGCATCGAAGTCGCGGCCGATCGAATAATAGGTCCAGGCGACACGCTGTGCGGCTTCGGCCCGCGCGTCTGCGGAAAGATAAAGCGCCTGCGCGAGGAACGCCGCCTCGGCGTTGGCCGCATCGTCGGCTTTGACGAAGGCGTCGAGCTGCGCCCGGAGCGCATCCGCGACAGGTTCGCCGCTTACCGGCTTGGCGCGGTAGCGGCGCGGCGCAGAAGGCAGGCTGACGAGCGGCCGTTGGGGGATGACGAACGGGGTCTGAAGCGCTCCGCGAGTCGCTGCGAGGCGGGCGATCTGGTCGGCGTCGGGAAGATCCGGAGCTTCGGCGAGCAGTCCCTGAAGGCGAGGCAGGTCGACCGTGGGGGAGCCCTTGGCCGTGTAGAGCTCGGCCTTTGCAACCGGAGTCAGCACGCTCGGCGGCAAGGCAGCGATGCCGGCCTGGGCTGCGGCCCAGTCGCCGGCGCGAATCGCGTTGAAAACCCCCCGCCAGTCGGTCGGAACGACGACCGGCCTGGCGACGGGAGGCGTAACGCTGAGGGGCGGGGCTGGCGATTGCGCGCTCTTGGCGGGCGCTGCCGGTGCCTGAGGAAGGGGCGCGAGAGGGTCGTTCGCGGGTTGCGTCGAAGCGACGAGCGCTGCGGCAAAGCCAAGAACGAAACTGGTCACGGTGTCTCCTCGATCAGCAACAGCAGGTCCCTCCACGCGAGTGCCTTGTCCGACGGACGACGCAGCAGCTGGCGCGGATGGAAGGTGGCTACAGTCCTGACGCCTTCGATTTTGTGAACGTGCCCGCGCGCTTCCAAAAGCCGCTTTCCGAGCAGCGCGCGCGACGGGACGTCACCGAGCAGCAGCAGGCGCTTCGGACGGGCGAGCGCAATGTGCTGCCGCGCCGCCGCGGCGCATGCCTCGAGCTGTTGGTCGCTGAGGCGTGCGCCCGGAGAATGGAAGCAGGCGAGATTGGCGCTGTATGCCTGGCCGGCGAGGCCGATCGCGGCGAGCATTCGCTCCATGAGAACGGCCGCGTCGCCCCCGATAGGAAGGCCGGCCGCGATCTCGTCGCGCGTCGGCGCTTCGGACAGCAGCATCACTTCCGAACCTTCGGTGCCCTGCGGACGCACCGCGCGCGCACCGGCCGACGCCAGCGGGGCGTCGAGACTGGACGATAGCCAATCGCGGAAACCTTCAAGAGACTCGAGAGGGGGCTCGGACACCGGCACTGCCGGGCTGGGGGTGCTCGCAACCTTGGCGGGCTGTTCGAGCCAGTTGCGGGGACACTCCTGCGTCGCGACGTCCACGCCCGTTTCCAGCCACCAGCGCAACGCGCTGACAGCCTGGCGTTCGTCCATGGCGACACGCTCCCCACCCATGCGGCGAGTCTCCTCCACCATTGGCGGTGGCGTCAAGGAATTGGCTGCGCCATAGAGTCGAACTGCCTCCCACGTGCGGCAAAAGGAGCAAGAGTGAGCGAACGGGAGTCGATGCAGTACGATGTCGTGATCGTCGGTGCGGGTCCCGCAGGACTTTCGGCGGCAATCCGGCTCAAGCAGCTCGCGGCCCAAGCGGGCCGGGAAATCGCCGTCTGCGTGCTGGAAAAGGGAAGCGAGGTCGGGGCGCACATCCTGTCGGGCGCCGTCGTCGACCCACGTGCGCTCGACGAACTCATCCCCGACTGGAAGGACAAGGGCTCGCCGCTGACCGTGCCGGTGACGGAGAACCATCACTGGGTTCTCACGAAGGGCGGCAAATGGTCGATGCCGCACCTGCTGCTGCCGCCTTTCATGCACAACAAGGGCACGTACACGCTGAGCCTCGGCAATCTTTGCCGCTGGCTGGCGGGCCAGGCCGAAGAGCTTGGTGTCGAGATATTTCCCGGCTTCGCCGCTGCCGAAATCCTGTTCAACGACGACGGCTCCCTGAAGGGCGTAGCGACCGGCGACATGGGTGTTGCGCGCGACGGCACCCACCGGCCGGATTACCAGCCCGGGATTGAGCTCCACGCGCGCTACACATTCTTCGCGGAAGGCGCTCGCGGAAACTTGACGAAGGAACTGACCCGTATTTTCGACTTGCGCAAAGAGAGCGGCCCGCAAGTTTTTGGGCTTGGCGTCAAGGAGTTGTGGGACGTTCCCGCGGAGAAGCATAAACCGGGTCGAGTAATCCACACGCAAGGCTGGCCGCTCGGCGACGCCTGGGGCGGGGGCTTTCTTTACCATCAGGAAAACGGCCAGGTGGCGCTCGGGTTCGTCGTCGCGCTCGATTACGAAAATCCGTATCTTTCACCTTTCGAGGAATTCCAGCGGTGGAAGACGCATCCCGCGATCCGCGCGGAGATCGAAGGGGGTCGCCGCGTGTCGTACGGTGCGCGCGCGATCAACGAGGGCGGCTACCAGGCGATTCCGGAGCTGGTGTTCCCCGGCGGCGCGCTGATCGGCTGTTCGGCAGGGTTCGTGAACGTGCCGCGCATCAAGGGCAGCCATACGGCGATGAAATCCG
>JAEZHP010000183.1 GCA_023416515.1 Pseudomonadota bacterium | reverse complement strand
CCGCGTCGGCGCCGTGCGGCGCTGAAGCGAGAAACGTCGGCGCCGACAGTGTAGGTCGAATGAGCGTCGACGGGCTGGCCGGCGATCGCGATCAGCATCCGGCGCTCGGCCGCCGGGTCGCCGGTCTGCGGGACCTGCACCTCGCCGGCCGCGATAGCGCGCTCCAGCTCGGCACCATTGTCGGCGAGGCTGCGCAACGACAGCGACAGCTGCCCGATCGTCTGGGCGACCGAGATCTTCTCGGCGATCCGCGGCGTGGCCTCGAGGGTCACGGTTGCGATCGGAGCGGCAACCTGGTTGCCTTGCTCGTCGCGGGCATTGATGCGCTGATCGGTGGCGAGCACCCGGATGTTGCGGATGATCGTCTCCGACACGCGAAGCGGATTCTGACTGCCGTCCTCGGGTCGAACTTCCTGAGTGAGAACCAGGTCGACTCGGTCGCCCGGGAAGACGAAGCCGGCGACGCCACTGGTCGCGGACACGCCGACGGTGATGGCCCGCATGCCCGGCCCGAGCGCGGCGGCGAGGAAGCCGCGGTCGCCAGGTCGAACGACGCTGTCTTGAGTCAGCGGCTGGCCGGCGGTGATCTCGTTGCGGACGACCGTGCCGATCAGATCCTGCGGATTGACGCCGCCTTGGCCGCGAATGAAATAAGCAGGCTGGACGAGGCCCTGGGGCCACATCTGATAGCGCAGCGCCTCGGCATCGATGATCGTGCCGACCGGAAGCGTCTTGGTCGCGACCAGGACTTCAGGGCCCTGGGGCGCCTGCACCTGGGCCGCAGCCTCGGGAGCCGCCGCGCCAACGAACATGTTCCTGGCGAGGAGGGCTGTGACGGCGGCGATAACAAGTGCGCCTACCAGCAAAATGATCTTGCGAACGTCCACGCGAAAGGCCTCCCCAAGGGCAGCTCGAAACAGCGCTACCAATCACCCAAAGTGGTTAAGGAACCGTTGGCCAATCAGCCAAATTCCAGCGAAAGCGATGGCAACGCCATAAGGGACCTCGACCGCGCCGCTGAGTTTGCGGATTCGGTGCGAGGCAACGGTGGCGAGCGTCAGGACGCCGCCGGCAAAAGACATGATGACGATGAGGACGAGCACGGCCCCGGGCGGAAGCCACAGGACCAGGGCGGTCAGCAGCTTGACGTCGCCGCCGCCCATCCACCCGAGCGCGAAGGCGCCCGCGAACAATCCGAACACGATGACTGCGACGCCGAGCTGGATCGCCATGTCAGGCCACACGGAAAGTCCGATGCTCCACCAGAACAGCGGCGCGAGAAGCGCGACCGGGATCACGATCCAGTGCGGAATCTCCCGTTTCCTGAGGTCGCAGACCGCCGCCGCGACCAGAAGGGCCGCGAGCAAAACGAGCAAAGTCCAGGAAATCCCCTCCGTCATGGAAAAGAGTCACTAGACGCTGTTGCTTAGGAAACCGTAACCGCCGCTGGATGGGAACCACGGTTATGGATCGGCGCGCTTATCCGAACGGTCTGAGGCAATGGGATTGGCGAGCGGCGGACGGCTGGCTTCACCGTCGCGTGGACTGGCCGCAGCCCGATGGAGTCGCTCCGCGCGGAAGCCTCTTGTTCGCCGCCGGCCGGGGCGATTTCGTCGAGAAATATATCGAGACGTTGGGCGATTGGCATCAACGCGGCTGGTCGGTGTCGTCGTTCGACTGGCGCGGCCAGGGGCGGTCAAAGGGCAGCAACCCGGACGGTCATTTCGACAGCTTCGACATTCTCGTGGAGGATCTCGGGCTCATCATCGACGATTGGGTAGCCTCGACCCCTGGGCCTCATGTCGTGGTCGCGCATTCGATGGGCGGGCACATGCTTCTGCGTCTGCTCATCGATCGCCGGCCGGGGATCGACGCGGCGGTGCTGGTCGCGCCGATGATCAGCGTGAACAGCGGCGCCGTTCCGGAATGGGCCGCCGCGAGCCTCGCTGCCGGGGCTGCGATGACCGGTTTCGGGCACTGGCCGATCTGGGGAGTCCAGTTGTCGAAAGCCCCGGCGGGCTCGGCGAGGCAGCGGATCCTGACCGGCTCCACGGAACGCTACGAGGACGAGCTCTACTGGTGGGACCGCGATCCCGATGCCGCTCCGAAGGCGCCGAGCTTCGGGTGGCTGAACGCGGCCTATCAGTCCGGACGGATCTTCACGGAAGAGGCACTGGCCAAGGTGGACGTGCCGGTGCTCCTGCTCGGCGCGGATCGGGACCAGTTGGTGAGCCCGGCGGCGATCAGGAGAGTGGCGGGGCAGTTGCCGAAGGCCGAGCTCGTCATGTTCGACGACTGCGCCCACGAGATATTGCGCGAGCGCGACCCCGTTCGCGACGAGGCGCTCGCACGAATCGACGCGTTCCTTGACAAGAACGCGCGATGACCACTGCCTACGATGTCGCGATCGTCGGCGCCGGGATGGCGGGGGCGAGCCTCGCGGCCGAGGTCGCCCCCCATGCCCGAGTGCTGCTGCTCGAGGCGGAGGATCATCCCGGCTACCATTCGACCGGGCGGTCGGCGGCATTCTGGTCGGAGACATATGGCGGACCGGGGGTGCAGCCGCTGACCACGGCATCGCGCGATTTCCTCGCGAACCCTCCCGCTCACGTCTCGGACCGCTCCTTCCTCAGCCATCGCGGCTGCCTCCACATCGCCGACGAATCAGGCGAGTCGAAGCTCGACGCGTTGCTCGCCGACTTCGCCGAGTCGGACGTCGTGCTTCAACCGCGCGGGCGGGAGGAGCTCGAGCGCAGTCTGCCGCAGCTTCGGGCGGGCTGGGATCGCGGCGTCTATGAGCCGAGCTGCGCCGATATCGACGTTGCCGCCCTTCACGCCGCTT
Source organism: Pseudomonadota bacterium (assembly GCA_023416515.1). GTDB lineage: Bacteria > Pseudomonadota > Alphaproteobacteria > Sphingomonadales > Sphingomonadaceae > Allosphingosinicella. The sequence goes on along the minus strand of JAEZHP010000183.1, from coordinate 67,371 downwards.
ATCTCCGCCTCGCCCGAAAGGCCGGCGCCGAGCTGGTCACCGGCGCCCGGCTCGAAGCGGCGAAGCGGGCAGGGGGGCAGTGGCGGCTCGACACCAGGGCAGGGTCATTCGGCGCATCGCTGCTGGTCGATGCGGCGGGCGCCTGGGCGGATCAGGTGGCGATTCTGGCGGGCGAGCGTCCGATCGCCATCCAGCCCTATCGCCGCACCTTGCTCCAGGTCGAAATCGATCCGCCCGCTCCGGCGGAGCTTCCGCTCGTCGTCGATTCGGCCGGACGCTTCTATTTCAAGCCCGAGGCGGGCGGCCGGCTTTGGCTCAGCCCGCATGACGAAACAGCCTGCGATCCCTGCGACTGCGCTCCGGAGGAGATCGACGTCGCGCGCGCCATCGCCGGGCTGGAGCTCGCCACCGACTGGCGAGTCGTGCGCATCGAGCGCCGCTGGGCGGGCCTGCGCAGCTTCGCTCCAGACCGCCTGCCGGTCTACGGATTCTCCGACAGCGGCCGCGGCTTCTTCTGGTGCGCCGGGCAGGGCGGCTTCGGGATCCAGACCGCGCCCGCCGCTGCCAAGCTCGCGGCCGGCGTCCTGCTCAACCGCGATCCGGGCGGGATCGACCCCGAGCGGTACCGCCCCGGCCGGTTGACGTCCTGAGTCCCAACAATTCGGGCGAGGTCCCAAGATTTGTGGCTGATCTTCAGCGAAGTGAGCCACTTTTCCCGCGCGTGTCACCGTGAAACAAACTGGCATGCTACCTGCAAAGCCGAGGCGGAGTAGCGGTTTCCAGCGGGGGGGTGTCAAAACAGATGAACAAGCGGTCGCTGGGTGGTGCCCTCTTTCTGCTGCTGATCGCGGCCACCTTCGCGGCGACATTCGCGGGCCCGGCGGACAATCTGCTGACCGTGCAGGGGTTGCAGCGCGCGTGCGCGGATCTCCACGCCTCGGCTCAGGGTAATTGGCACCTGTGGGCGGTGCTGTTCTTCGTCGCCTGCGTCGCGGCGACGAGCCTGTCATTCCCAGCGGGGCCGGTGATCGGAATCGCGTCCGGAGCGCTGTTCGGATTCTGGCCGGGGCTTCTGCTTGCGTGGGGAGGCGCCGTCGTCGGCTCGACGGTCTCTTTCCTCGCATCGCGCCACCTGTTCCGTGATTGGGTGGAGGAGACGCTCGGCGAGCGCTTCAAGCGCATCGAGAGCGCCTTCGAGGAACAAGGGGCGGTCTATCTCCTGACCCTCCGCTTCAATCCCTTCGTGCCTTACTGGCTGGTCAACCTGTCGATGGGGCTGACCCACATGCGGCTCGCCACTTACGTGCCGCTGACCATGGTCGGTCTGCTGCCTGCCTTCGTCATCTACGCCCATGCTGGGACCGAGCTCGCGACTCTCCATTCGATCGCAAGCATCATGTCCCCGGCGGTGATCGCGGCGCTTCTGGTGCTCAGCTTCTTCCCGATCCTGGTGAAGCTCTACCAGACCAGGCGAATGGCGCGGGCGCGGCACTGACGGCCGCTCCGCTCAGCGCTTCCTGAACTTCTCGGCCGCGGCGCAGGCAAGCTGGTCGGCGCGTTCGTTCTCCGGGTGGCCGGCGTGGCCCTTCACCCATTCCCAGCTGATCTTGTGAGGCGCCGCGGCCGCAAGCAGCTCGCGCCACAAATCCTCGTTCTTGACCGGCTTCTTGTCAGCGGTTCGCCAGCCGTTGCGTTGCCAGCCATGGACCCACTTGGTGATCCCATCACGGACATAGATGCTGTCGGTGCTGAGCACGACGTCGCAGGGGCGGGTGAGCGCCTCAAGCGCTCGAACGGCGGCGGTCAGCTCCATCCGGTTGTTGGTGGTGAGCTCCTCGCCGCCGGACAGCTCCTTCTCATGGGCGCCGAAGCGGATCACGGCGCCCCAGCCGCCCGGACCCGGATTGCCCTTGCACGCGCCGTCCGTGAAGATCTCGACCTTCGACAAGTGCGTGGATCAGGCGGCGAGGCCGGCGGGGAGCTTGAACACCATGCGTTCGGTGACGCCCTCGGTTTGCTCCTCGGTGACGTCGAAATGCTCGCGCAGGCGGTCGACCATCTCGCGCACCAGCAGCTCGGGCGCCGACGCTCCGGCGGTGAGGCCGAGCGTGCGCACGCCTTCCAGCCACGCGAAATCGAGGTCGCTCGCCCGAGCAACCAGCCGCGCCCGTGCTCCGGAGCGCTCTGCCACCTCGACCAGGCGAAGCGAGTTGGAGCTGTTCCCGGCGCCGATGACGATCACCGCGTCGCACTGCCCGGCGATCGCCTTCACGGCCGCCTGGCGGTTGGACGTCGCGTAGCAGATGTCCTCGCTTCGCGGCGCCTGGATCAGAGGGAAGCGCCGCTTGAGCACGCCCAGGATCTCGGCGGTGTCGTCGACCGACAAGGTGGTCTGGGTGAGGAAGGCGAGCTGCGCGGGATCGGCGGGCATCACGGACTCGGCGTCTTCGACCGTCTCGATCAATGTCATTCGGCCCTCGGGCACCTGTCCGAAGGAGCCGATCACTTCGGGGTGGCCGCCGTGGCCGACGAACAGGATATGCTTGCCCTGCTCGACCAGCCGCTCGGCCTGGCGGTGGACCTTCGACACGAGCGGGCAGGTGGCGTCGACATAAGTGAGCCCGCGCTCCTCCGCCTTTGCCGGCACTGCCTTGGGCACCCCGTGCGCGGAAAACACCACGGGAACCCCCTCAGGCACCTCGTCCAGCTCGGCGACGAAGATCGCGCCCTTGGCCTTCAGGCTGTCGACGACGAACTTGTTGTGGACGATCTCGTGGCGGACATAGACCGGCGCTCCCCACCGTTCGAGCGCCAGCTCGACGATACGAATGGCGCGGTCGACTCCGGCGCAGAATCCGCGCGGCGCCGCGATGAGCAAGTGGAGAGGGGGCTTCATGTCGGTCATTGGCAAGGCTGATATGGGCCCTATTCGATTGCTTGCCACCTTGCCAGCCGCTTCCTATGGTCCGCCCGCCCGTTCGGCCTTTCCGCCGACGTCATGCCAGCTTGCTTTGCCGAGGAAGTCTCACCTGTGTCCAGATTGCTGATCGCCGCCGCGGCCGCTCTTCCCATCGTCCTGACCGGCTGCGCCAAGAGCGGCGACATCCTCGAAGGCGGAATCCTCACCTCTTATTCGGCTTGCCCTCCGGCCGCGATCCCGGCGCCCGCGGGCGACATCACCCTGTTCAACCCGGCGAACAGCACTGACGCCAGCGCGATCGACGTCGTCGCGACCATCTCCAATGTCCGCGCGTCCTGCGCCCAGCAGGGCGACAGGCTGGTCACCAATGCGAGCTTCGAGGTGTTCGGGCAGCGCCGCGACAACCGCGGCGCTCGCGATGTCGTCCTGCCCTATTTCGCCACCGTGGTTCAGGGCGGCCAGAACGTCGTCGCCAAGCGCACCGGTCATGTCCTGCTCCGCTTCGCTGACGGCCAGTATCGCGCAAGCACGGCGACGACCGCCCAGTCGTCGGTCTCCGCGGCCGCCGCCACCCTGCCGGCCAACATCCAGCAGCAGATCACCCGCCGTCGCCGAGCCGGCGATCCCAATGCGGCGCTCGACCCGATGTCGGATCCAGCCGTCCGCATCGCCGTCGACCAGGCGCGCTATGAGCTTCTGGTCGGCTTCGAGCTGACTGCGGACCAGCTGCGCTACAACGCCACCCGCTAGCACCGTTGACAGGGCTGGCGGCTGCGCCCAGAGCAGCCGCGTCCTCGGCGGCCTTGGCCGCTGCTGGACGCGCGGGAGAGAGTGCCGGCCAAGGTCTTCGATCTGGGTCGGCGCCGCCGAAGGAGCAACCGCCCCGGAATCTCTCAGGCAAAAGGACCGCGCGGACAGTCGGGACGCTCTGGAAAGTGCTCGCGAAGCGGGCCGCCGAAGGGGTAACCTGCCGAACGCCGGACCTGATCCGGAGAAGGCGGGGAAAGCTCTCAGGTCCCGGTGACAGAGGGGGTATCGAAGCGGCCGCGACTGTCCTAGGCAGCCGGCCCGATGCCTGAAGCCGTCACGGAGACCCTGGTGTGAGCGAAACCGACCTCAAGCTTCCACTCGATGCGTGGCATCGCGCCCAGGGCGCCCGAATGGTTCCTTTCGCCGGCTACGAGATGCCCATCCAATATGAGGGCATCATCGCCGAGCATCGCTGGACCCGCGAATCGGCCGGCCTGTTCGACGTCAGCCATATGGGCCAGCTCATCATCGCCGGCCGCGACGCCGAGTGGGGCCTCGAGGCGGTGCTTCCCGCCGACCTCGCCATCCTCAAGGACGGACGGCTGCGCTATTCGCTGCTTCTTCGCGAGGATGCCGGGATCATCGACGATCTGATGGTCACCCGCCGCGGCGATCATTTCTACATGGTCGTCAACGGCGCCACCAAACATGGCGATATCGATCATCTGCGCACCACTCTGCCGAGCGGGGTCGTGATCGATCACATGACCAACCAGGCGCTGCTCGCCTTGCAGGGGCCGAAGGCGGCGGAAGTGATGGCTCGGCTCGCGCCTGGCGCCGAGGAGCTGACCTTCATGACCGGCGGCGGCTTCGAGATTGCCGGCGCCCGCGCCTGGATCAGCCGCTCGGGCTATACCGGCGAGGACGGTTTCGAGATTTCCGTCGAAGCGAGGAACGTCGAGGCGGTTGCGTCCCTGCTCGTCGAGCAGCCCGAAGTGAAGCCGATCGGGCTGGGAGCGCGCGATTCGCTTCGGCTCGAGGCGGGCCTGCCGCTCTACGGCCACGATGTCGACGAGACGACCACCCCGGTCGAGGCGGATCTCACCTTCGCCCTTTCAAAGCGTCGTCGCGAGAGCGGCGGCTTCCCCGGTGTGCAGCGAATCCTCACCGAGCTCGAGAAGGGCCCGATCCGCAAGCGCGTCGGACTGTTCGTCGAGGGTCGGCAGCCGGTGCGCGAAGGCGCGGCCGTGGTCGATTCCGAAGGCACCGAGGTGGGCAAGGTCACCAGCGGCGGCTTTTCGCCGACGCTCGAGCGGCCGATCGCAATGGCCTATGTGCCCACCGCCGCCGCAGTGCCGGGAACGGAAATCCTGGTCGAGCAGCGCGGCAAGATCTTCAAGGCCGAGGTGGCTCAGACGCCCTTCGTGCCGCATCGTTATCATCGCAAGGGAGCCTCGGCATGAGCGTCTATTTCACCAAGGATCATGAATGGGTGCGAGTCGAGGGCGACACCGGCACAGTCGGGATCACCGATTATGCCCAGGGCCAGCTCGGCGACATCGTCTTCGTCGAGGTGCCCGAGGCGGGCCGTCAGCTCGACAAGGGCGGCGACGCCGCAGTGGTCGAATCGGTGAAGGCGGCTTCCGACATCTACGCGCCGGTCGCCGGCGAGGTGGTCGAGGGCAATCCCGCGCTTGCCGACGAGCCGAGCCTGGTCAACACCGATCCGGAGGGCGAGGGCTGGTTCTTCAAGCTCCGCATCAGTGACCCGTCGGAGCTCAACGGCCTGATGGACGCCGACGCCTACCGCGCGTTCGTCGCCGACCAGTAAGGGAAGGGCCGCGGGAGCCGAACAGATGGTCAACGCCGCATCACGCTGGTCCGCCGCCGATTACGCGCAGAATGCCGGTTTCGTGCCGGCGCTCGGCGCTGCGGCGCTTGCCATGCTCGATCCCAAGCCGGGCGAGTTCGTGATCGACATCGGCTGCGGCGACGGAGTCCTCACCGAACAGATCGCACGCGCCGGAGCGAAGGTGATCGGCCTCGACGCGTCGGTTGAGATGGTCGAGGCCGCTCGGGCGCGCGGAATCGATGCATTCGTCGCGGATTGCCAAACTCTCGACCTCGATCGCCAGGTCGAGCGCTTCGGCCAGTTCGACGCGGCTTTCTCGAACGCGGCCCTCCACTGGATGCTCGATCCGGCGGCCGTCGCTCGGGGCGTGTTCAAGCTGCTTCGTACCGGCGGGCGCTTCGTCGGGGAAATGGGCGGCCAGGGCAACCTCGCCATCCTGCGCCAGGGGCTTCGCGACGAATTGACCGAGCGCGGCTATTCCCTGCCGGCGGAAGACCCCCAATGGTATGCGAGCCCAGCCGATTTCGAGGCGGTATATCGCGCTGCGGGCTTCACCGGGATCGAGGCCAATCTGGTCGAGCGGCGGACGCCTCTCCCGGCCGGCATCGGCGGCTGGATCAAAACCTTCCGCCGCGGTCTTTTCGACATCGCCGGCGTCGGGGAGAGCGAGCGCGATGACATCGCCGCCGCCGTCGAGCGCCGCCTAGCCCGGGATCTTCGCCAGCCGGACGGCACCTTCATCGCCGACTACGTCCGCCTCCGCTTCAGGATGCACAAACCCCAAGCAGCGAGCTGAACTCGAATGCGTTATCTCCCACTCTCACAAGCCGATCGCGAGCAGATGCTCGGCGTGATCGGCGCCGGGTCGGTCGACGATCTGTTCGTCGACGTGCCCGAGGCAGCGCGGCTCGCCGGCAAGATCGCGGACCTTCCCGACCATGCGTCGGAGCTGTCGGTCGAGCGCCAGCTCGGCGCGATGGCGCGAAAGAACCTGGTCGCGGGCGAAGTGCCGTTCTTCCTCGGTGCCGGCGCCTATCGTCACCACGTACCGGCGAGTGTCGATCATATCATTCAACGCGGCGAGTTCCTGACGAGCTACACGCCCTATCAGCCGGAGATCGCCCAGGGCACGTTGCAAGTCCTGTTCGAATTCCAGACCCAGGTCGCGCGCCTGTTCGGCTGCGACGTCGCCAACGCGTCGATGTATGACGGCTCGACCGCCTGCTGGGAGGCGATCACCATGGCGCGACGCGTCACCCGCCGCGGCAAGGCGATCCTCTCCGGCGGCCTTCACCCGCATTACGTGTCGGTCGCCAACACGATGGCGAAGTTCACCGGCGACGTGCTCGACACGCGCCTTCCGGAGCTGAGCGCCGAAACCGACACGCAGAGCCTCATCGACTCGATCGACGACGACACGTCCTGCGTCGTCGTCCAATATCCCGACATCCTGGGCCGAATCGGCGATCTGACCGCGCTGGCCGAAGCATGCCATGCGAAGAAGGCATTGCTGGTCGCCGTCGTCACTGAGCCGGTGGCGCTTGGAGCGATCCGCTCGCCCGGCGAGATGGGCGCCGACATCGTCGTCGGCGAAGGCCAGTCGATCGGCGTCGGCCTTCAGTTCGGCGGTCCGTACGTGGGCCTGTTCGCCTGTTCCGAGAAGCTCGTCCGTCAGATGCCCGGCCGCCTCACCGGCCAGACGGTGGATGCCGAGGGCAAGCGCGGCTTCGTCCTCACCCTGTCCACCCGCGAGCAGCATATCCGCCGCGAGAAGGCGACGTCGAATATCTGCACCAGCTCGGTGCTGTGCGCGCTCGCCTGGACCGCGCACATGACGCTGCTGGGCGAGAAGGGGCTTCGCCAGCTCGCAGCCCTCAACCATGCCAAGGCGGTTGCCGCCGCGGAGCGGCTGACGAAGCTGCCGGGCGTGGAGCTGGTCAACGACAGCTTCTTCAACGAATTCACCCTGCGCCTGCCCAAGGAAGCGCGCCCCGCCGTCCGCGCGATGGCGGAGAAGGGCGTGCTCGGCGGCGTGTCCCTCGGCCGGCTCTATCCGGACGCTGCTGAGCTTCAAAACGGATTGATCGTGGCGGTGACCGAGACGGTGACCGACGAGGATGTTGAAGCGCTCAGCGTAGCGCTCGAGGAGGTGCTGGCGTGACCATCAACCAGAGCGGCTGGCGCCCAACCGCGCCCGAGGCTGGCGACAGCGAGGCGAGCACCTTCACCGGCAACCGTGCGCTGATGCTCGAAGAGGCATTGCTGTTCGAGATCGGCGATACCGACATGACCGGGGTGGATTTCGCGGAAGTCCCGGCCGGCGTGTCGCGTCTCGGCGGAATGGAGCGAAATCGCCCGATCGGCTTGCCCGGCCTGTCCGAGCCGGAGGCGGTTCGCCACTATACCCGCCTCAGCCGCCAGAACTACGCCATCGATCTCGGCCTGTTCCCGCTCGGATCGTGCACGATGAAGCACAATCCGCGCCTCAACGAGAAGGTTGCGCGGATGCCCGGCTTCGCCGACATCCATCCGCTGCAGCCGATCGACACCGTGCAGGGCGCCCTGGAGCTGGTCCAGACGCTCGGCGAGTGGCTGGTCAAGCTCACCGGAATGCATTCGGTGGCGATGAGCCCGAAGGCCGGTGCGCACGGCGAGCTGTGCGGCCTGCTCGCGATCCGCTCCGCGCTGGAGGCACGAGGCGACAAGCGCGAGGTCATCCTCGTTCCGGAAAGCGCCCACGGCACCAACCCGGCGACCGCGGCCTTCGCCGGCTACCGGGTCGAGGACATCCCGGCGACGAGCCGCGGCCGAGTCGACGTCGAGGCCCTGAAGGCGCGCCTGGGGCCGGACGTCGCGGGCGTGATGATCACCAACCCCAATACCTGCGGCCTGTTCGAGCCGGACATGATCGCGATCAGCGAGGCGGTCCACGCCGCGGGCGGCTTCGTCTATTGCGACGGCGCCAATTTCAACGCCATCGTCGGCCGAGTCCGCCCCGGCGACCTCGGCATCGACGCGATGCATATCAACCTCCACAAGACCTTCTCCACCCCGCATGGCGGCGGCGGTCCGGGCTCCGGCCCCGTGGTCTTCTCAGAGGCGCTGACGCCCTTCGCGCCGCTCCCGTTCGTCGAGAAGCAGGGCGATCACTATGCCCTCGTCGAGGAGGAGACCGCGCAGGAGCATCACGGCAGAAGCTTCGGCCGGATGGTCGCCTTTCACGGCCAGATGGGCATGTTCACCCGCGCGCTGAGCTACATCCTCAGCCACGGTGCCGACGGCCTGCGCCAGGTCGCCGAGGATGCGGTGCTCAACGCCAACTACATCCTCCGCAGCCTCGACGACGTGCTCGACGCGCCGTTCGGCGGCAGCGGCCCGTGCATGCACGAGGCCCTGTTCAGCGATAAGGGCTTCGGCGAGGGCCTCACCACGCTCGATCTCGCCAAGGCGCTGATCGACGAGGGCTTCCACCCGATGACCATGTACTTCCCGCTGGTGGTGCATGGGGCGATGCTGGTCGAGCCGACCGAGACCGAGTCGAAGGCGGCGCTCGATCAGTTCATCGGCGCGCTTCGCTCGGTGGCCGAGCGCGCCAAGGCGGGCGACCAGAGCCTCAAGGCCGCGCCCATCCACGCCCCGCGGCGGCGGCTCGACGAGACGCTTGCCGCGCGCAAGCCCGTGCTGGTGTGGAAGGATCCGGAGCCGGCCCAAGCCGCGGAGTAATGGCGGAGCCGCCGCAGCCCTTCGTATTCGAGCCCGACGCGGGTCCGCAGCGGCGTGTCGCGCCGCACGTGGCGCGCAACGCGGGCCCGATCATCGAGGTGCTGCGTGAGGTGCTGCCGGCGGCGGGACTCGTCCTGGAAGTGGCGAGCGGGACGGGAGAGCATGCCCTCCACTTCGCTCGCGCCTTCCCCGACCTGACTTTCCAGCCGACGGATCCCGATCCGCTGGCTTTGTCGTCGATCGAGGCGTGGCGAAGCGAGGCACCGGCCAATCTCTTGCCGCCTCTCGCTCTCGATGCGGCGGCCGTCGACTGGCCGGTCGATCGCGCCGATGCGCTCTTGTGCATCAACATGATCCACATCAGCCCGTGGAGGGCGACCCTCGGCCTGCTCAGTGGCGCGTCGCGGGTGCTTGCGGCCGGGGTTCCTCTCATCCTCTACGGCGCCTATCGTCGCAACGGCGTGGCCACCGCGCCCAGCAACGAGTCGTTCGACCGGTCTCTCAAGTCACGTAATCCGGAATGGGGCCTGCGCCTGCTCGAGGACGTGGTGGCCGAGGCGTCGAAGGCCGGTTTCGAGTTGGAGCGCGTGGTCGAGATGCCGGCTAACAACCTGACGGTCGTCTTCCGCCGCGTCTGATCTACCTGTCGTTCGACCCGTGCAGGCCGGACTCGCGCCTTTCCCTGTTTCTGGGACGGGTCGCTCGCGCCGCTCCGTCGCCGAGGTCGGCGCCGGCCAGCCAGAGCAGCAGGAGCGCCCAGAAGAGCCCGAGCGCCCACCCGCCGATCACGTCGCTCGGCCAGGCAAGGCCGTTGACGAGCTGGTGCGCTCCGACGGCCATCGCGAGGAACACGGCCAGCCCGGCGGAGAGTGCTCGCCAGGGCCGGTGCGTGGTGAGTAGGAATGCCAGCCCTAGCCACACCGCAGCGGCGCCGGCCGCAGCTTCATTCGGAAACAGCGAGACCTGGCTGTCGGCGAGCCGCTCGCCCGGCAGCGGGCGCAGCGGCGCAGTGATCCTGCCGAGATAGGCCGTCAGCAGCAGCACCCCCGCGGTGAGTGCGATCAGCAGGAGCGCGGCGCGCCACTGGCGGCGAACCGCGAGAAGCGCAGCGCCGGCTCCGCCCATGGCGGCGAGGACGAGCGGACGGGTCGCCTGCTCGGCGATGGCGCCCGCAATTGCCAGGTCGGGTCCACCCTCGATTCGAAGCAGCATGAACAGGCCGCGGTCGAACTCCGTGCCGCCGAACAACAGCATGACCAGGAAGGACAGGAGCAGCCCGGCAAGGAGGATCGGCACCCTCGCTCGCCTCAACTGGCCAGGCGCGCCGCCTGCCAACCCTCTCCGGCCATGTTGGCGCCGTCGACCCGGCCGACGAAGCGGCGCGGACCGCCACCGAGGTCCGCCGTGAACGCGATCTGGGCGCCACGCAGTTGCACCTCGCTCAGCGGCACGGATCGTCCGTTGGCTTCAGCGGTGCCCGACACCTGCTGGAATTGCTGACGAAGAGTCAGTCTGGCCTCGCCGTCCCCGGTGCGGAGCTGCCAACGCCCCTCTACCTTAGCAGGGATGATCCACAGGAAGATGTTGCTGTTCTGGACGTTGCGGCGAGCGTCTGGCCGCCAGTCGCCCATGTCGAACGTGTTGCTGACCACGCGTGCACCGGGCCGCATTTCGCCGAGGATGCGGGGGCGCAATTGCATGTTGATCTCGGGCAGCAGGTAAAGGGTCAGCACGGTCGCGTCCGCGAGCGGGGTCACGAACAGGTCTTGCTGGCGGAAGATCACCCGTTCCCCGACCCCGGCCCGGAGCGCATTGGCGGTCGACTCGCGGATCCGCGCCGGGTCGAGATCGACCCCGAGGCCGCGGGCGCCCTTGTCGCGGGCTGCGATGATCGGAATTCGGCCGTCGCCGGAGCCGAGATCGATGACCAGGTCCTCGCCATTGGTGCCGGCAAGGTCGAGCATCGCTCGAACGATGTCATATTCGGTCGATACGAACGGCACATCGAGGTCGGGCCGCTGGCCCGCGAGAGTCGCCGGATCATATTCCGGCACCGCCTGGGGCTCGGCCGGGCGCGTGCGCTCGTAGATCCAGTAGCCGGCGAGGCCGAACAGCGCCACCAAAGCGCCGAACAGCACGGACCGCCTGAAGGAACGATTGAACATGGTAAAGCTGACACTCCCTCGCGCTCGGCGCGCGCTTGACTCTTAGCAGCGGTTGCGGCTCCGAAAAGCCCGGCTTGTCGCCTTGGGCATTTGCGGGGATGAAGGAGCAATGACTCCGCTCCACCCCAAGCAGCGCGCCGTGCTTCGAATCCGCTTCGGGATCGCGGGGGCGGCTCTCGCACTTCTCCTCCTGATTGCCGAGCTTGTGCTCGCTGAGATCAATCCGCTGCCGTTCGGCACCGTGCTCGGCGTGGGCGCCCTTCTGATCCTGGTCGGGATCTGGCGGATGCCGGCGCGGCGCTATGCCGCCTGGGGCTATCGAATGGAGGAGGACGAGCTTGCGGTCCGCCACGGCCTGCTCGTCAGAGCGCTCTCGCTCGTGCCGTTCGGCCGCGTCCAGCATATCGATCTTGCCCAGGGCCCGCTCGAGCGCGCCTTCGGCCTTGCCACACTGGTGCTCAACACGGCGGGGACACGCGGCTCGGCGGTGAAGCTGCCGGGGCTTGCCCAGTCCGACGCCGAGCAGATGCGCGACCATATTCGCGGCAAGATCCGCCAAGACCTGCTGTGAGCGAAAAGCGGCGGCTTCACCCGGCCGCGATGATCCACGGCAGCCTCAAGGCGCTTCCGGGCGCCGCTGCCGGCCTGTTCGGAATCATGACCGCGACCCGCGACGAGGGCTTCCTCGCCGCTGCGGGCGTGTTCGGCGCCATCGGCCTCGTGCTCATGATCATGGCGGCGATTGCGGTGCTGACCTGGCGCCGCTTCACCTACGAAATGCTGCCCGGCGAGATCATCATCGAACAGGGCCTTATCAGCCGCCAGCGCCGGGTCATTCCGTTCGATCGGGTTCAGGACGTCGCGATCGAACGGCCTCTGCTCGCGCGCCTGATCGGCACCGCGCGGGTGCGAGTCGAGACGGGCGGCTCGGCCGCGGACGAAGGCAAGCTCGACATGGTGTCGCTCGACGAGGCGCAGCGCCTGCGCGACACGATCCGAGGCCGGCAGGAGCGGCATGCCGCCGGTCCGGAGGCAATGCAGGCGCCCAGCGAGGACGTCATCTTCGAGATGGACCTGCCGCGGGTGCTGCTCTTCGGCCTGCTCAATTTCTCGCTTCTGTTCATCGCGGTCGCTTTCGGCGCTCTTCAATATCTCGACGACATCGGGTTGTTCGACATGGGCGACTGGATCGATGAGGCGGGCGCCGGCAACGAGAAGGCGGTCGAGGCGGCCGGCGAGATCGGCCTTGCGGGGATCGCGCTCATCGCCGCCCTCGTCATCCTGCTCGGCTTCGTGACCGGTATCGCTCGAACTGTGGCGCGCGACTTCGGCTTCCGGCTGACCTCCGGGGAGGGAGGGCTTCGCCGCCGGCGCGGCCTGTTCACCCTGTCCGAAGTTCTGATCCCCGCCCGACGAACCCAGGCGGCGCGGCTCGACCGGGGCCTGCTCGGCGGCTTGCTCGGTTTCTCCAGCCTGTCCTTCCAGACCCTCGGTGCGGACCGGAAGGAGGGTGGGGTCCAGGTTGCCGCGCCATTCGCCCGCCGCGACGAGATTGACCGCGTCCTCGACAGGCTCGATTTTCCCAGGCCGCCCGAGCGTCCGCCGCTCCGAACTCCGCGCCGTGCCTTGCTGCGCCGTTGCGGGCCGTGGCTGGTCCTCATCCCGATCGCCGCCGCGCTCGGCTTGATCCGGCCGGAACTCGCTTTTGCCAGCGCCGTCCCGCTGCTCCTGACGCTCCTCCAGGTGCTGGCGTGGAGCAAGGCCCGCTACGGGCTCATGGACGGCGCGCTGGTCGTTCGCTCCGGCCTCATCCACCGCCGCACTTGGGTCATCCCCTACGACAAGCTCCAGACTCTGACCGTTACGCGCGGCCCGGTTCAGCGCGCGCTCGGTCTCGCCACGCTCGCAATCGACACTGCCGGCGCCCCGGCGCTCGGTGCCCCCGAGATACCGGACTTGTTCGCCAAGGATGCCGAGATGCTCGCCCGCACCTTGCTCGATCGTTTCTATCCGGCCCGTGCGGCCCGCAAGGCGGCGGCGATTCAGGAGTCGCACGCGAGCCGCGAGAGGACTAACTTCGCCCGATGATGCCACGGGCGGCATTGCAGCTTCAGCCGCGCGAGAAGCGGTTCGTGATTGTCGGGGCGATCGTCGCGACCTTGCTGCTTGCCTACCTCTTGTGGCCCTCCTCCGGCGATGGGAACAGCAGCGTCGAGCTGGTTCCTGCCGATCAACGTCCTACACCGACCGTGGCGGTGACCCCCCAGCCCATTCCCGTCGTTCAGGCGCCGCCTCCCGCGGCAATGCCGCCGCCAGCGGGCCTCACCGAAGGCCTCGTCCTCTACGGCGTGATGGCGGGTGGAGCGGTGATCGGCTTTCCGGACGGAAGCCAGCGCTACGTTGCCATCGGACGCGAGGTGATGCCGGGTCTTCGTCTACAGGGCGTGCAATTGCACGAGGCCATCCTTGCCGCGGGCACGGTCAATTACCGTCTCGGCTTCGGCGGCCCGGCAATCCCGCTGACGCCGCAGCCTGCCGCGGCGCCGGTCGTCGTAGGAGTCCCGGCTTCGCCGCCTCCAGTTCAAGCTGCTCCCGCGCCGAACGCCCAGCGCGCCGAGATGGGGCGCTACCTGCAGGCCTTGTCACCGCGGCAGGCGAACGGCCAGCTGTCCGGCTACACGCTTCGGCCCGGAATTGCCCTTCCGTCGCTTGAGCAAGCGGGGCTTCGTCCCGGCGATACCATCATCGCAGTCAACGGCGCGCCGATGACCCAGAGCCACGTCGAGCAGCTCGCCCGCCTGTCGGCCGGGACGAGCCTGCAGCTCGACGTCGACCGCGCCGGCCAGCGCCTGCGCTTCGTCGTCCAGGGCCGGTAATGTCCGCGACACATAAGTCGGCCATGGCCCGGGACATGAGCGCCGGCTTCACCCTCGTCGAGATGATGGTCGTCCTCGTCATCGTCGGTCTGCTCGCCGCGGCGGCGGTGCTGGCGATGCCGGAGCCCGGCGGTGGCCTTCGGGTCGAGGCTGAAACATTCGCGGCCCGCGCCAAGGCGGCTCAGGAGAGCGCCCTCATAGAATCGCGAGCGACGTCGCTCCAGGTCGGCACCGGTGGCTATGCCATCGCTCGAAGCCGCGGCGGCACCTGGCAGGAGGTCGGCCGCTTCCACTGGCAGGACGGCACTCGGCCGGACCTCGCGACCGGTCAGCAGATGCGAACCGTGTTCGACTCGACAGGCACGGCGGACCCCTTGGAGCTCACCCTGCGCCGCGGCGACCGCCGCGTTCGGGTCGAGATTGGCGGCGATGGCGAAATCCGGATTCAGCGCTGAATTCGCTCGCCATGGGCCGGACGGCACCGGCTCGGTGCCTGCGAATGGCTTCACCCTGCTCGAGATGCTGGTCGCGCTCGCCATTTTCAGCCTTGCCGCACTCGCCCTCCTGAGGCTGGGCGGGGCCACCGCCGCGAACAGCGCTCGGCTCACCGAACAGGCGCTTGCTCAGACGGTGGCCCGCAATCTCGCGGTCGAGACCATGACTGATCCAGCGCCGCCCGCGTTCGGCACCCAGAGCGGAATGGTCGAAAATGCCGGCCGGCAGTGGCGATGGGTTCGAGTCACCGACCGCTCTCCAGAGCCGCGCATCCAGCTGATCACCATTCGAGTCACCGGAGCCACGGGCATCGGGCAGGCTACGATGACCCTGTTCAGGCCAGCGGCATGACGAGGCGCACGCCCGCCACCGCCGGCTTCACGCTGGTCGAGATGCTGATCGCGCTGGCGATCTTCGGAATGATCGCCGCCGCCAGCGTGGCGCTCCTGTCATTCTCCGTGAGGGCGCAGGACATGGCCGACCGCCAACTCGCTAGCCTCAGCGAAATCCGCCGCGCGGGGACCCTGCTCGGCGCCGACTTCGCTCAGGCGGTGCCGCGCCCGTGGCGCGACGAGACTGGCCAGCCTCAACGCTCCTTCTATGGCACGGCGGGGCAGGAGACCCGGCTGTTCGTTCTGGTCCGCGGCGGCTGGGACAATCCGGACGCCCTCGCGCGCTCGTCGCTTCAGCGGGTCGAGTATCGGCTCCAGGCGGGCCGCCTTTATCGAGTCGGCTTCGCTCATGTCGACGGCGGCGGCGCTGCTTCGGTGTCGTCGCTGATCGACGAGGTGCAAGGGGTTGCGCTCCGCTACCGCGACCGCGACGGCACATGGCAGGAGGGCTGGGACCGTCCAGATCCGCGCGAGCTTCCGATAGCGGTCGAGCTGATCCTCACCACCGCGCGCTTCGGGACGGTTCGCCAGCTTTTCACGGTCGGAAGCGGCGCGTGAGGCGCCCTGTCCCCCAAGGCGAGCGAGGCGCCGCGCTGCTCGCGGTGCTCATCCTGGTCGCGATCACCGGCGCCATCGCCGCAGCCTCGCTGGAAAAATTGCGGCTGTCTCGAATGGTCGCCGGCAACGTCGTCGCGATCGACCAGGCCCGCCAATCCGCGATTGGCGCCGAGCAGCTCGCAATGCTCATCGTCAACGACCTCGTCGTGCAGGACCGGACAAAGACAACCCTTACCGGCAACTGGAACGGCGGTGTGCGTCGCGTGCCGATGCCGGGCGGCGGCGTGGTCGAGGCGCGACTTACAGACGGCGGCAATTGCTTCAATATCAACAGCGTCGTCCAGGGCGAGCCGGATAGCCTCGTCCGCCGCGGCTCCGGCATTGACCAGTTCGCCTCCTTGATGGTCCTTCGCGGCGTTCCGGAGCCGGATGCGCGCCGAATTGCCGAGGCTGCGGCGGACTGGGTCGACACCGACACGATCGCGGGACCGGGCGGCGCCGAGGACTCGGCTTACGCCTCCGGGCCGCAGCCGTTCCGGACCGCCAACACGTTCTTTGCCGACGTCAGCGAGCTGCGGGTTCTGCCTGGAATGCGCCCCGAACATTATGAGCGGATTCGTCCGTGGCTGTGCGCTCTGCCGGTGGCGGAGCTGTCGCCGATCAACGTCAACACGCTGCTGCCGCACCAGGCGCTCTTGCTCTCGGCCCTGACTCAAGGCCGGGTTGGCGAGGAGGCGGCTCGGCGGGTCTTGGCGATGCGGCCGGCGGCGGGCTGGAGCAGCCCGGTCGAATTCTGGCGAACGGACATGCTTCGCGGCCTCGCGATCCCGCTCGACGTCCAACAGCAGCCTCAGATGCGCACCGACTGGTTCGCCATCGACGTTCGAAGCAATGTCGGCGAAAGCGAGTTCTTCGAGACCGTACTTGTCGATGCCCGCTTCCAGCCGGTGCGGCTGGTGCAGCGGCGCTGGACGCGCGAGGGAGACGAAATGACGACGAGAGCTACCAATTGACGGCCGACTTCGCGCTCGAACCGCTGGAGGCATGGCTGAATGCCGAGGTGCCAGGCTTTTTGGGGCCGTTCACGGTCGAGAAATTCGCAGGCGGCCAGTCCAACCCGACCTACCGCATCGACGGGCCAAGCGGCGCCTATGTGCTTCGCCGCAAGCCGTTCGGCCCGATCCTGCCTTCGGCGCACGCCGTCGAACGGGAATATCGCCTGATCGCCGCTCTCCACCCGACCGGCTTCCCCGTGCCGCGCCCCTACGCCCTGTGCGAGGATCCAGACGTCATCGGCGCGCATTTCTACGTGATGGACATGGTTGAGGGCCGCACCTTCTGGAACGGCCGTTTGCCGGAGCTCGGTCCGGCTGAGCGGCGGCCGATCTATGAGGAGATGATCCGAACGCTGGCGCGGCTCCACATGATCGAGCCGGACTCGATCGGGCTCTCCGACTATGGCGCCTCAGGCAATTATTTCGAACGGCAGGTGAGGCGCTGGACCAAGCAATATCGCGCCGCCGAGACCGAGCGTATCGAAGAGGCCGAGCGGCTGATCGATTTTCTCACCCGAACCGTGCCCGAACAAACCCGCACCTCGATCATCCATGGTGACTACCGGATCGACAACCTTATCTACGCGCCATCGTCGGCGCGAATTCGCGCAGTGCTCGACTGGGAGCTGTCGACGCTCGGCGACCCTCTTGCGGACTTTACCTATCTCGCGATGCAGTGGGAGATGCCGGCCGAAGCGGGCAGCGCAGGGCTCAAGGGCGCCGACTTCGCCGAAGCCTGCATCCCCTCGCTCGACGAGGCTGTGAGGCTTTACTGTGCGGAAACCGGCCGCGACGGCGTACCTCAGCTCGACTGGTATTTCTCTTACAATCTCTTCCGCCTGCTCGGCATCGTTCAGGGCATCAAGAAGCGCTGGCTGGAAGGCAACGCGTCGAGCGCCAAGGCAGCCGAAATGGCCGCCCGAGTGCCGATGCTCGCCCAAGCGTCCTGGCATTTCGCTCAGCGGGCAGGTGCCTGATCCGGCGATTTGAAGAACGATGGTTATCCCTACGGCGCCGAGGCACGCAGCGTTTCGTTGTCCGCCGATCGGCAACCCCGGCGTGCCTGGGGGCGTTTGCCGCAGATGGAGATCGGCACGTTCGGACCGGTGCATATCGGCTGGCTTGACGCACTGGCGCGTATCGGCGGGGCGTTGCTTCTCTCCTTCATGCTCGGCCTTGAGCGCTTTCTCCGCAAGAAGCCCGTCGATTTCAGGCCGTTCGTCATCATCGCGATCGCTTCCTGCGCGCTGACGTTGGGTATCTCCGAATATGCCTTCCGCGCCGACGACCCGCAGCTGTCGATCGATCCGGCCAAGGTCGTGAGCGGGGTCATGACCGGCATCGGCTTCATCGGCGCGGGCGCTTTGTTCAGGGAGCAACATACGGTGTTCGGGGCGGGCTCGGCCGCGTCGATCTGGGCGTCGGGCGCGATCGGCCTCGTCTGCGGCTTCGGTTTTCTGTGGCTCGCCGGCCTGCTGACCCTGTCGGTGGTGCTGGTGCTCGTCGTCAGCCGACCGTTCACCGATGAATATACGATCCGTGTGGACGACGAAGAGGATCGTGACCGAGAATAGGACCGCGGTGGTGTCACGCCCCAGCATAGGAGCAGGCGGAATCCATGTTCGACTTCATGATCCGTCTCGGCCAGCTGGTGCTTCCGCTGTTCATCTTCGCGACGATGGCGAATGTCGGGCTGACCCAAGATCCGAAGCGGATCGTGCGATACTGGCGCGATTGGCCGTTCTACCTGAAGATGTTGGTGGCGAACTTCCTGGCCGCTCCGGCGGCAATGTGGCTGCTGCTCCGGATACGGCCCCTGCCGGTCGACTATAAGGCGGGCCTCGCGGTGTTCTCCCTTTGCGCCGGCGCTCCCTTCCTTATCAAGCTGACCGCGACCTCGGAGCACGATTTGGCGCTCGGCGCCGCGACAATGATGCTGCTCGTGATCGCGACGATCGCCGTGGTCCCGCTCGCTTTGCCGGTCGTCATGCCGGAACTGTCCGTGGACGGCGGGGCGATGGCCTGGACGCTTGCACAGCAATTGCTGCTGCCGATGGCAGCCGGCGCTCTGCTGACCTACGTCCTTCCCGATCTCAGCCGACGCCTCCAGCCCTGGGTAGCACGGATCGGAAATATGGCCCTCTACGTCGTGCTTGTCGCGACGATCATCGGCTATCTGCCGGACATGCCGACGATCATCATGTCGGGCGCACTGATCATCGGCCTGCTGTTCGTCCTTGCGGCGTTCGGCCTGGGCTATCTCGCCGGATGGGGCAACGATCCCCTCGAAGATATCGGGGGCCTCGCGACCGCCCAGCGCAACACCGCCGCGGCAATGTTGATCGCGGTCAGCAGCTTCACCGATCCGACCGTCTTCGTCCTCATCACGCTCGTCAACACGATCGGAATTGTCGTGCTGATCGGCATCGCCAAGCTGCTGAAGGGCGACAATGCCAGGGTCGCGGTGATTTGAAACCGCCCGCGGCTCAGCCACGCTCCCGCTGGACGAAGGATTTCGGAGCCGGCCTCGTCAACGGCGTGGTCAGCGTCCCGGACGGGCTTGCGTCCGCCGCTCTCGCCGGGGTCAACCCGATCGCCGGGCTTTACACCAGCGCAGTGGCGCCGATCGCGGGAAGCCTCCTGATTTCCGCGCAACGGATGCAGATCGCCACGACCAGCGCCTCCGCCCTTGCGGCAGGAGAGGCGATCCGCGCCTATCCCGAGACCCAGCGGATCGAGGCGCTGATGCTCGTCACGATCGCTACCGGAGCGTTCCTCGCCTTGTTTGGGCTGCTTCGGGTCGGGCGGCTGATGAAATACGTCTCGCAGGCCGTGATGACCGGCTTCCTGATGGGCGTCGCGGTCGTTCTGATTCTCGATCAGTCGGCGCCGCTGGTTGGCTATAATCCGCCGGCGGGGAGCGAGCCGTTCCAGTTCTGGAGCCTTCTGACGAACTTGGGAGCGGTTCACTGGCCGACGCTCGTCATCGGCGCGCTGGCGCTGATCCTTGCTGCCACCCTCGATCACACTCGGTTTCGAAGCTGGTCGTCGATCGTGGCGATGATCGTGCCCACACTTCTCGTTCTTCTGCTTGGCTGGACGAGCGTTCGTCTCGTCGCCGACGTCGGCGGCGTGGGCGGTGGACTGCCGCTGCCACGGCTGCCGTCGATTGGCCTGATCAGCGTCGACCTGATCTTCGCGGCCTTCGCGCTCGCGGCGATCATCGCCATCCAGGGTGCGGGGGTCAGCCAGAGCATGGTCAACCTCGACGGCAAGCGGATCAGCGTCGATCGAGACATGCTCGCCCAGGGCGCGGGCAACATCGCAGCCGGACTGTTCTCGGGAATTCCCGCTGGCGGCTCGGTCGGGCAGTCGGCTCTCAACGTCTCCGCCGGAGCCCAATCGCGTTGGTCGGGCATATTCGGGGGCTTGTGGATGGTGGCCATCCTCATGTTTCTCGCCGTTCCGGTCGGCTACGTGCCCATGGCCGTGCTCGCGGCCCTTATGATCATCGCCGGAATCGGAGCCATCGATCTTGCCGAGGCTCAGTCGATCTGGGCGGTCGGCTGGCCGGCCCGGATGGCGGCGATCGTCACCTTCCTTGCCAGCCTGTTCCTCTCGATCACGATGGCGATCCTGATCGGAGTGCTGCTGTCGGCCCTCATGAGTCTCGTCCGCGCCGCCAACGACGTGACGATCAAATGGCTTCATCCGGACGAAGAGGGTCATCTCGTCGAAAGCGACGTCCCCGCGCTTCTGGATGAAACCCGCGAGATCATCGTCATCAACGTCTATGGAAGCCTTTTCTTCGCCGGAGCCCGGACCCTTGCCGAGCGGCTGCCCCACCCCGCCGGCGCCGTTCGGCCCGTCGTCATCGTCCGGCTTCGCGGCCACAGCCAGGTCGGCGCGACCCTCGTGGACGTGCTCGACGATTATGCGGACGCTCTCGCCGCGGCCGGCGGGCGGCTCTATCTCGCCGGGATCGATTCCAGGCTGCTCGCCCCGCTGACCACTGCGAGCAAGCTCAGGGACGGAAACGATCCCGCGCTTTTCATGGCGACCGAGCGGCTCGGTGAGTCCACCCGCCGGGCAGTCGAGGACGCCAAGGCGTGGCGCTACGCGGGCTCGGAAACCGCGGCGGCTGGTGAGAATGAAGTAAGCGGGGAACCATCCGGGACCGCGTAGCGGCGTTCGGTGATCCGGTGGAACCCCGCTCACCGGCGGTCGTTCGCTCCGCAGCGGTCGTCTATCGGCGGGCGATTGGGAGAGCGAAAATGGCTCCTACCCGGCAGGATCGTAAGCGGCCCAACATCCTCCTGATCGTCGTCGACGACATGGGCTATTCGGATTGCCAGCCGTTCGGCGGCGAGATCCGTACCCCCGTCGTCCAGGCACTCGCCGAGCAAGGGGTCAGGTTCCGCAACTTCCATGTGTCGTCGCTCTGCGCCCCAACCCGGTCGATGCTTCTGTCCGGATGCGACAACCATCAGGCCGGCCTCGGCACCATGCCGCCGATGCACGCGACCAACCAGTATCTGCAGCCCGGCTATGAAGGCCCGCTCAACCACCGCGTGATGACGATCGCCGAGGTTTTGAAGGGGGAGGGGTACCGCACCTACATGGCGGGCAAGTGGCACCTCGGGGCCATCGACGGCTACCGGCCGGAGGACCGCGGTTTCGACCGGGTCTTCTCGTTCCTCGGCGGCGGCGCCAGCCACTTCAACGATCATCGCGCGCTCAGCGCCAGCGAGATTCCGCACACCCGCTATGACGAGGACGGGAGGGACGTGACCAACGACCTGCCCGACGATTTCTTCTCCTCCGACGCCTATGCGGACAAGATGATCTCCTATCTGTCGGAGCAGGGGGATGACGCGCCATTCTTCGGCTATCTCGCTTTCACGGCGCCGCACGATCCGCTGCAAGTGCCCGACGAATGGCTCGACCGCTACAAGGGCGCCTATGACGGCGGCTATGACTCGATCCGCGAGGGCCGCCTCGCTCGGATGAAGGAGATGGGCCTGATTCCGGAAGCTCTCGCGAGCAATCCGGGCAGCGGTCTCTTTCCGACCTGGGACCAGCTCGACGAGCAAGAGCGGGCCGAGCAGTCGCGCAAGATGGAGATCTACGCGGCGATGATCGAGAATTTCGATCACAATATCGGCCGGGTCCTCGACCTGCTGCGGGAGCAGGGAAAATATGATGACACCCTCATCATCTTCATCTCAGACAACGGCGCCAATCCGAAGGAGCCGTATTTCTACGCTCCCAACACGCCTGAGCTGATCGAGCGCGACTATGACAACAGCCTCGCAAATATGGGCCGCAAGGGTTCGTTCGTCTCCATCGGTGGCGCTTGGGCGGAGGTCGCGAACACGCCCCTCTCTTATTTCAAGACGACGACCTACGAGGGTGGCACTCAGGTCCCGCTGATCGTCGCCGGGCCGGGCGTCGCGAAGCGTGGTATCGACACGTCGCAGCTTCTTCATGCCACCGACGTGCTTCCGACATTGCTGGATTTCATCGATGCCCGCCGTCCTGACGAGCGCTCGGGCCAGGAACTGGCGCCGCTCTATGGCCGGTCGTGGAAGCCTTATCTGACGGGGGAGAGCAGTGCCCCCGTCAGGGGCAGGTTCGACGCGGTCGGATTCGAGATGATCGAGTGCCGGGCCGTCATCAAGGGCGACTGGAAGCTGATCTTCATGGCGCCGCCCTACGGCGAGAATGAGTGGCACCTCTTCAACCTGCGCGACGACCCTCGGGAAATGAGCAACCTCGCTGCGCAGCAGCCCAGGAAGTTCGCCGAGATGAAGGCTGAGTGGGAGGCTTATGCCGCTGCCGTCGGCTATATCGAGGCGGGCGAGGTCAAGCAGCTCGAAGGCATGTCACCCGAAGAGTTCTTCCAGTTCAACGGCATCGCTGGAGACGGGCCGCAACCCGCATCGTAGCCACGGCTTCGCTGCCCGTCCTGATGCGCTGCGAGGCAAGTAGCCGGTCATGAGCATGAACGCGGTGGTCAACTCCCAGGCGGGCGCCTCGAAGGCCGGGGAGATCATCCGCACGACCGGCGAGCGTGTCGAGACGGGGTTCTGGACAACGCTCAACGACCTGCTGCTGCACATCCCGAACATCCTCGGCTTCCTGGTTGCGGTGGCTGCCGCGTGGCTCTTCGGCTGGCTGCTTAGCAAGCGGCTCGAACGGCAGCTCGACCGGCGCGGCAAGCATGACCTGGGCCGGCTGCTCGGGACGACCCTTGTCGGGATCGTCGTGCTCATCGGCAGCCTTTTCGCGCTGACCCTGCTGTTTCCGCGCATCGACGCGACGAACATCCTCTCGCTGCTCGGCATCGGCTCGATCGCGCTCGGCTTCGCGTTCAAGGACATCCTTCAGAATCTCGCCGCGGGCGTCATCCTTCTCATCCGCGAGCCCTACAAGACTGGCGATGAGATCATCGTTGGCGACGGCGAATATGAAGGCGTGGTCGAGGAGGTCGAGACTCGCGCCACCCATATCAGGACGATCGACCAAAGGCTGGTGATCATCCCGAACGTCGCGATCTTCAGCGATGCGATCACCGTCAACACGGCCTGCGACTATCGTATGGCGAACTACACGCTTTCAGTCGCTTATGGCGGCGATCCGCGCAAGGCGATGGCAGTCGTTCTCGAGGCGGTCAAAACCGCTGAGGGAGTGCGCGTGGAGCCACCGCCGGCGATCGCGATCGACGCGCTCAACGATTATTCGATCGACCTGTACATCATCTACGCCGCCGGACCGACCCAGCCCGAGCAGATCAGGACGAAGGGGATGGTCCTTCTCGCCATCCACGATGCCTGCCGAGCAAACGGCATCTCCTTGCCGTTCCCCACCCAGGTCAATTTCATCCATGCGGATCAGGGCGCCGGCGACGCTCCCGACAAGCTCGATGGCCTTCCGGATCGAGGCAATGCCTAGCCTGGTTCGACGCCCTCCACCGTGATCGAGATCGGCGGGACCTTGGTGATCTCCACGTCCCGGCCTTCGTTCGGCAAGATGATTTCGTGCTCCCGGAACTTGAGCAGGATGCGCTTGTAAATCTCGCTCTGGATGTTGCCGAGACCGTCCTCCGGATCGCTGATCCAGAAGCGAAGCTCGATCTTGATTCCCGAATCGCTGATGTCGGTGATCCGTACGGCCGCCGGCGGCGAATTGAGCACGCGCGGGCTTTCCCGGGTCGCTTCCTGGAGCAGGTTTTCGACCAGGTCGAAGTCGCTTTCATAAGCCACCCTGATCGACATTCGGATGCGAACGTTGCGCGACGAGAAATTCCAGTTCTCGACCCGCTCCGTCATCAGCACCTCGTTGGGAATGAGGTGCTCCTTGCCGTCGCGGGTGATCACCGAGACCGCTCGGGTGCCGATCTTGTTGACCTCACCGACCGCGTCCCCGACCACGATCACGTCGCCAGGCTTGATCGACCGGTCCATAAGCAGAATGATCCCCGAGACGAGGTTGCTGAAGATCTTCTGCAGGCCAAAGCCGAGGCCCAGTCCGACGGTTCCCGAGAAGACCGACAGGGCGGTCGTGTCGATGCCCAGCAAGTCGATGGCGACGAAGATCGCCATCACCGCGATGGCGATCGCAGCCAGTTTCTCGGCAAGGAGGCTCTGAGTGATGTCCAGGTTGGTGCGCCGGCGGATGAATGCCTTGGCGCCGTGGTTCACGACCCGGACGACGGCGTAGAGGACGACTGCCGCAAATGCGACGCCGAGGATGTCGAGAAGCGAAATCCTCGTTTCGCCGAACGCGACCGCAAGGCCATCAAGCGACTTTTCGACGAATTCGAGCTGCTCGTAGCGCTGGGTGAGCACGACCGCGCCGCAAACGACTGCGATCGCCAGCGCGGCGCTGCGCGACAGGTTGAGCGCGAGGGCGACGCGCCACGCCGCGAGCGCCGAGGCGACCGGTATCGCGAGGTCGAACAGAAGCATGGAATAAGGAGGCCAGCCATGCGCCGCCGAAGCGACCGTCAGCATGGCGACAGAGCCGATCGCAGCGACGGCCGCTGCAACGTGGCCGCTCGGAAGCACGCGCCGGTGGTCGCTCGCCTCGAGCTTCGGCGCGATGCTGCGCTCAAGCCAGCGGCGGATCCATAGAGCGAGGAACCGGCCGATCATGGCAATGACCGCGACGATGGCCGCGGCAAGCGCGAGAAGCCCGACATCCGCCGTCGCAAGCGGCGGGAGCCCGAAAAAGTCGCCGACCGCAGTGGCGGCCTCGCCGGCAGAAGCGCTGATCGCCATTCACGATCCTCCCAGACCGCAACGATCCAACGATCCGCTTGGAGCCGGATCGCTTCTCAATCCCTTTAGTGCACGGATTCGCGCGCGTGGCTGGACGCTGGATTTGCGCGGAAAATTCGGTGCAGCTTGGGCTCGGAGCCCGGCAAAAGTGGCCGCTGAGATGCCACGGCTCAGGCGCTTTGGTGACCCCTACGGGACTCGAACCCGTGTTTTCGCCGTGAGAGGGCGACGTCCTAGACCGCTAGACGAAGGGGCCGCTCGAAGAGCAGGGGTGCCGCATATGGGCCGACGGGGGCGGCTGTCAAGCCGCGTACGGCATCAGGTGCCCGGTACTCCGAGCTCGCGCGCCGCAGTGCGCAGCTGTCCCTGGGTGGCGTCGTCACCGTTGAACGCTGCGAGCCCGCCGCGCAGCGCCGCGCCGGCGGCATCGCGCTCGCCGAGGACCATTCGCGAGCGCATCAGGCGGATCCAGCCCTGGGCGTCGCGCGGATTGCTCTGCAAGCGGGCGGCGAGGCGGTCGACCATGCCCTTGACCATCTCGTTCTGCTGCCCCGGCGGGATGCTGCTCGCCGCCGCCATCTGTTCGCGGGTGGGGCCGGGGATGGCCGCCGTGGCGGTCGACGCGGGAGCGGGCCGCGGCTCCGGCAGCCGGCCGGCAATGTCGATATTGTGCTGGTGGGCGATCGCCTGGGCGGCGTCGCGGACCTGCGGCTCCCAGCCGGCGCCGCCGGGAGCGTCGCGGAGCAGCGCGACGAGGTCGTCGACCGCCCCGCTCGGATTGCCGTCGCGGTCCTTGAGAGTGGCTCGGTAAAAGCGGACCATCGGTTCGCGAGGGTCGATCGCTGCCGCGCGGTCGAGCAGCCGGCGCGCTTCCGCGAGGCCGTCCTCGCTGCCGAGCAGAAGCTGCGATTCCGCGAGATAGGCGACGTGCATCACATTATTCGGCTGAAGCTCCATCGCCCGGCGGAAGGCCTGCGCGGCCTGCTGCACCTGCTCGGTGTCGCGATAGGCCATTCCGAGCAGGAACCAGGCCTCGGCATTGTCGGGGTCGCCGGCGATGCGCTGGCGAAGGCTGGCGATCATCTGACCGATATTGCCGGCCTGGCCGTCCGTCGCGGCTGCGGCGACCGCGGCCGGTTCGGGGTGCGGCTCGCCCGAACGGGTCACCGCAATGACGATCGCCGCGACCGCCAATATTCCGGCGAGAACGAGGGCGATGGTGGCGGGCGCTATTCGGCGCGCGGCGGTCCTGGGGTCGGCCATAGGAGCGCGATCATTTCAGCATCTCGCCGCACGTCAAGGTCTGGCGGAACGCGGATTAGCTGCTAGACTGCTCGGCCGATGAGGGGCCGACCGGGCGCGCGTCCGACGGCCTTTTCTCTTCGCAGGTCCTAGGGGGGAAGGGATCGCGTGTCGGAGACTAAGGTTCGGATTGCCATCGTCGGTTCCGGTCCAGCGGGCTTGAGCGCCGCGGCCCGCGCCAAACAGCTCGGCATTTCCCACCTTCTCCTGGAAAAGTCCGACCACCTCTCCGACACGATCTACAAATATCAGAAGGGCAAGCATGTGATGGCGACGCCCGTCCAGCTGCCGCGCCGTTCGGACATGAAGTTCGACGCCGGCAAGCGCGAGGCGGTGCTCGGCATCTGGGACGATTTGGCGGCGGAATATGCGATCGACGCCCTGATCAATGCGGAAGTGCTGTCGATCACCGGCCAGGACGGCGATTTCGTCCTCAAGGTGAAGGGCGCCGCCAATCGCTGGCAGCGTCCGGACAGGCCCGGCGAACCGCACGGCCCCAATGCCTCCGGAGGCAATTCGGACCAGGTCCAGGAGATCCGCGCCGAGAAGGTGATCCTTGCGATCGGCACCCAGGGCAATCCGAACCGAATGCGCGTTCCTGGCGGCGACCTGCCCCATGTCCAATATCAGCTCGACGATCCCAACGCATACGACAACGAGCATATCACGGTGGTCGGCGCCGGCGACGCGGGGATCGAGAATGCCCTCGGACTGCTCGAGGATCCCAAGCTCGAGAATGTCGTCACTATCTTGAACCGGACGGCCGATTTCTCGCGCGCCAAGGGTCCCAACGTCCAGGCGATGTTCGCGGCGCGCGACGAGGGCCGGCTGACGGTGATGCCGGAAAGCTCCCCGTCGCTGGTCGAGAAGGGCTGGCTCACGATCGAAACCCGCGACGGGCCTCAGCGCATCCGTTGCGACCGGATCATCGCTCGAATGGGCTCGGCGCCTCCGCGCGCCTTCGTCGAGGGCTGCTGCGCAACCTTCATTGAGCAGGAGGTGACGGACCGCGACGGCAAGACAGCGCTCAAGAAAGTCATCAAGCCCGGCACCGGAATCGAGTTCACAAGCGAGGCGCGCGAGGCCTACCCCAAGCTGTCGCCGCAATTCGAAAGCACCGTTCCGGGCATCTTCGTGGTCGGCGCTCTCGCCGGCTACCCGCTGATCAAGCATTGCATGAACCAGGGCTATGACGTCGTCGAGTTCATCCATGGCAACACCAGCCTGGAACCGGTCGACACGCCTTTGCTCGCGGAGAAGTTCAAGGACCTGCCGGGCCGCCGAAGCGTCGACGAATGGCTCGAATTCCTGCGCAGCAACGTCATCATCTTGAACGGCGTGTCGCCTCTTCAGATGCGCGAGTTCATGCTCGACAGCGACGTGCGCTTCTACCGCGCCGGGGAAACGGTGTTCGAGCGCAACGAGCCTGGCTCGTCGCTGTTCGCGATTGCCTCCGGAAGCGTACTGGTCGAAGTGAATCCGAAGGACCGGAGCATCACCGTTCCGATCGAGACCGGCTCGATCTTCGGCGAGGTCGGCCTCATCTCCGGGCGCCCGCGCGGCGCCACCGTACGCGCGGCCGAGGATTCGATCATCGTCGAGGTGTCCCGCCTGTCGGCCCTCAAGCTGATGGCGTCGGTTCCGGCCGCCAAGGAGGCGGTGACCCGCATATCGGTCGAACGCCAGCTCCTCCAGATTTTCAAATCCGGCCTGACCTCGGCCGACCTCTCCGACGTCCTCGACGATTACAAGATCGTTCGGGTCAAGGCCGGCGAGGCGATCATCAACGAGGGCGAGGAAGGCTACGACATCTTCGTCATCCGAGTCGGCTCGATGGTTGTCGAGCGCAATGTCGGGGGGCGCCCGGTCTTCCTCTCCTACCTGCCCGCAGGCTCTTACGTCGGCGAGATGGCGCTTCTCGAAGGCGGCCGCCGGACAGCCACCGTCCGCGCCGCCATCAAGTCGGAGGTGATCCGCCTCAACGGCGACAAGATGCGAGCTCTTCTGCAGCGCAACCCGGCGCTCATGGAGCGGTTCGAGACCGACATGGCCAACCGCCAGCGCCTCAACTCCTTCATTGAGGCGAAGAAGGAGAGCTTCAGCGGCGCCGTCGACCTCTACTCTTCAGTGGCGAAGTTCCTCGTCGAGCAGGGCATTGCTGAGGCGACCGACGTGCTTTTGATCGACGAGAAATTGTGCGTCGGCTGCGACAATTGCGAAAAGGCCTGCGCCGACAGCCATGACGGACTGTCGCGGCTCAATCGCGAGGCCGGCAAGACCTACGCCCACCTCCATGTGCCGACATCGTGCCGGCATTGCGAGCACCCGCACTGCATGGCCGACTGCCCGCCCAACGCGATCCACCGCGGCCCTGACGGCGAGGTGTTCATCGACGACAGTTGCATCGGCTGCGGCAATTGTCAGCGCAACTGCCCCTACGGCGTCATCCGGATGGAGATGGTGCCGCCTAAAAAGCCGAACCTCTTGTCCTGGCTGTTCTTCGGCCGCGGGCCTGGCCCGGGCGAACCCAGCTACAAATGGTCGAAGGCGAACCTACCGTTGACCGGCGACGAGAAGAAGGACGCCGAGCTGACCAAGAAGCGCGCGATCAAGTGCGACATGTGCTCCGGAATACCCGGCGGCCCTGCCTGCGTCCGCGCGTGCCCGACCGGGGCCGCGATCCGGGTCAAGCCCGAGGAGTTCCTCACCGTGGCCCGGCTGGAGGCTTGAGCATGAAGGCGGGCAGGGGAGCGACGCTGTAGATGGCGACCCGGGGGGCAAAGCAGATCGAGCGCAGCCGGTCGACGGCGCATGAAGGTTTCCTTCAGCATCGCAATTATCGCTGGCTGAAGATCGCGCTCGGGATCTCGATCGCGGCGCTCATCGTCTATCTAGGGATCGACGTCGAGCCGCGCCCTAATGGCGGCAGCTGGTACGGCTACACGCTCGGCACGATCGGCGCCCTTCTCATCCTGTGGCTGACCATGCTCGGAGTCCGCAAGCGGACGATGAGCCGCGGCTATTTCTCGCTTAAGGCCTGGACCTCCGCGCACGTCTATCTCGGGCTTTCGCTGATCGTCATCGCGACTCTTCACACCGGTTTCCAGCTCGGCTGGAACGTCCACACGCTCGCTTACGTGCTGATGATGATCGTGATCCTGTCCGGGATTTACGGGATCATCGCCTACACGACGCTTCCGGAGGCGCTCAGCGACAACCGCTCGGAGATGACCCGGTCGCAGATGATCGAGACGATCGCCAAGCTCGACCGGCAGATCGACATCGCAGCCCAGCTTCTGGACGATACCGCCCTGGTGCGTTCGTCGCTGAAGGAGGACCCGTTCCGGGCCGGCATCTTCGCGCGACTGTCGGGAAGCGACCGCAACTGCCGCAACGCCCGCGCGCTGACCGAGATGCGCGCGCGTCTTGCCACCGCGACAGGAGACCAGGAGGACGCGATCCGAGCCGTCGTCCAGCTTCTCGAGCGCAAGGCCGCGGCGCTGGCCCGGATCCGCCGGCAGCTCAAGATCAAGGCGCGGCTCGAGGTGTGGCTGTTCATCCACGTGCCCGCGACGTTCGCGCTGATCGCAGCGCTCAGCGTCCATATCCTCAGCGTCTTCTACTACTGGTGATGGCCCGATGACCTTCCTCGTCGAGCGGATATCCTACAGCGCGCAGGGGCGGCGCATCGTGAAGGGGATCACGATCGAGGGTGAGACCCTCACGATCGGACGCCATCCTTCGAGCGACATCCGCCTCGCGGACCTCAACGCGGCACTTCGCCATGCTGTCGTCCAGCGTGTCGCGCCCATGCGGCTTCAGGTCTCCGCCGAGGAGGGAGTCGGAGTCGAGCTCGACGGCCGCAAGCTGACCTCGGGCACGATCGACCTTGCGACCGGTGGAGACCTCAGGGTCGGCAAGAACCTGCTTCGCTTCGCTCCGACCGCCGCGGAGAGCGAGGAGATCAGGGTCGAGGTCGAGGAGGTCGGCGAAAGCGCGGTCGATGAGAAGGACCGCGGCGACGTGCGCCGCTTCGCCGCGGGCTCCGTCATGCCCGGCAAGCGCGCCGCGTCCTACGTTCTGGTCGCCTTGGTGCTCGCCGTGTTCCTGGTGTGGCCGCTGTGGTTCGTGAGCCAGCGCCAGCAAGTCCAGGCCGACGTCGAGCAGTCCAATGCTCAGCAGCCGGTCGGCGGCGACCGCCGCAAGATCGAGGAGGAGCGACGGACCCGGGCGGAGTTCCGGCCCGCTGCGGGCTTCGCGGCGGACCGGCTGTGGATCAGTGGCCATCTCAGCCAGGCCCATTCGAGCCTCGAGAATGATTGCGGCGCCTGCCACGTCCGGCCTTTCGAACCGGTCCGCGACGAATCCTGTGCGACCTGCCATCGCGACATCACCAACCACGGCGACACGGAGCGGCCGGCCAACGAAGCTGCGGCTCGCCTCGCTCGCTCGCAGCCCAACCTTACCGGCTTTGCTCGCTTCCAGCTGACGGTGGCGGAGACGTTCGGTCACACGCCCGGCCGCTGCGTCGACTGCCACCGCGAGCATGAAGGACCGACCCGACTCGCCGATACCGCGCAAAGCGACTGCACGGGCTGCCATGCCGACCTCAACAGCCGGCTCAGCGGTGTCCGCTTTGCCAATGTCGTCGATTTCGGACGCAATTCGCCACGGCCCGACCCCGACGTGCATCCACAATTTCGGCCCCTCGCTCTGATCAACTGGGAGGGTGATCGTCCGCTGCTGAGCCGGGTGGCGCTGAGCGGAGCCCGCGACAACAGCAACCTCGCTTTCCCGCACGAGGTGCACCTCGACACCCGAGGGGGAGTCGCCCGGATGGCGCAGCGGCTGGGTCAACGCTACGGCGGCCGCCCGGGCCTCGGCTGTGCGGACTGTCACACGCCGACGCCCGACGGAACCAGCTTCCAGCCGGTCAACATGGAGGAGGATTGCAGCTCCTGCCACAGCCTCGGGTTCCAGCAGGAAGGCAATGTCGTGCGCACCTTGCGGCACGGCGCGCCCGACCAGGTCGTCGCGGACCTTCGCGAATTCTATCGCGGCCGAGCGCCGTCGCGTCCCGCCGAGCTGAGCCCTGCCGCTCGCCGGCGTCCGGGTGATCTGGGACAGGTCCGCGCGGCGCTTCAATATGCCCGCGCCCGCGCCGGCGCCAACATGTCTGCGGTGCAGGCGATCCAGTCGGTTTTCCGGCGCGACGGTGCGTGCGGCGAGTGTCACGTCGTCGAGCAGCGGGGACCGCTTGATTTCCACGTGCGGCCGGTCGCGTTCCCGACGCGCTACCTGCTCCACGGCTGGTTCAGCCACACCCCCCACCGCCGCACCGAATGGCCGCGGGAATCACCGGCTTTCCCGCAGGGAGCCGCTTTAGAGGGGGATCAGGCCTGCCTCAGCTGCCACGTCCAGGCGGGCACCTCTCGTGCGTCCACCGACCTCATGCTTCCGGACATGACCAGCTGTCAGTCCTGCCATGGCGGGGAAGGGGGGCGTCGGGAGGCCGTGGAATCCGGATGTTCGATGTGTCATGATTATCACCTGAACCAGGGCGTCCCAGCGATGCTGATCAGGCGCCAGGCCAGGGGGCAGAGGTGGCAGACGACGGTCACGCCGGTGGCGCGACTGACGGCCGCCAGGTGAGCGGGGCGGCTAAGTTGGATCTCAACGGCAGCAACTCGGCGATTCAGAAGGTCGGTTCGGCCGAACTTCTCGGCCGAGTCCCGAGCATCTATGCCGCGGCCGAAGCCAAGGCGGAGGCGATTGCCCTCGGAGTGATCCGCGACCGCTTCGAAGGTGGCCGGGTTCCCGACCACATGCACTATCACAACAGCGAGCATACCGCCGGCGTGATCGCCCGCGCCCGCGCGATCGGCGTCGCGATCGACATGTCCGACCGCGATTTGCTTCTGCTCATCATCGCGGCGGCGTTTCACGACATCGTTCAGCACTGGTCGCCGGAGGAGCGCGACGACGGTTCAATCTATCGTCGGCGGCATGCGGGTCGCAACGAGGTCGCCAGCGCCTATGAAGCGATCGAGGCGATGACGGGACTCGGGGTCGACTTCCAGCCGGAGGAGCAGGGTATCGTCGCCTCGGCGATCATCGGCACGATCCCGGGTTGGGATCACGAATGCGCCACGGTGGTTCAGCCATTCCTGGTCGAGCATGGTGTCGTCCGTGCACTCGCGCTCGCCGACATCGGCTCGGCCGGAATGGACCCGGCCATGTATCGGCTCGACGGACCGAACCTGTTCGCGGAGGAAAATCTCGACATCATGGAGGCGCTCGGCCGGGCGCGGCGCGGAGGCGACATATCGGAGGCAGACCAGGAGGCCTATCGCGGCCGCTATGTCGAGTGGCTTCGGGTCCAACCCGAATTCGCCCGCGGTCGACGCGAATGCCTGACCAACGGTGAGCTCGAAGGCCTCGACGACTCGCACAAGACTCGGGTCGAACGACTCTTCTGCCATTTCGACGAGTCGATCGCCGCTGCCGAAGCGGCCGCTCTTGACGCCGAGACTGCGCCATTCGTCCAGCTGATGCGACAGCTCGATCCGCGCGCTTTCCCCGACGAAGCTTAGGCGACCTCAGCTCAGTTTCGGCGGGTCGCTTCCACCCAATCCGCCATGCTTCCGGTGTCGTCGACCTGGTAGAGCCGCCCGGTGCTCGCGGAGCGGCCGCGGCTGATGAACAATTGCTCCATCTCGGCGCGATTGAACGGCCTGGAGCCGAGCCGTCCGAACACCGCCATCTGGTGCCCCGTCTCGTCGACTCCGCGGTCGCGGTCGAGCCCCTTGGACAGCGCCAGGGCCGGGGACGGCGTGCGCGCCCAGGCGATCAGTTCAGGCGCCGGCCGCGGCGAGAAGCCGTAGAGCGCCGGCTGGCTCTCCGGCGAGGTCAGCTGAATGACTCGGATCCCGTTCCGACCATCAGCGACGTAGGCGAACAAAGACGCATTGGTCGACGCGACGATGACGTCCTCGACGTCATTCAGCGCCTGCCCGTACTGGCCCGTGAAGAAGGCCGGCGGCTGCGGCGCTTCGGGGCGGGTGATGTTGATGATCGCCAGCCCCTGATGCTTGGCGGCGACATAGGCATAGGTGCGCGCGAGGTAGATGCGCTGGGCGTTCTCGAGCCGCACCGTGCCGCTGGGCACCGGCACCGGATGGGCCATGTCGGTGACGTCGAACAGCTTCAGCCCCTCGGCGTCGGTTACCCACAGATAGCGGAACTGGAGCGCCGAGGCGCGGGCGTCGGCCAGCGGCAGAGTCGCCGTCACTCGCGGCGCGAGCGGATTGTCGAGGTCGAGCGCCACCAGTCCGGCTGCGGTGGTGACATAGGCGTAGGTGCCCGCAAGCGTGACGTGCCTCGCTCCGGCGAGCACTCCGTTCTCGTTCCACGCCGTCGCGCCGTTCGCGAAGCGCGCACGCTCGAGGAAGTTGTTGCGAGGCTCGCCATCGGCCATCGTCCGCACATCGACGAGGATCAGACCCTCCTCGGAGTCGGTCACCACCGCATAATTGTAGATGGCGTGCATCCGCTGCTCCTGGTTTTCCTCGAGCAGCGACACGGTCGACCCGTCCGCATTCGCACGCACGGTCTGCGCCATGCGCTCGTTGCGGTTCGGGTCGATCGGCTGGTTGGTGGGCAGGGCCATGCAGGTCGCGTTGTGGCTCGGCACGCGCGTATTCTGGCCTAGTGGCGAGAAGGGCGCGGTAACGATCCGCTCGGACGTGCCCTTGTTGCCGATGTTGGCGATGTCATAGACTTGGAAGCCGGCGCGGCCTTCGGCTACGAACATATACTCTCCGCGCATCTGCAGGCAGCGCACCGCCCCGCCCGTGCCCTGGTGGACGTTGGCGAATTCCTCATTGTGGTTGGTCTCGCCGGACAGGTTACGGTCGAGGCGGTTGCCGCGCTCCCAGTTGATCAGCTCGCGCCCGTTGCGCTCGACGTGCAGCCGGTAGAAGTCGGGATAGGCGAAGCGCTGCAAGTAGGAGCCGATCACGGCCTGCGGCTCGTCCCATTCGGTCACCCGGGTCGCCTGAAGACCGCTCTCGAGCCCGGCCCAATTGTACAGGCCCACGAAGTTCACGAAGTTCGTGCCCTGAAGCAGCAGTTGAGCCATGATCGCATTGTTGTCGTTGTTGCGGCTGACGTGACAGTCGGAGCAGGTCTTGGTTTCCGTCCGCCGAACCGTGTGCGGGAAGTGGGGAGCGAAGGCCTGGCTGGAATAGCCCGACGCTGCGATCGGCGGTTGCTGGATGTAGATCCGCTCGCGGTTGAGGTTGGTCGACGACAGGATCAGCGCAGATGTCGATCGCACCGGAGCGACGATCCCGCGCGGCTCCCCGTTCGGTCCCGGCTCGCCGACCTTGGTCGTCTGGTGGCGGCCGAGCTGGAACATCTCTTCCCGCGCGACCTGCGGGTTGTAGGTCGCGAAGTTGCGCGTCTGAGCGCCCTCGAAATGGTGCATCGAGGTGCGGTAATTGGCCTCGATCGGAAGGTGGCAGCCGGCGCAGCTCGTCGTCCACGACAGGTGGCAGGTGAAACAGGCCATGTCGCCCGCGGGATGGGCGAGGTCGCTGTCGGGAACGCCTTCGCCGAACGGCGCATGACCGTCGGTTCGGTCGGCGCTGCTCGCGCTCATCAGCTTGGAGCGGGCCGAGCGCATGCTGAAGCAGGGTCCGGTGGTTCGCGGCTCCTGCCATTCCTCCTGGCAGGGGTGCGCGCGTAGCCCGCCGTCGACGCTGTCGCGGACCTGGCTCACCACCCAGAACAGGTTCGGATCGACGATCGAGCGCTGGATCAGCACCTGGCGATTGTCGGGGCACGTGAGCTGGCGAGGAAGGATCTGCTCGCCGCGCTCGATTGCGTCGGCAACCATCTGCTGCGCCTGGCCGCACTCAATCCATTCGAAGCGCCGCCGGCCATCCTCGTTGCGGATCAGCTCGAGGTTTCGGCCGCGCGGCGGCGCCGCGACGTTCGAGGTGCGCAGATTGGCATATTCGCGCGCCGTGCCGTGGCAGTCGCGGCATCCGATCTCGATCGCGTTGGCGACCTCGCCATAGAGGAAGCCGTTGCCGTGGCTGTCCTGGGCGAAGTGGCAGTCGGCGCATTGAAGCCCCACCTCGGCGTGGATGTCCATCATGTGGACCGCGCGGCCGTTGTTGTTGCCGACCTCGGGGAACAGCGTCTCGCCGTCGCGCTGGAACACCTCGCGGCGCTGGATCTCCTCGGGACTGGCGAGGCGGCCGTCCGGCCCGGTCACGTCGATGCGCTGTCCCTGCACATCGACGAGATTGCCCTCGCGGTCGCGGCGGAAGATGCCGCGGAAGTTCCAGCCATGACCGTGATAGTCGGCGAACTGGGTCATCCGCGCGCGCGGGTTGATCTGCTCATAGACCTCGCGAAGGAAGTCGACGTCGCTCCACAAGCCGCGAGGAGCGGCCCCCTCCGGGTTGCGGTCGAGCACCTCGAAGGCCTGGCTGGCGCTCGGATAGCGCTGACGACGGTAGGTTTCCTGCCAACGGCGCTGCTCCTCGGGGCTGAGGTTGGCGGGCATCTGGAGCCGGTTCTCGGGCCCCGGCCACATGAGGTCCGCATCGGCCTCATAGTCCCACATCGTGTAGCCGAGGTAGGTGTTCAGGAAGATGTTTGGCTGGTGCATGTGGCAGGTCATGCACTGGGCGGTCGGGATCGCCCGGGTGAAGACGTGGCGAAGCGGATGGCCGCGCTCGCGCATGCCTGCATGGTTCTCGTCGGCAGGGGCGGGGCCGGTCGCTTGCTCCGGACTTGCGTGCGCGTCGGTTGCGGGTGGGTCGGAGCGTCCCTCGCCGCAGGTCGCGGACAAAGGCGAACCGCTGGCGCGTTGCCCGGTCACCGGAAGAGGTTGCTCGCGGCCCCGGGTCGCGGTGTGAGCGTCGTCCTGGGCGAGGTCGCGGATCGTTGGGTCGCAGGTCTGGGTCTGACCGTCGCGGCCATATTGGGCGTAGGTCAGGCTGTGCTGCGGCTGGCGGTCGTTGGCGTAGATGACGTGGCAGCCGGCGCAGCCCGAATGGCGATAATCACCGGGCTGGTCGTTGGTGCCCATGAACCACATGTAGGGGTCGTTGAGGCGGGTCTTGTGGATGTTGAGGACCGCGATGGCCACTCGAAGGCCGGTTCCGGGGCCACGGTTCGACTGGCGGATGTCGGGGCGTCCAGGCTCCTCCAATCGCTGGATCGAGCCTGACGGATTTGGAAGGCCGATCTCGGCGAACTGGGTGCCGATGTTGCGCCCGCCGCGCTCGAATACCCGGAACACGTCGGCGGGCGGGAAGACGTGCCAGGTCGGCAGCGGATAGAGCGCACCGAGGACTCCGCGCGCGCGCTGCTCGTCGGTCGGCTGGCCGTTCGGCGGCGACATGATCGCGGCGTTCTGGCCGGTGCGCGTATAGGCCTCGCCAGTGATGTAATTCTTGTAGGGGAGGATACCGTTATTATAGGCGCCGCCGCCCCACAGCATTGCTCCGGTGG
The DNA here is from genome assembly GCA_023416515.1 of Pseudomonadota bacterium. GTDB lineage: Bacteria > Pseudomonadota > Alphaproteobacteria > Sphingomonadales > Sphingomonadaceae > Allosphingosinicella. Next base: position 30,471 of record JAEZHP010000183.1, on the reverse strand, counting down.
ACATCAGCGACCGCTCGGCGGCTTCGATGATCTCGATATGGCAGGCGCCGCAACTCTCGCGAACCACCCGATAATCGGCGGGATTGGTGAAGCGCACGAACTCCGGCGCTTCGATGTTGAGCAAGGTGTAGCTTCGCGCAGGATTGGCGCTCGACGGCCAGTGCCAGCCGCCCGGATAGCGCGGAAGCACATGCGCCTGGTCGCGCGCGGCAACGTAGCGCGGATCGTCATGCGCAAGGTTGGGATCGCCGGCGATGCGCGGATTGCCGCCGTGGCAGTCGGTGCAGCCGAGAACCACCGCCGGCGAGCGGTGCATGGTGTGGGCGTCGCTGTCGAAGTGGCAGGACATGCAGCCGCTGGTGCGCGCCTCGCCGCTCTTCTCGCGCGCGGCGGCCCAGTCCTGGGTGCGCGGGGCCGGGGCCGCGCGGACGAGGCTGTAGTCGCGGACGACCGGCTTCTCCTTTTCGGCCGCACCGACAGTGGCGGCGCCGAACACGGCCGAAGCAACGACGGCTGCCGCGACCAGCGCAACTTTGCCGAACCGTGCTGCGATCGTGGCCCCCATCACCCTCATCTCAATAAGTCAGGATCGCGTTCAGAAGGATTGAATAATAGAAATCGTGGCGGCCCTCGTTGGTGAAGAGGTCGTTGAAGCCGGCGGTCGGGATCAGGGCCGCGGCGGACGCGCGGAAGACCAGATTCTGGTTGAAGTTGGGGCGGTAGATCGCCGCGGCCGAGATATCGAAGCCGATCTCGTTGGGGATGGTGCCCTCGACGCGAAGAGCCTCGAGCACCTCAGTTCGCTGGAACCACAGATGGTTGGCATTGCCCGACAAGCGGAAGTCCGGAGTGATGTCGAAGTCGGCGCCGACTCCGAGAAGCATGGTGCCTGGATTGACGAAGTTGGACTGGCCTTCCTCCTTGGACGAGCGGAGGTTGGCGAGGATTCCGTTGCGGCCGTTGAGCGACACAGCGCGGGCGCCCCCGGCGAAGGGGATGGTCTGGCGGATCCAGTAGCTCGTGTCCGCGCCGGCGAAGATCGGGTTCTCGAAGATCGCGTCGTAGCCGGCCTGGGTGTCGTTATAGGGATCGCCGTCGCCACTGGAGATCATCGCGGCGCCGCGAAGGCGGATCCAGTTGAAGTCGTAGCTCGGCTCGAACGCCGCGAAATAGCCGCTGATGTTCGCCGGCCGTCCGGTGAAGACATTGTGCTGCTCCCATCCGAACACGTAGCTCAGCGTCGCCGACAGGTTGATCCGGCCGACGCGCCCTTCCGCGTTATAGCCGAGATAGATGGCGTCATAGTTGCGTCCGCGCAGGTCGCCGAACAAAGCGGGGCGCACCGGAAAGCCGTTGTCGTCGATGTGGATATCCTGGCCTTCGCGGTTGATGTTCCAGGTCAGGCTCGCCTCGCTGGTCAGGCCGACGACGGGCAGGTCCTGGCGGAAGACGTTGGCGTGGATGATCCAGTCGTTGCGCGGGCTCGCGGTGATGTCGTTGAGTCCGGAGTTGGTGTCCTTCTCGAGCCGCCACACGCCGATCAGATTATATTGCCAGCGGTTGTTGTCGCGGTTGCCGAACAGGCGGACGGCGAGGTTCTGGTCGTTGAACAGGAAGCCCCGGAAATCGAACTGGAGCGGCTGGATTCCGACACGGATGGAGTCGAAGTCGTAGCGGTCCGAAACGTCGCGGAAGTGATAGTCGATGAAGGCTTCCTGGACTCCGATCCAGGTGTCGAGGCGGCTGGTGCCGCGCGACGGCTCGACGAAGAGAACGCGCCGTTCGGAGACGTCGACATAGTTCATCTGCGCCGCCAGGGTCAGGCGGTATTCCACGGTCGGCGGGCGGTAGGCGGTGTTGCCCTTGATGAGGGCGGCGCTGAGGATGACCGTCTGGGCCGCGACGAGGCTGTCGTTGATCCCGAACACGTCGAGGCTGCCCGGACGGTTGGTGGTCTGGACGCCGACCGGGATTGGGAATGAGCGCGGTTCGAGGACCGTGTCGGAGACCGCGCTTCCGACGAAGAACCAGTCGTCGCCGCCGAGGCCCAAAGTGTCGAACAGCCGGCAGCCGAGTGAGCGGCGATGGCGTTCGTCCGTCGCGGCGACGGCCGGGTTGCAGATCGGCCGGTCGCCCTTCAGCGTGTTCTGATTATAGGGGTCGAGATAGTTTTCGCGGGCGAAACCGAGCGTGTCGATCAGCCGCCACCGATCCGGGATCGGGATATGGTCAGTGGGATAGGCTTCCGGCGGCGGCGATCGGATCGCGCCCGCGTTGAACTGCTCCACCGGCGGTTCGAGCACATCCTGGGGAACGCCGGGGCGGCGCCGCTGATCCTCGCCAAGACCTTCGGTATTTGCCGGCCGCTCGACTTCGGGCTCCTGTTCGGGCTGCCCGGCGGGCGCGGGCGGCGGCGCATTCCGATCCTCCGCAGCCGGCGGCTGCATCATCGACGCGACGAGCGCGATGAGGGAGGAGCCCAGGATCATTTTCCCTGGCAGACATTCTGATCGTTCGAGCCAATGAACGGCGCGAACGGGCAGCTGACGTAGCGAAGGCGGACGTTGACGCTGGGCACGACGATCTGGTCGGCGCGGATCGCGGGCGGCGCATTGTTGATCGAGCCCACCCGAGCGCTGGCATTGTGAGTGCCGAGGAAGCTGATCATGTCGTCCTGGTCGATGCCGTCGCCGGAGACTCCGATGCCGCCGACCAGGGTGTTGCCGCGATAGATCGGAACCGAGCCCGGGAAAATCTGGATACCGTTCGCGAGCAGGCTCGGGTTCGGATTCTGGGTGCATTGCTGCGGCGTGTCTGGTCCGGCGCCGAGCACGAACAGCACGTGTTGAAGCACGTTCTGCTCGATCAGCGCCGACTGAAGCCCGGTCGAGAAAGGATTGAATTCCTGGATGGGGCGGGAGAAGGGCCCTGGCGGCCGACCGACCTCGCCGTCCGGGAAGTAGGGCCTCGACAGGTTGCCGTTGGCGCGGTCGGTGAACGCGAAGCGGCCGGTCAGCGCGGTCGGATCGCCGAGGAACGAACGCGCGTTGGCGACGAACATCGACACGTCGGGGTCGGGATTGCCTAGCAATTGCTGCGCAGCAATCATGCTCGAGAAGAACATCGCGGTGCGCGCTTTCTGGAGCGACACGTCGATTCCGAAGATCGGAGCGTCGGGCGAGCGGACGAGGCCAAGCACGGCGCCGCTGGTGTCAACGACGCTGATCGAGACCTGGGCGCGGCTGTCGAGCGGCTGGCGGATCTGGGCACGCGCAGCGCTCATCACCCGGAAGGCCTCTTCGAGAAGCGCGGTCACTTCAGGTGCCGTGAGCGACTGAGCCGTGCCCTCGGTGCCGGGCCGGACCGGGTAGCGGTTGGCGCCGCCGCCATTGGTCAGGACGAAGGCGTCGCGGTTGGAGAATTCCGCTGCGGTTGACGCGCGGATGCCCGACGCCTCGCTTCCGTAAGCGGTGCCCGGGCGGATTCCGCCGGCAGAGTCGTAATAGCCGTTGACGCTGGTCAGGGCGCCGACCGCGCCGTTGATGGCGGCGAACGTCGGCGCTGCCGCCGGGTTGCTGCGGAGGTCGGCGAGGCCCGTGTCGCTGTAGCGGAGCGAGGTGCCGTCGACGGTGATCCGCTCGGCGCGGATCGAGTCCGGCGCGGCGAAGCCGACGCTTGCCGCGAGCGCGATCGCCTCTTCGTCGTCGCGGTCGATGTCGCGCACTTCGGGATCGAAGCCGTAGAGGCCGTCGGCGAACACGCCGATCCCGCCAACGACGACCCCGTCCATGTAGAGCGGGAAGCCGCCGGGATCGGCGGATAGGCCGAGCGGCGAGCGTTTGGGTCCGATCAGCGCCGAGGCGCCGCCGCCGGCGCTGAACCGGGCGGAGAGATCGGAGCAGGGCAGCTGGCTGAACTGAACGCCGAACAGCGGGCCGCTCTCAAGCCCGCGGGCGACGGCGGAGGGCGGGAAATGCTCCTGCACGATCATGCTCGCGGTGCGGGTCGAGAAGGCGTTGCCGCCCGACGAGAGATAGGCGCCGGTGATCGCCTTGGCGATCGCTGCGGCGACCGCCGCTGGCACATTGGCGAGGCCGGGTCGGTTGCCGACGCCCTGGAGGTCGTGGGTGCTCCCGTTGGGACCGCGGGGAACGTCGACCTGGAGGTTGGCTCCGTTCATCACGAACACGGCGAGCACGTTGCCGACGCGGTCGGTGACGGCGAAGGTAGCGCGGATTCCGCGAGCCTGAGCCTCGGCGACTCCCTGGGCGAGGATCTGCTGGATGTCGGCGACGCTGAGCGAACGCTGGGCGGGGACCGCGAACAGGGTCGGAGTCGGAGTCGGGGTGGGGGAGGGCGTCTGGGTTGGCGGCGGAGCGGGGATCGAACCGCCCCCGCCGCCGCACGAGGTCGCGAGCAGCGTTGCGGCAATGGCGATCGTCGATGTGGCGCGGTTCATCGGAGCCTTCTGATCGCCGCTGCGGCGCGGCCGAGGCTCGCGCGGAAATTGGCTGGGTCGTAGGAATTGGGCTCGCGGACCGCCTGGTAGGCGCTGTTGATGTCGCCGCGGATTCCGGCAACCGACTGCTGGCTGACGTCGCCCGACGCAACCAGCGAGGACAGCAGGGTATCGGTCGCCATCACCGCCTGAACGCTTCCGGCATAATCGGTGTAGCGCTCGCTGATCGCACGGCTGGTGATCGCGTCGATGATCGCGAAGATATGGGATCGGTCAAGCGGCGCCTGGGCGAAGCGCCGGCCGAGATCGTCGGCTTCCTGGCGAAGGCGGCGGGCGGCGGCGACCATTCGCTGCGCGTTGCCGGACGAGGAGCCCATCGCGGCGTGGAAGTCGGAGCTCGCGGCGTCGAACTCGGCGGCATCGCGCGGGGCGACGACCCGGGCGGCGGCGGCGAGCATGATCATGTTCTCGTCATTGTAGGGCGGAACGCCGCGCGGGATGCGGCGGGCGAGGTTGAACTCTTCGCGGCGAAGGTGCGGGTTGGGATCGTCGCTTATCGGTCGATGGCAGGAGTGGCAGTCGAGGAAATAGAATTCCGGGAAGATGCCCTGTCGCCCGCGCTCGCTGAGATAGAGGTCGAGCGAGCGCTTGAGAGCCTCGGACTGGCCGATCGCCCAAACCTGCGCATTGCTGACACGGGTCTTGCGCTGCTCGTAGTCCGCATCCTCGTTGTGGTGGGCCTGGAGAGTGGTGAACAGGTCGAGCTCGAACGAGATTCGGGGGTGGCCGGCGGCCATCATCTCGTGGCTGACGAACTGCTCGCGGGGCTGGTTGCCGAAATGGCAGTCGAGGCAGACATTGGCGCGGACGGTCGGGTCCTCGAGCCTGCGAAGGCCGCGGGCGAGGTTGGCGGCGTGATCGCCCCGCACCGTGTAGTGCGACGTAAGCCAGCGCGCCGCCGGGCCGTGGCAGGACTCGCAGCCGACCCCTTCGGAGCGGAAGGTTGCCGGGCGGTAGGCGGCGCCCCCCGACGGATTGCCCGCGGTCGAATGGCAGCCGAGGCAGCGCGGCTCGTTGCTCGCCGACGCGTTGCGCCAGTCGGCGCTGTTGCTCGAGCGAAGACGCTGCATGATCTGCTCGGAACGGTCGTCCTCGAGAACCGCATAAGCGCGGCTGTGGGCGCCGGCAGCGCTGGCCGGGTCCTGCCAGATCATCAGCTCGTCCTGGCGAACCACGCCCTCGAGTCCCGTGCCGGGGCTGCCCGGGCTTCGGTTGGGAACGCTTCGGCCGTGGCAGGTGGTGCCGCCGCAGGTCGCGACCCCGACGAACGTGCCTTCGGCGAGCGGCTGCTGCTGGGTCGCAGCACCGGCGCCGTCCGCGGCTATGAACAGGGAAAAGCCCGCGAGCATTGCGAGGGCGGCTCCCGCCAAGCCGACCGCGATGTTACGGCTGCCCCCCATCCGACCCCCATGCACAAGGCGCCTGATGAAGCGCCAACTCCCACGTGCGGGCAAAACTATGGGCAAAACCGCAAACGCAATCAATGGCGAAGTCCCGCAGCTTGCCGCATCGCCCTCCACATCGGATCGGGTGACAGGGTCCGAATTGCTGGTTAGACTTGCCGCCGTTCGGGGGGATCAGCCGGCAATCCGCTATCCGCCGCATCGGCCTCGTTCGTGTCGCGTCCTTGTACAGCATCGCCACAAAGGGGAGACGGCGAGATGACGAAGGCTTCCGACCTGTTCGTTCAATGCCTCGAGGAAGAAGGCTGCGAATATGTCTTCGGCGTTCCCGGCGAAGAGAATCTCGACATGCTCGACAGCCTGTCGCGGTCGAAGAAGATCAAGCTGATCCTCACCAGGCACGAACAGGGCGCAGGCTTCATGGCCGCGACCTACGGGCGCCACACCGGCAAGGTCGGCGTGTGCATGGCCACGCTTGGGCCGGGCGCGACCAACTTCGTCACCGCGGCGGCTTACGCACAACTCGGCGGAATGCCGATCCTGATGGTCACCGGTCAGAAGCCGATCAAGAAATCCAAACAGGGCCGATTCCAGATCCTCGACGTCGTCGACATGATGCGGCCGATCACCAAATATACGCATCAGCTGGCGTCCGCGGACAATATCCCAAGCCGGATCCGAGAAGCCTATCGCCTCGCCGAGGAAGAGAAGCCCGGCGCGACCCATCTCGAATTCCCCGAGGATGTCGCCGACGAGCAGACCGATTCCCGGCCGATCCCGCGCAGCCTGGTGCGGCGCCCGACCGCCGACGAGAAAGCGGTGCGCGCCGCCGTGAAGCGTATCGAGGAGGCGCGTTCGCCGGTGCTGGTGCTGGGACAGGGCGCCAACCGGACGATGACGAGCCGGATGCTTCTCCAGTTCATCGAGAAGACCGGAATCCCGTTCATCACCACGCAACTCGGCAAGGGCGTCATCGACGAGACCCATCCACTGTTCCTCGGCTGCGCGGCGCTGTCGGCAGGCGACTTCGTCCACAAGGCGATCGAGGCCTCTGACCTCATCATCAACGTCGGCCACGACGTTATTGAGAAGCCGCCCTTCTTCATGAAGCTCGGCGGCACGGAGGTGATCCACGTGTCGGCCAAGACCGCCGAGGTCGACCCGGTCTATTTCCCCCAGATCGAGGTGATCGGCGACATCGCCAACGCCATCTGGCAGATCAAGAACGACATCGTGCCGTCGGGTCGCTGGAACTTTGACTCGATGCTCGCCGCCCACAAGGCGGAGGTCGAGCACACCAACAGCCTGTGCGACGACATGCGCTTCCCGGTCTTCCCGCCCTGCCTGGTCAAGCAGATCCGGGCGGCGATGCCTGCGGACGGGATCATCTGCCTCGACAACGGCGTCTACAAAATCTGGTTCGCGCGCAATTATCCCGCGCGCCAGCCCAATACCGTGCTTCTCGACAACGCACTTGCGACGATGGGCGCCGGCCTTCCGTCGGCGATGGCGTCGGCGATGGTCTATCCGGACCGCAAGGTCATGGCGATCTGCGGCGATGGCGGCTTCATGATGAACAGCCAGGAGATGGAGACCGCGGTCCGCCTGAAGCTCAACATCACCGTGCTGATCCTCAACGACAACAGCTACGGCATGATCCGTTGGAAGCAGGCCAATATGGGCTTCGACGATTGGGGACTGACCTACGGCAACCCCGACTTCGTGAAATATGCTGAGAGCTACGGCGCGACCGGCCACCGGGTGGAGAGCGCGGAGAGTCTTCCGGAGCTTCTTAGCACCTGCCTCGAAACGCCGGGGGTGCACCTGATCGACTGCCCGGTCGACTATAGCGAGAACGACCAAATCCTGAACAAGGACCTCAAGGAGCTGAGCGCCCAGGTCGGAGCGCCCGCCGCCGCCATGCCCGCCCAGCCGCAGCCGGCCTGATCCGCTGAGCCGATTGGGGGATTAGGGGATTAGATGGTGAAGCTCAAAGACACCTATCCGCTCTACGTGAACAACGAGGCGCGGCAGCCCAATGCCGACCTCGAGGTCACCGACAAGTTCACCGGGGAGGTCGCGTTTCGGGTCGCCCAGGCCGATGCCGCGACGATCCTCGAAGGAATTGAAGGGACGGTGCGGGCGACCGAACCGATGGCGCGGATGCCGGCTTATGAGCGGCAGGCGGTGCTCCAGCATTGCGTCGACCGGTTCAAGGAAAGGTTCGACGAGCTTGCCTACGCGCTCTGCGTCGAGGCGGGAAAGCCGATCAAGGACAGTGAAGGCGAGGTCAGCCGCCTGATCGACACGTTCCGGATCGCCGCTGAGGAATCGGTTCGGATGACCGGCGAGGTCCAGCCGCTCGACATCTCGCCCCGCGCGAAAGGCTATCAGGGCATTTGGAAGCGGGTGCCGATCGGGCCGTGTTCGTTCATCTCACCATTCAACTTCCCACTCAATCTCGCTGCACACAAGATCGCCCCGGCGCTCGCGGTCGGCTGCCCCTTCATCGTCAAGCCGGCAAGCCGGACTCCGCTCGGAACGATCATCATCGGCGAAGTGCTCGCCGAGACCGACCTGCCGAAAGGCGCATTCTCGATCCTGCCTGCGCACCGCGACGGCGCGGACCTGTTCACCACGGACGACCGACTGAAGCTGCTCAGCTTCACCGGCTCACCCGGGGTCGGCTGGGAGCTCAAGGCCAAGGCCGGCAAGAAGAAGGTGGTGCTGGAGCTCGGCGGCAACGCCGCGGTGATCGTCGATCACGACGCCGACCTCGACGATGCGCTCGAGCGGGTGATCTTCGGCGCTTTCTACCAGTCGGGACAGTCCTGCATCGGCGTCCAGCGAATCCTGATCCACGACGAGGTCTATGATCGCTTCCGCGACATGCTTGTGGCGAAGACCAAGACGCTGGTCGCCGGGGACCCCAAGGACCGCAACGTCTTCATCGGCCCGATGATCTCGGAAGGCGAGGCCAAGCGTCTCGACGGGTGGATCCAGGAAGCGATTGGGAAGGGAGCCAAGCTTCTGTGCGGCGGCAAGCGCGACGGCGCGATGCTCGAAGCGACCCTGCTCGAGAATGTCGATCGCGACACCAAGATCAACATCGAGGAAGCGTTCGGCCCGGTCGCCTTCCTGATCCGATTCAGCGACTTCGACCAGGCCCTGGAAGTGGTGAACGACAGCAAGTTCGGCCTTCAGGCCGGCATCTTCACCCGCGACCTGTTCAAGATGTTCGACGCCTGGGACCGGCTCGAAGTCGGCGGAGTCGTCATCAACGACGTGCCCAGCTACCGGGTCGACAACATGCCCTATGGCGGAGTGAAGGACAGCGGCCTCGGCCGCGAAGGCGTTCGCTTCGCGATGGAGGACATGACCGAGATCCGCAACCTCGTCATCCGTCGCCGCGACGAGGGCCCGCCCAAGAAGCAGATGGGCGAATAAGGCCGGCTAGGCTGGCCCGTCCGAGGCGGCGCGCGTCGCGATGAGAACATCGAGCTGCGAGCGGCAATTGTTGTCGAGGAAGGCGGTCGCCACCGCTTCGACATTGCCGACCTGCACGCCGGTCAAGGTCCGGGTCGTCACCCGCACCGGATTGAGAGCGCCGGTCCAGTTGAGCTGGTAGCTCGAGCCGTCGACGACTGGAACGCTCGCCGGCCATTCGATCGTGGATTGGCCAGCATTCCAGTTCACCGTCTGCGCAGCGCCGTTCTGCGGAGTGATGGTGAGCCGAACCGCGCGGTCGCTCTGCGGACGCCACAGGACGGGCCGTTGCCCGGGAAGCACGCAGGCCCGCCCGCTCTGGCTCACGTCGAACTGCCAGATGTCCGCAGGATGGGTCACAGGCGCCACAGGGTCGTCGCCGCGGACTGCTCCGGTCTGGCGGCGGACATTGGTGCCGCCGGCCATCTGCGTGCCGCGCCGAACCGGGCCGGTTGCGGAGAAGGAACCGGGGCCCCGGAAGGTGCGAGTCGCGCCGTTGGCCAGAACCACGACGACGTCGCTGGGGCGCAGAGTGAAGCTGGTATTGTCGGCGACCCGCCGGCCGGCCGGATAGTTTCGGGCCGAGGGTCCTGCCGATCGAAGGATGAGGACTTCCGCTGTCGCCGCCGAGACTTCACCCGCCGCGATTGCGAGAACGGCGAACTGGACGAGCCGCCGCTTGCGTGGACTCCAAGACACTCTGTTCTCCCTCCGAACTGCTTACAGGCCTATACACAAAATTCACGCCAAGCGGCATCCACCCCCAGCCGCCGGCTGATGCGCGTCGTTCCACGACCTCCATACTCCGCTCGTATGAACGGCAGAATTCCGGCTCGGCATCCTCGACGCAGAAGTTGCGGTCTTCGTCGAACATCGGTCTTTTTCATCGCTATTTCGACTCGAGCACGAAGGCGCCGCCCGGCCCAGCCTCGCGAAGCCGGAACACGAAATTGTGAAGCGCCGAGTCATCGGGATGCGCTGAGGCGATCTGTTCGATCTCTACGAGCGCGTCGCGCTCGCCGCCGTCGTAACGCTCCCACAGATCGCGCAGGCGGGCACGGACGCCGGCCTCCATATGCGGCACCGGCTCCCAGATCTCGATCGGGGTGGGACGCCCGCTTAGGATGACGCGGCCCATCGGCCGGTAGAGGTCTTCGTCGGTCTCCTCCTTCACCGCGGTGCTGACGAGGATGGTGGTCTGGAGCGCCTTGTTGGCGGATTCGAGCCGTGCCGCGGTGTTCATCCCGTCGCCCAGCGCGGTGTACTGGATTCGCTTCTGTCCCCCGAAATTGCCGACCACCGCCTCCCCATGATGGAGCCCGACACGGGTTCGGCCGATCGTCGGCAGATCGGGATCGGCGGATCGGCGCACCTCCTCGCCGGCCTCGAACATGGCGATAGCCGCCCGAACCGCGCGGTCGCCATCGTCGGGACGGCTGATCGGAGCGCCCCAGAAGGCGATGACGGCGTCGCCGACGAACTTGTCGATCGTCCCGCCATGTTTGAGGACGATGTCGCTGAGCGTGTCGAGATAGCGGTTGAGCAGGCTCGACAATTGCTCCGGCTGGATTGCGTGGCTCAACTTGGTGAAGCCCTCCAGGTCGGTGAACAGCGCGTAGATCTGCTTCTTCTCGCCCTTGAGCGCGAGGCGTTCGGGATCGCGCATGATCTGGGCTGCGACGTCCGCGGGAAGATATTTGCCGAGCGCGGACGAGGCGAACTTGCGCTGCTCCGATCCCACCGCCCGGGCGGCGATTCCGGCACCGAGAACCGCGAGAAGCCAGCCCGCGCCCCAGCCAGCGGCGGGGAGATGAATGGTCTCGACGTTCTTGGCCTCGAGCAGGAAGGGAAGGACCGAGATCACTCCCATCTGGACGATGACCGCGACGCCGAGGATCCAGCCGCGTCCCTCGAGCACCGCGGTCAGGACTCCGCCCGCGACGATCAGGATCGCCGCGGCCCACAGCAGCCAGTTCGGGATCGGCCAGGGCATCCGGTTGTCGAGCAGCTGCGACAGCATGTGGGCGTGGATGATCATGCCCTTGGTGAAGATCTGCGCTTCCTGGCCGGCCCGCGACATCGGAGTCTCGAAGTCGTCGAGCAGCTGGATGTTGCCGCCGAGCAGGATGTAGCGGCCCTCGATGGTCGGCCGAAGGCTCTCGGCGATCGCCGCCGCCTCGTCGGGCGGCATCTCGCCGCTCGCGAGCGATGCCAGCATCTCGACAGGAATCTCGGTAAACGGCTGGAGCTCCGGGCTGCCGGTGAGCCGGTAGTCGATCGCACCGCGATAGCCGAGGAAGTCGCGGTGATCGGGGGCCATCGCGTTGGCGAGGAAGGGCGGCAGGTTGGGATCGGCCTCGGGCCAGCGCCGCATGACCCCGTCGGCCTCGTCCGGGATGAAGCGGATGCTCGCCGGGCGAACCGGACCCGAGCGGACCTGGGCAAGGAAGCCGCGCAGGAACTGCTCCTGCCAATATTGCATCTGCTCGGGATTGGCCTCCGCGGTGGTGAAGGCGAGGAAGGTGGGGGTGCGCATGGTGCGCATCGCCGCGATCAGCTCGGCGTCCTCGGGCTGCTCCTGGTCGATCAGGATGTCGATCCCGATCGCGCGCGGGTTCATCGAGTCGATCGCTCGAAGCGCCTGGGCCAGCATGTGCCGGTCGAGCGGCGAGCGCTTGCCGAGCTGCTCGAGGGTCTGGTCGGTATAGGTGACGAGAGTGATTCGGTCGTCCTGCCCAAGCCGCTCGGCGCCCCAATAGAAGCGAAGGTCGTAGAGCCCGCGTTCGGCGTCGCTGACCAGGGGCAGGGTCCAGCTGTAGCGGGCGACGGCGAGCGAGGCGCCAAGCAGGAGCAGGGTGAGGAGCAGCCTCGCGAAGCCGATCTGGCGGAGGGTGCGGCGGACGCCGATAAGGCCGCGGCGCTGCTCCTTGTCCGCAACCCGGGTGCCCGCGTCGGCCATCTTCCCCTCCCGATGTCCCCGCAAAAGGCTAGACCGCGCCGGCGAAGATGAACAGGCCTCAATCGCGGTCGAGGAAAGCCGCCATTCTGGTCCGCTTTGGCTCGGTTCGGGAGGATGACTTGCGGGAGCCCGCACCTTGTCTATCATGATGCTGCTTTGTTCCGGTCTCCTCTCAGGCCTTCGTGGCAACGGTGAGCGAAGAGCCGCCAGACGCCTCCCGGCGGGGGGCGCCGGGGAGCAGGCAAGGCCTGTTCGACGAGGCGCGAAGCAATCATGTCGCGCTGATCAACCGAATCGCCTTGTCCTACGAGGCGGACCCGACGCTTCGCCGTGAGCTGGTCCAGGACATATTGCTCGCCGTCTGGGTCGCTCTCGCAAGCTTTCGCGGCGAATCCTCGCTCAAGACCTTCGTCGCGGCGATCGCTCAAAAACGGTGCATTTCGCACGTCACCCGCCGGGCCCGCGAGCCGAGGCAGGAGGAGCTTTCCGCGGACCTGCCCTCGTCGGGGCCGCGGCCGGACGAGATCGCGGTCCAGAACGACATGAGGCAGCGCCTCGTGGAGTCGATCCAGAAGCTGCCGATCCCGCAGCGCGAGGCGATCGTGCTGACGCTGGAAGAGTTCAGCTATGCCGAGATCGGCGACGTGCTCGGAATCACCAGCAACGCGGCCATGCTTCGCTGCCAGCGCGCCAGGGCTGCCCTCAAGGCCATCATGGAGTCCCGCTCATGAGCACGGCCGATCTCGACGACCTCGCGATCCTGTGGCGCTCGGAGCCGGAGCCGGCGGAACGGAAAGAGCTCGAGCAGCTCGCCGAGCGCGCTCGACGCCGCGGGCAGCTCTCCGACTTTGCGGACATTGCGCTCGTGGCGTTCCTCACCGTCAGCACCGCGGTGTCCACGTTCGCGTCGCGAAGTCCACTGCTTCTCGGCGGTGCGGTCATCCTGATCGTCGTCACCGTTTGGCTGACGTTCAAGCGTCGCGCCCTCCGCCAGATGAGCCGAAGCCTCGACACGGCCGACAGGCACGGATTCATCGATAGCAGCGTCCGCCACGTAAAGGCGAACCTGCGTCGGAACATGCTGAGCCTCGCTGTCCTCCCGCTGATCGCCCCCCTGGCCTTGCTCGTAAAGGTGGGGGCGCGGACCGGCGGCGATCCTCACGCCATTGCCGTGGAGCTGATCCACTGGGTCGGTTCCGCCCGCGGCATCATCGTTCTCAGCGTTATATTCCTGATCATGCTTTCCCTCTTGCGGGCGCGCCGGCGCCATCTCGCCGAACTTCGCCGCCTGAAAGCGCTCCGGAACGCTTATGACGACGAGAGCCTACGCGACGCGGGAGCCGAGTTGTAAACCGGTTATCCCCCGGATTTCCCCAGTTGCATCCACAGCTAAGTTAATGGCCCCCAACAGCTTTTGTCCTCTTGCGAGACTGTTGCCGCGGGGTGGCAGGCCGTCGGCAGCAGTCGGGCGAGTCAGCTCCTCCGATTGCACGTGCAGGAGGAAAGGGAATGGGCAAGATCGACATCACCAAGCTTCCGGAGCTCAAGACCCAAGTGGGGCTCCATGGCTCGGCCAAGCAGAAGGAAGTCGGCGGCGCGGCCTGCTTCGGCGTAATTGTGATCCTCGTCGTGGCCTGACGGCTCGGGGCGCTCATGAGGGCCGAGGAAACGCGATGATCGCGGACGAAAGCCTGGCCGCCTGGTTGAACGACAAGGCGGCCCAGGCCCGCTCGGTGAGCGAGGGTGCGGAGCTTGCCAGGACGTTTCGCGCAAGCCCCGCCATTCGTCGACTCGATGAGACCCTTGCCGACACCCCGGCCACGGCAGAGGATGTCCTCGCGTTGGCGCGGTCGTTCTTCCACGACGATTCCGCGCTCGCCTCGTGCCTGGCGCCGCTGATCGACGCCGCGCGCGCAAACCCCTTCGCCCGGCCGCCACTGCGCAACGGCTCCAGCGAGGTCCATCGCGGACTTCTGCTGTTCGATCGTCCGAGCCTCAACATCTTCATCTCGGTCGCGTCGGCGGAAGCGGTCGCGGCCAAGCGCCTCTCGCGCACCGGCGGAGCTTCGATCGTCTTCCCGGGCACATTGTCGATCTACAAGTTCATCAAGGCGGGAAGCGCGACCTTATCGTTCTGGGAAGCGCCGCAGATCGCCGCCGGGTTCAGCGCCGAGGACAGCGGCCGATGCCGCCGAACCGAGCAACGCCGCCTCGGCGACGGCGAAACGTTCGTTCTCGATGGCCGGCGACAGAGCTTCGTCGTCGATCACGCTGAGTCGGACATGGTCTATCTGCAGGCGACGACGCCGCTCGGCGCCGCGCCATTGACCGTCGAATATGATTGCGACAGCCACGAATTCGTCGGGGCGAGCAGCACCGACGAGGCGAGTTCGCGCGCTCAGATGATGTTGACGCTTCTGCGCGCGATGGACCGGCGCGACGCAGCACCAGTGTTCGAAGCGATACTGGGCAGCCCCCATTTCTACACGCGCTGGGCGGCGATGCGGGAGTTCCTCGTGCTCGACTCGGACCTCGCCCTGCCTCACCTCGAGACGATGGCGGCGCAGGACGAGCATCCCGAGGTGCGCGAGGCCGCGCTTCAGACGCTCGCGATCCTTTTCCCGGGCGATCAGGCCAAAGGTGAGGGAGAGCCCCTATGCCTCGCGTGATCCACGCCGATGCCAAGGATTCGATCGAGCTAGGCGATCTCGTCGAGATGCTGAAGAGCGGCCGGTTCGACCCGGAGGACGAGGAGTGCGTCGCCGAGTGGGGTCCCGCGCTGAAGCGGCTTGCCAACAACCGCCGCTTTCTGGGCGATCTCGTCATCGAGGAACTCAAGCAGCGCTGCGCCGGCCAGATCGCGAACAACCAGTACAGCGCGCAGGTCGTGCTGCTTCACCGGGAGCCGACGTTCGCACTGCGCGCCAATTTCTGGCCGTCGGAAGGCGACAGTGCGCTGACGAATAGCGGCCGCGATCCGTTCTTCTACGATCTGCCGCACGACCACAATTTCACGTTCCTGACGGTCGGCTATCACGGGCCCGGCTATTGGAGCGACTATTACGAATATGATTATGAGCAGGTGACCGGCTATCCAGGCGAGAAGGTGGACCTGCGTTTCGTCGAGCGCTCGCGGCTCGAGGAGGGCAAGGTGATGCTCTACAGAAGGCATCTCGACGTCCACTGCCAACTGCCGCCGGACGCACTGTCGGTGTCGCTCAATATCGTGGCGGTCTCGCCGGCCTCCGACTTTCGAGATCAATATCGCTTCGACCTCGAGCGGTCCGAAGTCGCTGGGATCATCAACAATTCCACGATCGAGACCCTGATCCGGATCGCTGCCCATTGCGGCGGTGAAAACGGCCGCGATCTCATCGAGCATTGCGCCGCCAGCCATCCCAGCGGCCGAACCCGCTTCGCAGCGCTTCAGGCCAAGGCGTCGCTTCTCGCGGATCCCGACAGCCGCATTGCAATGTTCGAGGAAGCGGCGCGCGCCAGCGATCTCGTCGGGGCGACAGCGGGCCACGAGGCGCAACGGCTCCGCGCGGCCAAGAGCTGGATCGAGAGGGGCCCGGCAGCCGTGGATTGAACGAACTTTGCCGCTGCGAAAATTTTTTGCTGGCAGCGACAGGTTTTGCGTGGGGCCGAGACTAAGCGGTTTGAAGAGGACGTCCACGGTCCTCGCGGCAGCTGCTTAGCGCCGCCAAGGGGTGGAAGGGGCAAGACCTCTGTCCTGAGGTCCTACTCGGGGGCGGCGTAAAGCCGCCCCTTCTTTTTTCAGAGCTTCGACTTGAGCCGCAGCCGGTGCGCGTGAAGCACTGGCTCGGTGTAACCGGACGGCTGCGCCTCGCCCTCGACGATCAGCGCCCGCGCGGCCTGGAAGGCGAGGTTTGCATGGGGATCCTGCGCCATGGGGCGATAGGACGGATCGCCCGCATTCTGACGGTCGACCATCGCCGCCATCCGAAGCAACGCCTCATCGACCTGTTCCAACGTGACGATGCCATGGTGAAGCCAGTTGGCGAGATGCTGGCTTGAGATTCGGCAGGTCGCCCGATCCTCCATCAGGCCGACGCCGTGGATGTCGGGCACCTTCGAGCACCCGACGCCCTGGTCGATCCAGCGCACGACATAGCCCAAAATGCCCTGGACGTTGTTGTCGAGCTCCTCGCCGATCTCCTGCGCGGTCCAGTTCGCCCCCTCCGCAACCGGGATCGCCAGCATATCGGCAGGCTTGGCAGGCGCGCGCTTCGCGATCTCGCGCTGGCGCTCCGCCACATTCACCCGGTGATAGTGGAGCGCATGGAGAGTCGCCGCGGTCGGGGAGGGGACCCAGGCGGTATCCGCGCCGGCTTGCGGATGGGCGATCTTGGCAGCCATCATTTCGGCCATCCGGTCGGGCATCGCCCACATGCCCTTGCCAATCTGGGCGCGGCCTTCGAAGCCGCAGGCAAGGCCGACGTCGACATTGTTGTTTTCATAGGCCGCCAGCCAGGTGCTCCCCTTCATCGCGCTTTTGCGGATCATCGGTCCCAAGCGCATCGACGTGTGGATCTCGTCTCCTGTGCGGTCGAGGAAGCCGGTATTGATGAAGACGATACGATCCTTCACCGCATGGATGCAGGCGGCGAGATTGACCGAGGTGCGCCGTTCCTCGTCCATAACGCCGATCTTGATTGTGTGGCGCGGCAGCCCGAGCAGGTCCTCGACCCGGCCGAAAAGCCGGTCCGCGAAGCCGGCTTCCTCGGGTCCGTGCATCTTCGGCTTGACGATGTAGATCGATCCCGCCGCGCTGTTTGCGCGGGCGCTGCGAATATCGTGGAGAGCGATGAGCGCGGTGAAGAGGGCATCAGACAGGCCCTCGAATGCGTCCGCTCCATCGATCCTGATCATCGGGTTGGTCATCAGGTGGCCGACATTGCGAATGAACATCAGCGCACGGCCCTTGACCGTCAGCAGGCCTCCGCCCGGCGCCTTGTAGCTTCGGTCGGCGGCGGCCGATCGCTCGACGATTCCGCTGCCCTTTGCGAAGCGCGCCGTAAGGGTGCCTTTCATAAGGCCCAGCAGGTTCCGGTAGACTGCGACCTTGTCCTCGGCATCCACTGCCGCGACGCTGTCCTCGCAATCCATGATCGTGGTGACTGCGCTCTCGAGCAGGATGTCGGCGACGCCGGCCTTGTCCTGGCTTCCGATGGGGGCCTCGCGGTCGATGACGATCTCGACGTAGAGGTCGTGGTGGCGAAGGAGCAGCGCCGAGGGTGCATCCCCTTGGCCGCGCCAACCGACGAATAGCGATGGATCGCGGAGCGGACCGAGGTCGCTTACCAAGGCGCCGCCCTCTATGCGGTAGGCGAAGACGTCGGCGTGGCTGGCGGCGGCGAGCGGCGCGATGTCGTCGAGCAGGGCGCGCCCCGCCGAGATCACGTGTTGGCCGCGCTCGGCGTCGTAGCTTCCGTCCGCCGGAGGCTCGCCGAGGGCGTCAGTGCCGTAGAGAGCGTCGTACAGGCTTCCCCAACGGGCGTTGAGAGCATTGAGCGCGTATCGTGCGTTGCTCGCCGGCACGACGAGCTGGGGCCCGGCGATATCGGCGATCTCGGGGTCGACCTGTGCAGTGCCGATCGTGAACGGCGCCGGCGCGGCTGCGAGATAGCCGATGTCGCGCAGAAAACCTTCTTCCTCGGCCGGGGACGGGACTCGGCCCTGAAGCGCCTCGTTGCGCTCGTCGATCCGCGCCTGGAGCTCGTCGCGGCGGGCCAGGAGGCGGCTATTCTCGGGCGTCAGCTCCCGAAGCAGTTCAGCCGCGCCGGCCCAGAAAGCGTCCCGATCCACTCCGCTTCCCGGAAGCGCCTCATCGACGAATTCGAGCAGGATCGGATCGACCTCGAGACCCGGGACAATCTGCGCCAAATCCTGTCTCCTGCCGGCATGTGAACCGGCGCTATGCGGGACCCGCCCAGGCGCATCAAGCGCGCCCTGTCCCCGCCTTAGCCCGGTTGGGCGGAGGCCCGAAAAGTGCTATGGTCCGTCACGGTGGGCTCCTTCGAGAAGGAGAGCGATCATGGCCAAGCATCATGTTCTTATTGCCGCCGCCTTCGCCGTCGTTCCGTTTCCCGCGATTGCCGGCGTAACCGTCCTCGGCTCCAGTTCGGCACGGATGTGCTATCTCGCCGCGGAATCGCCGATGTTGCCGGCTCCGCAGGACATGCGCCATTGCGATGCTGCATTGCGCGGCGAGGCGACCGAGCCGAGCCACATCATCGCGACCTATGTGAACCGCGGCATCCTTCGTTTGCGCCGGGGCAATGTCGACGACGCGATCGCCGACTTCGACGAAGCGCTGAGGCGCGATCCGAACGAGCCGGAAGCCTATCTCAACCGCGGCTCGGCGCTGCTCCGCCGCGACCGGAGAAGCGAAGCCGTGACCATGTTCAGCCAGGCGATCGACCATCATACCCGGCGTCCGGCAATGGCCCATTACGGCCGGGCCGTGGCCTATGAGCTGCTGGGCGACGTGCGCTCCGCTTATTACGACTATCGCCGGGCAAGCGAGCTGGATCCGCATTGGGCGGCGCCGCGGGAGGACCTGCAGCGCTTCCGGGTCGTGCCGGCGGGTGTGAGTCAGTCGAGCTGAAAAAAGGGCGTGCCGTTCCTCCGGCGCTGGAGTAGCGAGGCCGCAAACCGCAGCCTCAGGAGGACATCATGCCCTACACTTTGCCCGAACTCCCTTATGCCAAGGACGCGCTCGGCGAGTTCATGTCGGCCGAGACTCTCGAATATCACCACGGCAAGCATCACAAGGCCTATGTCGACAAGACCAACAGCCTGGTCGAGGAGAAGGGCCTGGGCTCGCTTCCGCTCAGCCGGCTGATCACCCAGGCCAAGAGCCAGGGCGAGAAGACCCTGTTCAACCAGTCCGCGCAGATCTGGAACCACAGCTTCTACTGGCAGTGCCTCGCGCCCGCGCAGGGCCAGCGCCCGACCGGCCGGCTGGCCGAGCTGATCGACCAGGCTTACGGCTCGACCGACAACCTTCTCGCCGAGCTCAAGAAGGAGGCTATCGGCCACTTCTCCAACGGTTGGGCGTGGCTGGTGCTCGATGGCGGAGCGCTCAAGATCACCTCGCTCCACGATGCCGACAGCCCGGTCGCTTATGATGGCATGAAGCCGCTGCTCACGCTCGATGTGTGGGAGCACGCTTATTACATCGACTACCGCAACGTCCGCGCAGACTTCGCCGAGAAGGTGCTCGGCAACATCGTCAACTGGGACTTCGTCGCACAGAATCTCGACGGCAACGGCATCAGCCGCGCCGATCAGGAAGGCTGAGGTCCAAGCTCCTCCCCAAGCTCGCTCGGGGAGGAGCTATTCAGGCCTTGAGCCGGTAGCCGGTGCGAAAGATCCAGGCGATGACCGCAAGGCAGGCGAGGAAGAAGGCGAAGGTCGCGCCGAGCGCGTAGCCGACCGGCACGTCAGCGGTGCCGAAGAAAGTCCAGCGGAAGCCGTTGATCAGATAGACGACCGGATTGAACAGGGTGATCGTCCGCCACGGCTCGGCAAGCATGTCGATCGAGTAGAAGGCGCCGCCGAGGAAGGTGAGGGGAGTGACCACCAGCAGCGGGATGACCTGAAGCTGCTCGAACCCCTTGGCCCAGATGCCGACGATGAAGCCGAACAGGCAGAAGGTCGCGGCGACCAGCAACAGATAGCCGAGCATCAGGAACGGATGCTCGACATGGACGTCGACGAACAGGTTGGCGGTGGCGAGGATCACCAGGGCAACGATGGTCGCCTTGGTCGCCGCAGCGCCGACGTAGCCGAGCACCGTCTCGAGCGCCGACATCGGCGCCGACAGCAATTCGTAGATCGTGCCGGTGAAGCGCGGCATGTGGATCCCGAAGCTCGCGTTGAAGATGCTCTCGGTGAACAAGGACAGCATCATCAGGCCCGGAACGATGAAGCTGCCATAGGGAATGCCGTTGATCTCGGTCATCCGACTGCCGATCGCTGCTCCGAACACCACGAAGTAGAGCGAAGTGGTGATCACCGGGACCGCGAGGCCGGTCCACAAGGTGCGGGCGAAGCGGTGCATCTCGAAACGGTAGACCGCGAGGACGCCGCGATGGTTGAACGCGCCGACGCTCATGAGGCCCTCCGTTCGGTGACCAGGCTGACGAAGATCTCTTCGAGAGAGCTCTGGTGGGTGTTGAGGTCCTTGAACTGAATTCCGGAGTCTCGCATCGCCGTCAGCAGCGAGGGTATGCCGGTCCGCTCGCCCTTGGGATCGAAGACATAGTGAAGCTCGGTGCCGTCGCCGTTGAGCGTGAGGTCCCACTCGGCGAGCTCGGCCGGAACGGCGGCGAGCGGCTCGGAGAGCTGGAGCGTCAGCTCCTTCTTGCCGAGCTTGCGCATCAGCGCCTCCTTCTCCTCGACAAGGATCAGCTCGCCCTTGTTGATCACCCCCACCCGGTCGGCCATCTCCTCGGCTTCCTCGATATAATGGGTGGTGAGGATGATGGTGACTCCGCTCTCGCGAAGCTGGCGCACCAGGTTCCACATATCGCGGCGAAGCTCGACGTCGACTCCCGCGGTGGGCTCGTCGAGGAACAGGATCTCGGGCTCGTGGGCGAGTGCCTTGGCGATCATCACCCGGCGCTTCATGCCGCCGGACAGCTCCTTCATGATCGTCTTGCGCTTGTCCCACAGCGACAGGTCGCGGAGCACTTTCTCGATATGGGCATCGTCCCGAGGCCGCCCGAACAGGCCGCGGCTGAACGACACGGTGGACCATACGGGCTCGAACGCGTCGGTGTGGAGCTCCTGAGGCACAAGGCCGATCTTGGTGCGCGCGGCGCGATAGTCGCGGATAATGTCGTGGCCATCGATGGTCACAGTGCCGCCCGAGGGATTAACCAGGCCGCAGACGATGCTGATCAGGGTCGTCTTGCCGGCGCCGTTGGGGCCGAGCAGGGCGAAGATCTCGCCGCGCCGGATCTCCAGGTCGACCGGCTTGAGAGCGGCCGTACCCGACTTGTAGGTCTTGGTGAGGCCGCGGATCGAGAGCACGTTGTCCATGGCGGCGGGCCTCACTGAGTCGGCGGGACCGGCGGGTCTTCCTTGGCCTCGCCTGCCTCGAGCCCGTGACGCATCAGCATCGGGACGTTGGCGAGAGCGAAGAGGAATGTCGCCGGAAGGAAGAACCACAGCTTGAAGCCGATCCAGAAGTCGGTGCTTTGGGTCCGCCACACGGCTTCGTTGATCACCGCCATGACCAGGAAATAGCCGATCCAGTTGCGCGTGAGCAGCTTCCAGCCGCGCTCGGAGAGGCCCGGATAGACCGACTCCAGAACCATCTTGAGGAGGTTGCGGCCGGTGACGAGGCCGAAGGTGAGGAGCCCCGCGACGAGCAGATAATAGATGGTCGGCTTCACCTTGATGAAGGTTTCGTCATGCAAATAGATGGTGATGCCGCCGAGCACGAGCACCATTGCTCCGGAAAAGAGCAGGAGCGGCGAGATGTGCCTGTAGCGGATCTGCGAGAAAATCATCGCTGCGAACATCGCCACCATGAAGGCGCCGGTCGCGTAGAAGATCTTCACTTCCTTAGCGACGGGGGCGAAGCCGTTGGCGAGGAAGAAGACGAGCAAAGGCCCGAGGTCGATCAGCAGCTTGGCGCCGGCGCTGGGCGAGCGCGGCTTGGTTGCGATGGTGTCGGTCAAGCTGTTCCCCCAATTCCGGCAATGGCGTCCGCGACCTCTTTGGGATCGAACGGACGCAAGTCGTTCATGCCTTCACCAATGCCGATGGCGTGGATGGGCATGCCATATTTGTCGGCCGCCGCGACCATCACTCCGCCGCGGGCGGTGCCGTCCAGCTTGGTCATGATGAGGCCGGTCACTCCGGCCACTTCGCGGAACACGTCGATCTGCGCCAGCGCATTCTGGCCCGTCGTCGCGTCGAGGACGAGAACGACGTCGTGCGGGGCCGCGGGATTGAGGCGGCCGAGAACCTTCCGGATCTTGGCGAGCTCGTCCATCAGGTGGCGCTTGTTCTGGAGGCGGCCGGCGGTGTCGACGATGAGCACGTCGATGCCTTCTTCCGTCGCTTTCTTCACCCCGTCGAACACGATCGCCGAGCTGTCGCCGCCTTCGGGGCCGGTGATGATCGGAACTCCGATTCGATCGGCCCAGATCTTCAATTGCTCGATGGCCGCGGCGCGGAAGGTATCGCCGGCGGCGAGCAGCACCGAGTAGTCCTGGTCGAGGAATTGGTTGGCGAGCTTGGCGATGGTCGTCGTCTTGCCCGAACCGTTGACCCCGACGACCAGGATGACCTGCGGACGCGGGAAGGCGTCGATCTCCAGCGGCTCGGCGACCGGCGCCAGGATCTTCTCCAGCTCCTGGGCGACGACCCGGCGGACCTCGGCCTCGGTGACCCCGCGCTCGAACCGCTCGGCGGCGAGGCGGTCGCGGATCTTGGCAGCGGTGGAGGGGCCAAGGTCGGACGCGATCAGCGCCTCCTCGATCTCGTCCAGCGATTGCTCGTCGAGCGCGGCCTTGTTGAACAGGCCCGTGAGATTGTCGCCGAACCGGTCCGAGGTGCGCCGGAACCCGGCCCGCATCTTCTCCGCCCAGGAGGTGTCGGTCATTCCGGCACCCCCACGAGCTGGCTTCCGTCCGTTCCGCTGATCAAGACCGTCACTACCTTTCCAATGTCGTTCCCGCGCAAGCGAGGGGCCAGGCGCTTCCCGCTCCCGCCCGAATGAGAGAAGCGTACCGGTGCGAAATTCTCGGCGTGGCCGCGTTCGCCCCGTTCAACAAGCACGCGCTGCCTCGTTCCCACCATGGCCTGAAGCCAGCCCACCTTGCGACGCGCGCTCGCCTCGCGAAGGCGCCGCGCCCGTTCCTTGACCGCCGCCGCGCCCACCTGAGGCATCCGAGCAGCTGGGGTGCCGCGCTTGGCCGAATAAGGGAAGATATGGCCCATGACGATGTCACAATCGTCGACGAGCGCGAGGCTGTTGGCGGCCATCTCGTCCGTTTCCGTCGGGAAGCCGGCGATGATGTCCGCACCGATCGCGATGTCCGGTCGACGAGCCTTCAGCCGCTCGACCAGCGCGACGGCGTCGGCGCGGCTATGGCGGCGTTTCATGCGCTTGAGGATCATGTCGTCGCCGGCCTGAAGCGACAGATGCAGGTGCGGCATCATTCGGGGCTCGCCCGTGACAAGGTCGAACAGGCGGTCGTCCATCTCGATGCAGTCGAGCGAGGACAAGCGCAGGCGCTCGAGCGCTGGGACGTGGCGAAGGATCCGTTCGACGAGCAGCCCCAGCGACGGAGCGCCGGGCAAATCGGGCCCGTAGCTGGTCACGTCGACGCCGGTCAGGACGATTTCACGATAGCCTTCGTCGACGAGCGCCTTGACCCGGTCGACGAGCAGCCCTGCCGGAACCGAGCGGCTGTTCCCGCGGCCATAGGGGATGATGCAGAATGTGCAGCGGTGGTCGCAGCCATTCTGCACCTCGATGAATCCCCGGGCGTGTTCGGCGAAGCCGGAGACGAGGTGAGGGGCGGTCTCGGTGACGGCCATTATGTCGGAAACGCGGACCTTCTCCGTGACGCCCCAATCACGGCTTGCCTGAGCCTGTCGAAGGCCATTTCCTTCTCCTTGGCATTCTGCGGAGAGGAAGGAGGGGGCTCCGACAGGCTCAGCCAAGCCGGGTTGGAAGTGGAACGAGGAAGCGGCGAACTTCTCGCGGTTGCCCAGCACGCGGCTCACCTCTGGCATCGCGGCGAAGGTATCGGGCTCCACCTGCGCGGCGCAGCCGGTGACGATGACGCGAGCCTTAGGGTTGACTCGCTTGGCCTTGCGGATGGCCTGGCGGGTCTGGCGGACCGCCTCATTGGTGACTGCGCAGCTGTTGACGATGACGAGGTCTTCCTCGCCAACCGCGAGCGCGCGCATTGCCTCGCTTTCCGCCAGGTTGAGGCGGCAGCCGAGGGTGACGACCTCGACGCTCACAGGTCGATCTCGCCCGAGAAGACGTGGACGGCGGGTCCGGTCATGAGGACGCTTTCGCCCCGCGCCCACTCGATGACCAGGGTGCCGCCGGGGAGCTGCACGGCGACCGGCGAGGTCATGTTGCCATATTTGATGGCGGCGACCGCGGTCGCGCACGCGCCGGTGCCGCAAGCCTGGGTCAGCCCGGCGCCTCGCTCCCAAACGCGAAGGTCGAGGCCGGCCATGCGCACCCCGTCCACAGCGATCCCGCCGATGCGGGTCTCGGCGACGTTGACGTTGACCCCTTCGGGGAAAAGCGGGTCCTTCTCGATCAGCGGCCCGAGCCGGGCGAGATCGACCGCGGACGAATCCTCCATGAGGAAGACGACGTGCGGGTTTCCGACGTTCACCGCTATGGGGTTGTGAAGATCCTCCCAGCCGACCGGCATCGCAGCGGTATCCATCGCATAAGCGAGAGGGATTTCGTCCCAAGCGAAACGCGGCACGCCCATGTCGACGGTCGCGCCGTTTCCGTTCGCCGAGGCTCGGATGATGCCGCCTTCGGTCTCGATCGTCGTCGTTCCGCCCTCAAGGAGAGCGACGCAGCGCGACGCGTTGCCGCACGCTTCGACTTCGCCGCCGTCCGCGTTGAAGATGCGCATTCGAACGTCGGCGCTCACTGAAGGTTCGAGGATGATGAGCTGGTCACAGCCGACCCCGGTGTGGCGGTCGGCGATCGCGCGAACCTGCCGGCCGTCGAGTGTGATCGGCGTTTCACGGGCATCGAACAGGACGAAGTCGTTGCCGAGGCCGTGCATCTTGTGAAAGCGGGTTCGCATCTGCGCGCGATCTAGGTGGAGGGTGGCTCCAAGTCCACCTGTGCGCTTAGTGGTTCCGGGTGGCTCGGCGCGCTGGCGCCGATGGAGTCTCGTGAGGTTTGGCCGCGCCGGGGTTCACGAGGAGCCCACGGCTCTTGAGCAGGGCGCGCGCGTCGGCGGCCGGCATCGGCTTTCCGAACAGCCAGCCCTGGCCCTGGTAGCGGCCGATCTGGCGTAGGCGGCCCTCCACGGCTTCGTCCTCGATCCCTTCGGCCGTCACTGCAAGCTTGAGGCTCTCGGCGAGGCGGGTGATCGCGGTGACGATGGCGACGCTGTCGGCATTGTCGTTGATCGACGAGACGAAGCTGCGGTCGATCTTGATCCGCTCAAACGGCAAGGCGCGAAGGTGGGCGAGCGAGGAATAGCCAGTCCCGAAATCGTCGAGCGCGAGGCGGATGCCCTGGTTCTTGAGGCTGGAGACGATCGCCTGGGCGAGGCCGAGATTCTCGAACAGCGAGCTTTCGGTGATCTCGATCTCGAGCCGTTCGGGTGGGAAATTGGTCTCGACGAGAAGCTTGGTGATCTTCTGGGCGAGCCAGGGGTCCTTGAGCTGTACCGGCGAGATGTTGACCGAGAGGCTGAGGCGCGGATCCCATTCGCGCGCTTCGACGAAGGCCTGCTTCATCACCGCGAGCGAGAGATCGCCGATCAGGCCGGCCTCCTCGGCGACCGAGATGAATTCGTCCGGTCCGACCAGCCCTCGATCGGGGTGCTGCCAGCGCGCGAGCATTTCGAAGCCGTGGAGGCTCTGGGTCTGGAGATCCACCTGAGGCTCGAAATAGGGGATGATCTCGCCCCTCGGGATTCCGAGTCGGAGTCCTTCCTCGGTGGCGTTGCGGGCTTCGAGCTCGCGCTCCATCGTCGCGTCGAACCAGACGAAGCGGCTTCGGCCCAGTTTCTTGGCGGTGCTGAGCGCGATCCCCGCGCGGCGGAGTAGCGCCTCGACGCTCCGCCCGTCGGGTCCGGACTGGGCGACTCCGATCGAGGCGCTGACATGGGTGTGAACCCCGCCGAGATTGAACGGCGACCCGAGCCGCTCCACGATGCAGTCTGCGAGCCGGCCGACTTCCGCGGGTCCGTCCTCGCCGACCGGGAAAGCGGCTGCGAACTCGTCGGCGCCGAGCCGTGCGGTCAGGGTCGAGCGGGGCAGCGTCTGCTGGATGACCTCGGCGGCGCAGCGCAGCAGGTTGTCGCCGGTGAGATGGCCATGGACTTCGTTGACGTGCTTGAAGCCGTCGAGGTCGACGATCAGAAGCGCGACCGTGTCGCCCTTGCGGCTTGCGCCCGCCACCATCGCGGCGGCGGCCTGGACGAATCCGCGGCGGTCGAGAAAGCCGGTCAGCGGGTCGATCGCGCTTCCGGTCAGGGAGTGCTGATCGTTGCGGTTTCGCTCGACGAGCTCGCGAGCGGTATCGCGGTAGCGCCTCCACCCGTAGAGGGTCAGCGCGATGTTGAGCAGGAGCAGCCCGACGATGAGGTTGCCGTTGTCGGCGCCGATCCTCGCCAACATATGGCCGATCGCCGAGGGGCCGCTGCTGACGCTGAAATAGAGGGCGAGAAGCGAAAGCGCGAGAAGCAGGATGGCAAGGTCACGCACCACCGACGGGCGGCGGCCCTTCTCCTTGCCTGAACTTCCACGAGTCATACACTCGTTGCCTGCTTCAGTTGACCACAAGCCCTAGTCAGAACGGGGTGAACAAGGCGTAAAGGCGCCGCTTCGCTTGACGCTGGTGGGGGCGATGCGATATGCGCCCCGCCACATTCCTTGATTGGAATGGAAATGCGCCCTCCGGGGGGTGCGCGCTGGCCGGCGAGTTTTCGCCCGCCGGCGTTTTTCGTTTGGAGTTTACGAGGCATGTTCGAGAGCCTGAGCGATCGCCTGAGCGGAGTCTTCGACCGCCTCCGCGGCCGCGGCGCGCTGACCGAGGCCGACGTGCGCGCGGCGATGCGCGAGGTGCGGATCGCGCTTCTCGAGGCGGACGTGGCGTTGCCGGTGGTTCGCGAGTTCGTCGACAAGGCGACCGAGCAGGCCGTTGGCCAGCAGGTGCTCCGCTCGGTCACTCCGGGCCAGCAGGTCGTCAAGATCGTCAACGACGCGCTCGTCGAGATGCTCGGCGCCGAGGAGGCTGGGCTCGACCTCGCCGTCGCTCCGCCCGCCGTCGTGATGATGGTCGGCCTTCAGGGCTCGGGCAAGACGACCAGCACCGCCAAGCTCGCCAAGCGGCTGAGCGAGAAGGACCGCAAGAAGGTCCTGATGGCCTCGCTCGACGTCCAGCGCCCCGCCGCCCAGGAGCAGCTCGCGGTTCTCGGCCGCCAGACCAATGTCGCGACGCTGCCGATCGTGGCGGGCCAGCAGCCGGTCGAGATCGCTCGCCGGGCGCTCCAGGCGGCGAAGCTCCAGGGCTATGACGTCCTGATGCTCGACACCGCGGGTCGGCTCGCGGTCGATCAGGCGCTGATGGAGGAGATGAAGGCCGTTGCCGCGGCGGCGAGGCCGACCGAGATCCTTCTCGTCGCCGACTCGATGACCGGCCAGGACGCGGTCAACACGGCGAAGATCTTCTCCGAGGAAGTCGCTCTCACCGGCGTGATCCTCACGCGGATGGACGGCGACGCCCGCGGCGGTGCGGCGCTGTCGATGCGCGCGGTCACCGGCCGCCCGATCAAGTTCGCCGGCGTCGGCGAGGGCATGGACGCGCTCGAGGTGTTCAGCCCGGGCCGTGTCGCCGGGCGGATCCTCGGCATGGGCGACATCGTCAGCCTCGTCGAGAGGGCGCAGGAGACGATCCAGGCGGAAGAGGCCGACGCCCTCGCCAAGAAGATGGCCAAGGGCCAGTTCGACCTCAACGACCTTCGAATGCAGCTCCAGCAGATGCAGCGCATGGGCGGCCTCGGCGCTCTCGCCGGAATGATGCCGGGCATGGGCAAGCTCAAGGGGCAGGTCGATGCGATCGACGGCCAGGGCAAGATGCTCGCCCGCCTCGACGCGATCGTCGGGTCGATGACCGCGAAAGAGCGTGCCAAGCCTGAGCTCCTCAACGCCAAGCGAAAGATCCGCGTCGCCAAGGGCTCCGGGACCACGGTCCAGGACGTGAACCGTCTCCTCAAGATGCATCAGGAGATGGCCAACGCGATGAAGAAGATCCGCAAGATGGGCGGCCTCGGCAAGCTGGCCGCGATGTTCGGCGGCGGCGGAGGCTTTGGTGGCCTCGGCGGTGCCGGCGGAGCTGGTAGCCTGGGCGGTGCTGGCGGCGCGCTGCCGCCCGGCGGTCTTCCCGGATTGGGAGGGGGCGGCGCTCCGTTCAACCTCCCGAAGAAATTCAAGTGATCAAAGTTCAAGTTAGAAAGGACATCTAAATGGCTGTTGCAATTCGTCTTTCCCGTGGCGGCGCGAAGAAGCGTCCTTATTACAAGATCGTCGTGACCGACTCGCGCACCGCCCGTGACGGAAAGTTTATCGAGCGTATCGGAAGCTACAATCCGATGCTTCCGAAGGATTCGCCCGACCGTGTGAAGCTCGACGCCGACCGCGCGAAGCATTGGCTGAGCGTCGGCGCCCAGCCGAGCGACCGTGTCGCCCGCTTCCTCGACGCCGCCGGAGTCCGCGAGCGTGCCGTCCGTAGCAACCTCAAGAAGGGCGAGCCGGGCGAGAAGGCCAAGGAGCGCGCCGAGGAGCGTGCCACCCGCGAGGCCGAAGCCGCCGAGGCTGCCGCCGAAGCCGCCGCCGCGCCGGCCGAAGAGGCTGCGCCCGAGGCCGTCGAAGCCGAGGCTCCGGCCGCTGAAGCCGCTCCCGAGGCTGTCGAGGCTGAAGCTCCCGCAGCCGAGGCCGAGGCTCCTGCCGCCGAGGCCGAAGCTCCCGCCGCTGAGGCTGAAGCTCCCGCCGCCGAGGCTCAGGAGGACGCCACCAACGAAGGCGAGTCCGCTTCCGAGCCCGCCGAGGGCGCGGACGAGGCCACCGCCGAGGAAGGCGCCGAAAAGGCCGAATAACCCTTGTCGGACGACAAGCATGTGACCCTCGCCGCCGTCGCCGGAGCCCATGGCCTCGGCGGCGAGGTCCGTTTGAAGCTGTTCGCGCAGAGCCTAGACAGCCTGAAGCGGCACAAGCAGGTGTTCGTCGGCGACCGGCCGCTCACCTTGAAATCGGTGCGCGGCGGCGGCCAGCCGGTCGCCCGCTTCGCCGAGGTCGCCGACCGCAACGGCGCCGAGGCGCTCCGCGGTCAGCTCGTCACCATCCCCCGCTCGGCGCTGCCGCCGCTCGAGGAGGGGGAATATTATCATTCCGACCTGATCGGCCTGCCTTGCGTGGACGGTGAGGATCAGCCGCTCGGCACCGTCGTCGCGGTCGAGAATTTCGGGGCGGGCGACCTCCTCGAAATCGAAAAGCCGGACAGCAAGCGCGGCCTCGTGCCGTTCAGGCCGGGAATCGCCGACCTCGAGGCCGATCGGGTCGTCGTGGATCCGGCATTCCTCGCCTGACGCCTCGCATTCGGTCGCGGTTTTGCCTCATTCGCTTCGCTAGGTCCCGGTCGCCGCGGCGAACACGCCCGGCCTGTTAAGGGATTTGCATCGTGAAGCTTGGACTATTTGCCGTTGCCGCCGCCACGTTCGTGGTCGCCGGTCCCGCACACGCCCAGTTCAGCGGCCCCCGGGTCGAGGCGCGTCTCGCCTACGATTCCGTCAAGGCTGCAATCGAGACGGGCGATCCGCTGGCGACCGACGATAGCGACAGCGCGATCAGCTATGGCGGCGAAGTCGGCTACGATCTCGGCCTCGGCCCGATCGTCGTCGGCGCCTATGCGGGCCTCGAAGGCTCGAACCTGCGCAGCTGCCAGGAAGTGTTCGGAAGCGACGAGGGCTGTATCGGCCAGGGCCGCAACCTCTATGCGGGCGTCCGCGCCGGCTTCAGCCCGCTTCCGCGGGTCCTGCTCTACGCCAAGGGCGGCTATTCGAACGGAAGCGTCGACGTCAGCTATGACGACGGCGGCAGCGGCGGTTTCGACGTGTCCGACGATTTCGGCGGCTATCATGTCGGAGTCGGCGCCGAAGTGGCTGTCCTCGCCGGACTCTATGGCCGGCTCGAATATGTCCACACCGACTACGGCGAGTTCGAGTTCGACACGGACACGCTTGCCGACCTCAGCCGCGGCCAGGCCATGGTCGGAGTCGGCTGGCGCTTCTAAGGGGAGGGGCGGCGCCCCCGGGCCCGCCCCGCGCCCGGGAGGCTTTGCC
>JAEZHP010000153.1 GCA_023416515.1 Pseudomonadota bacterium | reverse complement strand
TCCGAGAGAAGAGGAGAAGTTAATTGCCATTATTGGTGCTAGGGAATGCTCTTCCTATGGGAAAGAGATGGCGAAATATTTTGCCGGAGCTTTGGCAAGGGAGGGAGTCGCTGTGATCAGTGGTTTAGCCAGAGGTATTGATACCTATGCCCATGAGGGAGCTTTGGGAGTAAAGGGTGTAACCTATGGTGTCTTGGGAAGTGGCATTAATGTCTGCTATCCCAGAGAAAACATTGGACTATTCTTGGAGATGCAGAGTGGAGGAGGTGTAATCTCGGAATATGCACCGGGAATTAGCCCAATCGCAGGCAATTTCCCCATGAGAAACCGAATTATCAGTGGTATGTGTGATGGAATTCTGGTGATTGAAGCAAAGGAGAAAAGTGGTTCTTTCATCACAGTCGATTATGGATTGGAGCAAGGGAAAGAAATTTATGCACTTCCGGGCAAGATTACCGACCTTCTAAGCGGGGGATGTAATAATTTAATTAAAATGGGGGCAAAATTAGTTACAAATCCCAAGGATATTCTGGAGGATTTGTACCATGATTATAAGCAATATTTACCAAAAATTAAAAATAATAATAATTTTCTTGAATTGGAAGAAAAAATAGTGTATGCTTCTCTGTGTTTGGACCCTAAGCATATTGAAGAAATTGCATTACAGACAGGTCTTGGGATGGATGTTCTTATGGAACAGTTGTTAAGATTAGAGCTTCGGGGTTATATTAAACAGACAATGAAAAACTATTATATCGCGCAGGATCCTCTACAGTTATCATATCCGCCAAGTTAAGGTGACTGTTCAGTAAATATATTTTTAAAATGGAGCACAAAAGACAAGCAAAAGTGATACTTATACTATAATCCGATCCTTCCAAGTGCTGAATAGTATTTAACATTTAAACAAAGAAATGAGGTTGTTATATGCCAAAACATCTTGTGATCGTAGAATCACCGGCAAAGGCGAAAACGATAAAGAAATTTTTAGGTGCAAACTACGAGGTTCTCGCATCAAACGGCCATGTTAGAGATTTACCGAAGAGTCAAATGGGTATCGATATAGAACATAATTTTGAGCCGAAGTACATTACAATTAGAGGAAAGGGAGATTTACTTGCAAAGCTTCGGAAAGAAGTAAAGAAGGCAGATAAAGTTTATCTTGCAACTGACCCTGACCGAGAGGGAGAAGCAATCTCTTGGCATTTGTTTCAGACTCTAAAATTAGAGGAGAAGGACTCCAGCCGTATCACTTTTAATGAGATTACAAAGAACGCGGTTAAGACTTCCATCAAGCAGGCTAGAGAGATTGATATGGACTTGGTGAATGCTCAACAAGCCAGAAGAGTTCTTGACCGTATGGTTGGTTATAAAATCAGTCCCTTGCTTTGGAGTAAGGTGAAACGTGGCTTAAGTGCAGGTAGAGTTCAATCCGTGGCACTTCGAATTATTTGTGACAGAGAAGATGAGATCAATTCATTTGTACCGGAAGAATATTGGAACTTAGAAGCTGAGTTTGAGATGAAAGGTAAGAAGAAACCCTTAGTGGCTAAGCTCAGCAGTTCAAAGAAGGTTATTCGCTCAGAAGCAGAGATGAAGGAAGTACTAAGTAATTTGGACAATGCAGTATTTAAGGTGAGTGAAGTTAAGAAAGGGGAACGTATTCGTAAGGCTCCACTTCCTTTTACTACTAGTACACTCCAACAGGAAGCTGCCAAGGCTCTAAATTACTCAACTCAGAAGACGATGCAATTAGCACAGCAGTTATATGAAGGTGTGGATATCAAGGGACATGGAACGGTAGGTTTAATTACCTATCTTCGTACGGACTCCATTCGAATCAGTGATGAAGCAGATCAAGCAGCAAAGGAATTTGTAAAGGATAATTACGGTGAACAATTTGTCGCCCTGGAGGAGAACCAGGGACGTACCGGAAAGAAGATTCAGGATGCCCACGAAGCTATCCGTCCAACCTATGTGGAATTTACTCCAAATGAAATAAAAGAATCCTTAAGTAGAGATCAATTCAGATTATATCAATTAATATGGAAGAGATTTGTTGCCAGCAGAATGCAACCTGCAAAATATGAAACTAATTCAATTAAGATAGATGCAAATGAATATAGATTTACTGCTTCAGCCTCCAAACTCATCTTTGAAGGCTTTATGCGTGTGTATACTCCGGAAGAGGAGGAAGAAGAGAGTGGTGCTGTATTTGAAGGTTTAAGAGAGGGTGAAACCCTTAGCCTCTTGAAGTTAAATCATAGCCAGCATTTTACACAACCCCCGGCACATTATTCTGAAGCCTCTCTGGTTAAAACCTTAGAGGAGCTGGGAATTGGTAGACCAAGTACCTATTCACCCACGATTACAACGATCATAGCAAGAAGATATGTCGCTAAGGAGAATAAAAACCTTTATGTAACTGAGTTAGGTGAAGCAGTGAATTATATTATGAAAGCTGCCTTTGCTAGTATTGTTGATGTGAATTTTACAGCTAATTTAGAGTCTTTATTAGACTGCATCGAAGATGGTACCGTCAATTGGAAGACAGTGATCAGTAACTTCTATCCGGATTTGGAAGAAGCTGTGGAGAACGCACATGCAGAGCTGGATCAGATCCAAATTGAAGACGAGGTTACGGAAGAGGTATGTGAATTATGCCAAAGAAATATGGTAATAAAATACGGTCCCCATGGTAAGTTCCTTGCCTGTCCAGGATTCCCAGAATGTAAAAACACAAAGCCTTATCTTGAGAAAATCGGTGTCTCTTGTCCGAATTGCGGTAGTGATATTGTGATTCGAAAGACGAAAAAGGGAAGAAAATATTACGGATGTATCAATAATCCTGATTGTGAGTTTATGACTTGGCAGAAGCCGTCTAATACCAGCTGTGAAAAATGCGGTGGAGTGGTTGTGGAAAAAGGAAATAAACTAGTATGTGAGAATCCGAAATGTGGTTTTGTTACTACTGATGTTAGTAAAAAAATGTGATTTTCTAAAAATTAAGAGTTAATTCTGGAAATATGCAAAATTAAATAAAAAATATAAAAATTTTCAATTAATGAGTGTCATAATAAAGAAAAGACTATTGTTTTTAGGAATAATATATGTTAAAATTTAAAGAGTAATACAATTGGATTAAGAACTAATTGTATTACTCTTATTCTATAGTAGGGGTATAGTAT
>JAEZHP010000101.1 GCA_023416515.1 Pseudomonadota bacterium | reverse complement strand
TCGGCTCATCACATCCTGGGGCTGGAGCAGGTCCCAAGGGTTTGGCTGTTCGCCAATTAAAGTGGTACGTGAGCTGGGTTCAGAACGTCGCGAGACAGTTTGGTCCCTATCTGCCGTGGGCGTCGATTGTTGAGAGGAGTTGCCCCTAGTACGAGAGGACCGGGGTGAACATACCTCTGGTGGACCTGTCATCACGCCAGTGGTGCAGCAGGGTAGCTATGTATGGACGGGATAACCGCTGAAAGCATCTAAGCGGGAAGCCTCCCTCAAGATAAGCAATCTCAGGACGGTCGGAGACCACGACCTTGATAGGCCGGATGTGGAAGCACGGTAACGTGTGGAGCTAACCGGTCCTAATTGTCCTATTCGCGCTTGAGAGTCCCACCATCACCGACAGCACTGCCGAGCAGTGTCGTCTGTGAGCGTGTGGCTCAGCCAGATGATGTATTGTGCACGATTTCTAGAACGATCCCGCTTGTCGGCGCCGGCTTCATAGCTTGGTGGCTATAGCGACTGTGACCCACCCGATCCCATCCCGAACTCGGCCGTGAAACCAGTCAGCGCCGATGGTACTATCGCTTAAGCGATGGAAGAGTAGGTCGTCGCCAGGCTTTGCAGCCGGCGCAGGCAAGCACGGATCGAACCCATTCACACTGTTTTGACGAAGCCGCTGCCGGTCACCCGAGCGGCGGCTTTGTCGGTTCAGGGGCTGAGCGCCCAGCAGCACGCGTGAAGCGTGCCGCCGAACGGCTCAGCTTCTGTTTGACGCGGACCGTCAAGCGGTCCGCTCGTGTTGGCGCGGGGTGGAGCAGCCCGGTAGCTCGTCAGGCTCATAACCTGAAGGTCGTAGGTTCAAATCCTACCCCCGCAACCAACGCAAAGACTTAGCGACGCAGGAGCTTAGGCTATGCGTTGCCCCGGACTTGATCCGGGGCCCATGAGCTGCCTTCGGGCGGCTTTTTGCTGTTCGAAGGCGGTTCGCGCTCCGCGCGAAGTGGAGCAGCCCACGGCGGCAGTCGGATGATCCCCCGGATCATCCTTGGTGCCGCCGTCTCGTCAGGCTCATAACCTGAAGGTCGTAGGTTCAAATCCTACCCCCGCAACCAACAAAACAACCCCGCTTCGGCGGGGTTTTTTCGTATGTGCATTGCGCGCCGCGGCTGCGACGCATATTTCCGCGCCATGCGGCTTCGCGCCCTCATCCGACTCTTCGTCGTCCTGACGATGCTGATCGCTCCGATCGGCATGGTCGGCAGTCATTCTGCAATGGCCGCGCCGCAAGCACCGCAGGCATCGGCGAGCGGACACTGCGCGGACATGGCCGGCTCCCACGAGCAGGCGCCGGTCGGCAAGGCGCCCGGCAAGAGCATCGACTGCATGATCGCCTGCGCCTGCGTGCCCTCTCCCGGCGTCCAGCTCGCCGATCCGCCGCTTCCTGTGGCGGCGCCCGAGCCGGCGATGTTCGTCGCGCTTTCGACTGGGCTCAACCCGGCCGCGGACCCGCCGCCGCCGCGAATCTCCTGACAACCGCAGGCGCCTTCGAGCGCCCGAACGACCCATTCAGGAGATCAGACCCATGAAGACCATTCTCATCGCCGCCGCGGCGGCCTTCGCTTTCGTCACCCCGGCCACTGCCCAGCCCGCCGCTCCCGCTCAGCAGGCCCCGGCCGACCACGCCCAGCATCAGGGCCATGGCGGCCACCAGGGCGGCCATGCCGAGCATGACGGCCACGGCACCCATGCCCAGCACGGCCAGGCCCAGAATGGCGGCCAAGGCCAGCATCAGGGCCACGGCCAGCACGCCGACTGCTGCGCCGACGCCAACGGCAACGGCCAGATGGACTGCTGCGAAGGCGCGAACGCGGCTCAGCGGCCGTGCTGCGCCCAGCATGGTCACGGCCAGCAGCCGGCCGCCCAGGCGGCTCCGGCCCAGCCGCAGCACTAGCACTAAGCGACACGGGGAGAGGGCGGCGGTCACTCGCCGCCCCGACCTCGCTGACGGCCGCCTCGCCGCGGCCGCGAAGGATTCATCGATGATCGACAGACTCGCCATGGACCGGCGGGCGGTGCTTCGCGGAGGCGCGACCGGCGCCGCAGGCCTCGCTTTGTCCGGCCTCTTCCCCGCCTGGGCGCAGACCGGCTCGCCCGGGATCCGGCCTCAGATGCCGACCCTCACCGGCCGCGACATCCGCCTCGCCGTCGGCCATTCCGACTTCCGGGTCGGCGGTCGCACGGGCCACGCGGTGACCATTAACGGCACCCTCCCGGCGCCGCTCATCCGCCTTCGCGAAGGCCAGGATGTGCGAATCTCCGTCACCAACAATCTCGGCGAGGACACGTCGATCCACTGGCACGGCCTGCTGCTTCCGTTCCAGATGGACGGGGTCCCCGGGGTGAGCTTCCCCGGAATCCGCCCGCGCGAGACGTTCGTCTACGAATTCCCGGTGCGCCAGTCGGGCACCTACTGGTTCCACAGCCATAGCGGGCTCCAGGAGCAGCAGGGCCATTATGGGCCGATGATCATCGACCCGGCGGGCGCCGACCCGGTCGCCTATGACCGCGAGCATGTCATCGTGCTCAGCGACTGGAGCTTCCTCCACCCGCACCAGATCATGGCCAAGCTCCGCCAGGAAGCAGGCTACTTCAACCGCCAGCGGATGACGCTCGCCGGACGTCTGAGCGGCGATCCCGAGCACGGGATGTCAGCCGCCGATCGGCGGATGTGGGCCGAGATGCGGATGGACCCGACCGACATCCTCGACGTCAACGGCACCACCTACACCTATCTGATCAACGGCCACGGCCCGAGCGAGAACTGGACCGGCCTGTTCCGGCCCGGCGAG
Source organism: Pseudomonadota bacterium (assembly GCA_023416515.1). Classification (GTDB taxonomy): domain Bacteria; phylum Pseudomonadota; class Alphaproteobacteria; order Sphingomonadales; family Sphingomonadaceae; genus Allosphingosinicella. The sequence continues at coordinate 2,403 of JAEZHP010000101.1, read as the reverse complement.
CGGGTGCGCCTGAGGATCATCAACTCGGGCGCGATGTCGATCTTCAACATCCGGATCCCCGGCCTGCCGATGACCGTGGTCAGCGCCGACGGCCAGGACGTTCGCCCGGTCACGGTCGACGAGTTCCAGATCTCGGCGGCCGAGACCTACGACGTCATCGTCACCCCGGCCGAGCACCGCGCCTACACCTTCGTGGCCGAGGCGATGGACCGGTCCGGCATGGGCCGCGCCACCCTGGCGCCGCGCCTCGGAATGACCGCCGAGGTGCCGGCGCTTCGCGACCGCCCGATCCTCACCATGCGCGACATGGGCATGGGCGGAGGCAGCCATGCGCAGCATGGCGGGACGGCCGCCGGAGGGGGGATGGACCACGGCGCTCATGGCGCCGGCCACGGCGGCGACCAGGCGCCGATGAGCCACGACATGCGCGACCCGAGCAACGCGCCTCAGGTCGACCTCAATCCGGGCGTCGACATGATCGCGCCCGCGCCGGTCGACCGAACCGGCGATCCGGGCATCGGCCTCGACAATGTCCGCCACCGAGTGCTCACCTACCGCGACCTCATGTCGCTTCGTCCGAACACGGACCGGCGCCAGCCGACGCGAACACTCGAGGTTCACCTCACCGGCAACATGGAGCGGTTCATGTGGTCGTTCGACGGGGTGCGGCTGAGCGAGAATCCCGAGCCGCTCAGGTTCGAACGCAACGAGCGGGTGCGGATGCGGCTGATCAACGACACGATGATGGCCCACCCGATCCATATCCACGGCCATTTCTGGGAGCTGGTCAACGGCCACACGGGCAGCCATCCCCTGAAGCACACGGTCAACGTCCAGCCCGGCGGCACCGTCGACCTCGACCTCACCGCCGACGCGCCGGGTGACTGGGCCTTCCACTGCCACCTGCTGCTCCACATGCACGCCGGAATGATGCGCGTGGTGAAGGTGCGGCCGCTCGATGGAGGCGCGGCATGACCCGGCTCCTGATCGCGCTCCTCGCCACCACCGCCGCAAGCCCGGCGGTCGCGCAGCACTCGGGCCACGGCCAACCGCCGGCCGCGGCTGCTTCGTCGACCTGCACTCCGGAGCATGCCGCGATGGGGCATTGCACCATGCCGCCCTCGCCGCCCGCGCCGGCTCCTGCGGCGACTTGCACTCCGGAGCATGCGGCGATGGGGCATTGCACGATGCCGGCGCCGACGCCCGCGACGGCCTCCACCTGCACGGCGGAGCATGCGGCGATGGGCCATTGCACCATGCCGCAGCAGCCGGCGTCCGATCCGCACGCCGGCCATGCCGCGCCTGAGCAGCAGGCCGATCCGCATGCCGGTCACCAGATGAGCGGTCAGGGTTCGCCGCCGGCGCCCCCGGTCGGGCCGGCGCCTTCGGCGGCCTTCTCTGGCCCCGAACATGCCGCCGATACGGTGTTCGGCGCCGGCCAGATGGAGCCGTCGCGGCGCGAGCTGATCCGAATGCACGGGCGGATGGCGACGAGCCGCTTTCGTGCCGAGCGCCTCGAGGTCGGCTTCGGCGGCGGCGAGGAGACCTATGGCTGGGAGGCGGACTTCTTCCATGGAGAGCCGCTCGACCGGCTATGGCTCAAGAGTGAGGGCGAAGGCGGCTTCGACGGCGATCTGGAGCATGGCGAGGTCCAGGCGCTGTGGGGCCACGCCATCTCGCCCTTCTTCGATCTCCAGGCGGGTGTGCGCTACGATTTCGCGCCCGATCCCGAGCGCGCCCATCTCGTCCTCGGGGTGCAGGGCACCGCTCCCCACTGGATCGAGATCGACGCCGCGGCATTCCTCTCCGACGAGGGCGAGCTGAGCGCGCGGATCGAAGCCGAATATGATCTTCGAATCACCCAGCGGCTGATCCTTCAGCCGCTCGTCGAGGTCGCGCTGTCCGCGCAGGACATTCCGGAGCTCGGCATCGGCGCCGGCCTCAGCACGAGCGAGGTCGGGCTCAGGCTGCGCTACGAGATCGTTCCCGAATTCGCGCCCTATGTCGGCGTCGAATGGGACCAGGCTTACGGCGAGACCGCCGACTTCCGCGAGGCCGCGGGAGAGGATGCGGGCGCCCTGCGTTTCGTCGCGGGGCTACGGATATGGTTTTGAACGAAGGAAAACAGGCATGAAGAGGACGGTATTTCTGCTCGGCATCGCCGGCGCCAGTTTGATGACGGTCGCTGCCTGCTCGGAGCAGAGCGCGGGGAACAATGTGGCTGCCGAAAATGGCCTGGGCATCGACAGCAACCTGCTGGCCAATGTCGCGGGCGAGATCGCGCCGGCGAACCAATCCGCAAATGCCTCGATGAGCGAAAACGTCTCTGAGTCGCCTCGCTCGGCTGAGCAGAACGCCCCCACTGGTTCGTCCCCGACCGCGGCCGCTCCCGCCCCGCGGGCG
>JAEZHP010000096.1 GCA_023416515.1 Pseudomonadota bacterium | reverse complement strand
GTCTTCTTCTGCGTGAGCATGTAGAGCGGGGGCTGGGCCACGTAGAGGTGCCCCTCGGCCACCAGCTTGGGCATCTGGCGATAGAAGAAGGTCATCAGCAGGGTGCGGATGTGCGACCCGTCCACGTCGGCGTCGCTCATCATGACGACCTTGCCGTACCGGCGCTTGCCGGGGTCTTCCTCGTCGCCGATGCCGCAGGCGATCGCCGTGATGATGTTGCGGACCTCCTCGTTGCCGAGGACCTTGTCCAGCCGCGCACGCTCGACGTTCAGGATCTTGCCGCGCAGCGGCAGGATCGCCTGGAACGCCCGGTTGCGGCCGCCCTCGGCCGTGCCGCCGGCCGAGTCGCCCTCGACCAGGAACAGCTCGGACTTGGCGGGATCGCGCTCCTGGCAGTCGGCGAGCTTGCCGGGCAGCGAGGCGATGTCCATCGCGCCCTTGCGCCGGGTGAGCTCGCGCGCCTTCTTGGCCGCCTCGCGCGCGGCGGCGGCGTCGATCCCCTTCTGGATGACCGAGCGGGCGACGTTGGGATTCTCCTCGAGCCATTCGGCGAGCTTGTCGGCGATCAGGCTTTCGAGCGGCTGGCGAACCTCGGACGAGACGAGCTTGTCCTTGGTCTGCGAGCTGAACTTGGGATCGGGCAGCTTGACCGACACGATCGCGGTCAGTCCCTCGCGCATGTCGTCGCCGGTGAGCGAGACCTTCTCCTTCTTCAGGAGCCCCGAACGGTCAGCATAATTGTTCAAGGTGCGCGTGAGCGCGGCGCGGAAAGCGGCGAGGTGGGTGCCGCCGTCGCGCTGGGGGATGTTGTTGGTGAAGCAGAGGACCTGCTCGTAATAGCTGTCGTTCCATTCGAGGGCGACGTCGATTCCGACCTCGTCGCGCTGGCCGGTGATGGCCAGCGGCTCGGGAACGATCGGGGTCTTGGCGCGGTCGAGATAACGAACGAAGGCCGCAATCCCGCCCTCGTAAAACAGCTCCACCGACTTCTCCTCCTCGTGACGAGCGTCGGTGAGCACCAGGCGAACGCCGGAATTGAGGAAGGCGAGCTCGCGGTAGCGGTGCTCGAGCGTGTCGAAGTTGAACTCGGTGACGTTCTTGAACGTGCTGGTCGAGGGCAGGAAGGTCACCCGTGTGCCCTTCTTGCCTTCCGGAGCCGGGCCGCGCTCGACAAGGGGCGCCTCGGCGTCGCCGTGACGGAAGCGCATCCAATGCTCGACTCCGTCGCGCCAGATGGTGAGCTCGAGCCACTCGGAGAGCGCGTTCACCACCGACACGCCGACGCCGTGGAGGCCGCCGGAAACCTTATAGGCATTCTCGTCCGAGGTGTTCTCGAACTTACCCCCGGCATGGAGCTGGGTCATGATGACCTCGGCCGCCGACACGCCTTCCTCGGCATGGATCCCGGTCGGGATTCCGCGGCCATTGTCCTCGACGCTGACCGAGCCGTCGGCGTTGAGGACGATCAAAATCCGGTCGCAATGGCCGGCAAGCGCCTCGTCGATCGCGTTGTCGGAGACCTCGAACACCATGTGGTGGAGGCCCGATCCGTCGTCGGTGTCGCCGATATACATGCCCGGCCGCTTGCGGACCGCATCGAGACCCTTCAGCACCTTGATGGAGTCGGCGCCGTAGCTGCTTTCATTCGGTGATGTTGCCATAGTGAGGATATAGGAATCGCGACGGCAAAAGGCGAGCGAAATGCGGGCCTTCGCTCAGCCTTCCTCGACCCGTCCCGGCTCCACCGAAAACCAGGCCGCCCCGGGGCCGACGCCGTCGAAAAGCGCGGGCTCGGTGCCGGTGAGCCAGACCTGGCTTCCGGTGCCCGCGAGCCGTTCGAACAAGGCCGCCCGGCGGGCGGGATCGAGATGTGCGGCGACCTCGTCGAGGAGCAGGATCAACGGCCTCCCGCTGCGCTCGCGGACAAGCTCGGCATGGGCGAGGACGAGGTTGAGGAGAAGCGCCTTCTGCTCGCCGGTCGAGCTTCGCGCGGCGGGCTGGCCCTTGCCGGCGTGGGTGACGAGGAGGTCGGCCCGGTGGGGACCGGCGAGGGTGCGGCCGGCGGCGCAGTCGCGGGCGCGCCCTTCGCGAAGGGCCAGCGCGAGTGGCTCCGCCTCTCCCGGGCCGCCCTTGTCCAGCGCGATCGCCGCTCGCGCGAACGGCCCCGGCGGTGCGAGCGCAAGGCGTTCCGACAGGGCCGCTACGGTGGCGGAGCGGGCCTGCTCGATTGCGGCGCCATGCTCGGCCATCCGCGCCTCGAGCGCGGTCAGCCAGTCGGGATCGGCCGGAGTCTCGTCGGCGAGCAGCTTGTTGCGAGCGCGCATCGCGGCTTCGTAGCGAGCCGCGTGCATCGCATGGGCGGGATGGAGCGCGAGCGCGAGCCGGTCGAGGAAGCGGCGGCGGCCGCCCGCGCTTTCGGTGAACAGCCGGTCCATCGCCGGGGTGAGCCAAAGCACCGACAGCCACTCGCCGAGCGAGTTGGCGGCTGCGGCGGCACCGTTGATCCGGACCTGGCGCCGTTCGGGGGCGGCAACCAGCGCTCCGGTGCCGAGTTCGATGTCATCGCCTAATCGAGCTGCAACCGCGAACCCGCCGGGGCCGTCACTCCTCGCCATCTCGCTCAGCGCCGAGCCGCGAAGGCCTCGGCCGGGGGCGAGCAGCGAAACCGCCTCGAGGATGTTGGTCTTGCCTGCGCCGTTCTCGCCGGTGAGCACGACCAGCCCCGGCCCCGGGCGGATCACCAGGTCGGCATAGGAACGGAAGTTCGTCAGGCTCAGGCGCGAAACGGGCACGAGCCTGCGTTAGGCGATTTCCTGCATCCCGCGAAAGCCGTGCCGATCAGCTCGCCGCGGCGCGAAGGACCTGCATCTGCTGGACCATCACCGGGTCGCTCGCCGTCTGCCGCGCCGGCGGAACATAGGCGGTGAAGCCCGCCGACATCGGTACTCCGGCAAGGTTGCTGATCGCCGTCGGGATGATCGTCGGCTCGCAGCCGGGCAGGACCGCGGCTTCGTAAAGATAGATGGGGTGGTCGGGCGGATAATATTGGAGGAGGCGCTGGATGAGCAGCGGCATGGCCGAAGTATCGTAGCCGTTGGTCTTGAAGGTGGCGTCGCCCACCACCCCGATCTGCCACAGAATGAGAGCGCTGCTGTTGTCGATGACCCGGTTGTTGGCGAGGAAGTCGGTGGCTTCATAGGATTGGCAGCCCAATATCCCCGGATCCACGTTGAGGTCCGCGAACAGGCAGTCCTCTGCCGAGATCCCCGGCAGCATCTTGGCGCTATAGCCTTCCGCCCGCGCACGGCGGATCGATTCGTGGGTGGGGTAAACGAACACACCCGGATGGCCGTAGGAGGCGACGCAGGTCATCATTCCCCCACGCACGCATTCGAGGATTCGCTCGATCATCTGCTCGTAGTTCTCGATTCGCTGCTTGCCCACTCCGTAGAAGACGGAGAGCGATTCCGCGCCTTTGGGGTTGAGCTCGTGGATCATCGCCTCGGCGATCGGGTCGCCGACCACGTAGAGCACCTTGTCGGCCTGCTTGATCCAGGCGATCGATTCCAGCGTGAGCTGCCCGACGGTGCGGATTCCGGTGCCGACGACGATCAACGAACCTTCGGGCATGGTCTGTCTCCTCCGGGGAAAGGCCCGGCCCGCCGCAGGCTCGCGACGGGCCGGCAGTATGCGTTCGGACGTTCGTCCGGCGCAGTTCTAGCGAAGCGTCGGCGAGACCAGCTGCGGGCTCACCAGCTGAAGCGGGGTCAGCTGAACCGGGCTCAGCTGAAGCGGCGTCAGCTGTACCTGAGTGATCTGCGGATGGACTTGGGGGAAGATTTGCGGGTGGACCTGTGGGAAGATTTGCGGGTGGACCTGCGGGAAGACCTGCAGCGGAGTGATCTGCGGATGCACCTGCGGGAAGATCTGCGGATGGACCTGCGGGAACACCTGCAACGGCGTGATCTGCGGGTGGACGAGCTGCGGCTGGACCTGGGGGAAGACCTGCAGCGGGGTGATCTGCGGATGCACCTGCGGGAAGATTTGCGGGTGGACCACCAATTGGGGCTGGATCTGCGGGAAGAGCAGCCTCGCGGCCGCCGCCGCGGCCTCGCCGCCGCCTTGCTCCGCGCCGGCGAAGATCACCAGCGGCAAGATCATCATCGGGAAGCCGCCCTGCTGGCCGGCATAGATCATCGGTGGATAGGTCACGGGCTGAGCTCCATAGATCATCGGTGGAAAGCCGCTGCGCACACTCAATGCGGGCGCTTCGCCACCTTTGGCCTGCTGTGCGTCGATGATCAGGATGATCATCGGCGGCTGCGATTGGACGGTCTGTCCGGTGATTCGGCCGTGAATCGCGGCGGCGTTGCCGCTTCTCAAGATATCGCGATCGGCCTCGTCGATGCCGGCGGCCTCCATCTCGCTCTCTGGATTTTGGATAAACGCCCCGAGCCGGGCCGGCTCGGTGGCGAGACCAACAAGAAAGCTTTTCAAGCCATCCTGTTGATCGCCGGCACCTTCGCCGGCACCTTCGTCGCCCGATCCAGGCTGTCTCGCCATAATCACCTCCCTTGTTCACTTGACAGATGCAGTGAAACGCCAACCATCACGCCAAAAACTGACGTGAGTTAGATTTAAGGATGTCGAGGCCTAGTCGCTGTCTCTACTTTACTTCTTCTAGGACGATACTTCAACGAACCTATGATTCTCGTTCGGGGCCGCTGGCAGCCGGAACTCGGCCGACTTTGCTCGCGCGATCTTCCCGCTTTCAGGTCGCGCCGGAAAGACTAGATGGGTCGGATGGCCGACCAACCCGCATCCCCGCCTCCCGACGCTTCGACGAGGGGCGGCTACGGGCTGGGCCACGAGCGGTTCTCGCTTCTGTTCGCGGTGATGCTGGTCGCCGCCGCAGGCAATACGGCGATGCAGTCGCTTCTTCCCTCGATCGGGCGGGCGCTCGATGTCGCGGATCTCTGGGTCGCGGCGGCGTTCAGCCTGTCCGCGATCCTGTGGGTGGTGATGGCGCCGCACTGGGCTCGGCGCGCCGACAAGCGCGGCCGGCGAGCGCTGATGCGGCTGGGGCTGGCCGGGTTCGTCGCCTCGATGCTGGTGTGCGGAGTGGTTCTTGCGGCCGGCCTGTCCGGATGGCTCGGCGGGACCGCGGTGTTCCTGATCTTCACGCTCGGGCGCGGCCTCTATGGCTGGTGGGGCTCGGCCTCGCCGCCCGCGGTCCAGGCCTATATCGCCGCTCGCACGGACGGGGTGCAGCGCACCGCGGCGCTCGCGGCGATCGCCTCCTCGTTCGGGCTTGGGACAATCATCGGGCCGGCGATCGCACCGATCTTCATCTTCCCGCCGCTGGGCCTCGCAGCGCCGCTGATCGTGTTTTCCGGAATCGGCCTCGTCGTGCTTGCGCTGATCGTCCTTCGGCTCCCCGACGACACTCCCCGCAACCCGGCGCACGGCCGGATCGCCGACTATCCGATGATCGGAACCACCGCCGGCGTACGGCAGCCGGAGACCGAGGACGTGCCGGGCAAGCTCAAGTGGCGCGACCCGCGGGTGTGGCCGTGGATGCTCGCCGGGATGATCGGCGGCCACGGCCAGGCGGTGGTGCTCAGCGTCGTCGGTTTCCTGGTCATCGACCGGCTGGGTCTTAGTCCGGCCGACGCCCAGCACGACATCGCGATCGTCCTGATCGGCGGAGCGGTCGCAAGCCTGCTCGCTCAATGGTGGCTGATCCCTCAGCTCGGACTGTCGCCGATGCAGCTGATCGTGTGGGGATCCGTGCTCGCAGCGGCCGGCTCGGTCCTGACCGGGATCACCGGCAACCTCTATGCGATGACCCTGAGCTTCGCTCTCGCCTCGCTCGGCTTCGGCTTCTTCCGGCCCGGCTTCACCAGCGGCGCATCGCTCGCCGTGACCATGGACGAGCAGAACGCGGTCGCGGGGATCGTCACCTCGGTGAACGGCATCCCCTATCTCGCCGGCCCCGCGGTCGGGGTGGCGATCTACGGCTTTGGCTGGTCGATCCCGTTCATCCTCACCGGCCTGCTGATGCTCGCTCTCGCCGGCTGGGCGGCGTTCAGTCTACGACCTTCCCGCCCGGCCTCGGAGTGAGCATTCCCGGGCTGATGAAGCCGACCCCGGCCTTCGCGCTCATCGCGTCCTGCTTCAGATGCTCCTGGATCCGCTCATATTCCTCCTCCATCTCGCTCGTGACGGAGGCGCGGGTCTCGTCGAGGGCGCGCTCGAAGTTGAACATGGTCACGACGTTGCTCTCGATCGATTCGCGAAGCGCGAACATGCCGGCGCGGCGGACGAGGTCCTCCAGGTCGGCGCCGGTGAATCGCTCGGTGCGCGCGGCGAGATCGTCGAGATCGACATCTTCGGCGAGCGGCATCCCGTTGGCATGGATCTCCAGGATCTTGCGCCGGCCGGGCCGGTCGGGGACCGACACGTAGATAAGCTCGTCGAAGCGGCCCGGGCGAAGGAGCGCCGGGTCGATCAGGTTGGGCCGGTTGGTCGCCCCGATGACGACGACGGACTGAAGCTCCTCGAGCCCGTCCATCTCGGCGAGGATGGTGTTGACCACCCGCTCGGTGACCTGCGGCTCGCCGAGGCCGCCGCCGCGCGCCGGCACCAGGCTGTCCAATTCGTCGATGAAGATCACGGTCGGGGCGACCTGGCGGGCGCGGGCGAACAGCCGGGCGATCTGCTGCTCGCTCTCGCCATACCATTTGGACAGGAGGTCGGACGACTTGGTGGCGATGAAGTTCGCCTCCGCCTCGCGCGCCGTCGCCTTGGCGAGCAGGGTCTTGCCGGTCCCCGGAGGCCCATAGAGAAGGAAGCCCTTCGCCGGGCGGATGCCGATCCGGCGGAACGCGTCGGGATGCTTGAGCGGAAGCTCGACCCCTTCGCGAAGCCGCTCGCGCGCCTCGTCGACTCCGCCGATATCGTCCCAGCGGATGTCGGGCTTCTGGACCATGACCTCGCGCATCGCGGAAGGCTGGACCCGCTTGAGCGCCTGCTCGAAGTCGCTGGCGGTCACCGAGAGATTGTCGAGAACCTCCGGCGGGATCGTGCCTTCCTCGAGGTTCAGCTTGGGCATGATCCGCCGAACCGCGTCGATCGCTGCCTCGCGCACCAGCGCCGCGAGGTCGGCGCCGACGAAGCCGTAGGTCTGCTTGGCGAGCTGCTTGAGGTCGATTCCTTCTTCCAGCGGCATGCCGCGGGTGTGGATCCCGAGGATCTCCCGGCGGCCATTCTCGTCCGGAACGCCGATGATGATCTCGCGGTCGAAGCGGCCGGGCCGGCGAAGCGCCTCGTCGAGGGCCTCGGGCCGGTTGGTGGCGGCGATCACAACCGTGTTCTGGCGCGGCGCGAGGCCGTCGAGAAGCGTCAGGAGCTGGGCGACGAGCCGCTTCTCGGTCTCGCCCTGGACCTGGCCGCGCTTGGGAGCGATCGAATCGATCTCGTCGATGAAGATGATCGACGGCGCGTTCTTGCCGGCTTCCTCGAACAGGTCGCGAAGGCGCTTTTCGCTCTCGCCATAGGCCGATCCCATGATCTCCGGGCCGGCGATGTGGAAGAAGCTCGCGTCGCTCTCATTGGCGACTGCGCGGGCAAGGCGGGTCTTGCCGGTGCCGGGCGGGCCGTGGAGGAGGACGCCCTTGGGCGGATCGACCCCGAGCCGCTCGAAGATCTCCGGATAGCGAAGCGGAAGCTCGACCATCTCGCGGAGCTGGTCAATCGTGGTTCCGATGCCGCCGAGGTCGTCATAGGTGACGTCGGCGCGCCGGGTGGTTTCCTTGGCCTCTGTATATTCGGGGCGGAGCTCGACCTCGGTATTGGCGTCGATATGGACGATACCCTTGGGGGTCGTCGAGACGACGAGCAGCCGGATCTCCTGGAGCGCGTAGGCGGGCGCGGTGAGCATCTGGCGAAGCTCGGGCGGGATGTCGCCGCGCATCACCTGCTGCTGGCCGGTGGTGGCGACGATGTCGCCCGCGGTGACCGGCTTCATTCCGAAGCTTCGCTTCAGCGCCCCTGCCGAGCCGTGGAGGCGGAGATTCTTCTGGGCCGGAGCGAAGACGACACGCTGGGCGGCCTTGGATTCGGCTCGGCGAACGCTGACGAAATCGCCTGAGCCGATCTCGGCATTGGCGCGCTGGAGGCCGTCGAGGCGGATGATGTCGAGTCCTTCGTCCTCCGGATAGGGGCCGATCGCTCGGGCGGGAGTGGTGCGCTTGCCGACGATCTCGACGACGTCACCCTCGGCGAGGCCCAGAGCGTTCATCACCGCCCGCGGCAGCCGGGCGATCCCGCGGCCGCTGTCGTCGGGGCGCATCGTCGCAACCTGGAGCTTGCCCGCAGGTGTCTCTTCGTCCGCCATTCAATGTCTCCCAGATGCGCCCCACATAGGGATGGGAAACGGTGCGTCCAGCCGACGGTTCAAAAATCGCGGGCGCTCGGCGCGCGGGCAGCGGGAATATGGCGCTATTCGTCGCGGTCCCGGCTGGTGGCGTCGCGGACATTCTCGTCATGGCCGCTTTTGTCGCTGTAGAAGGCGGCGGCGAACAGGCCGCAGCCGAGCAGGACCGACAGAAACACGCCGGCGATGGTCGCGACCACCATGTGGACCCGAAGCGGCCCGTAGAGCGAGAGATACCAGATCGCGCCGGCGGTCATCACCACGCCGATCAGAGCGATCCAGCCGATCATCCGCTTGAACTCGGCAAGCGCGCTTGGGCGGTCGTTGGGCATATCGCTGTCACTCGAAGGTCTGGGGAAAACGTTCCCCGATTACCTAGGCCGAATGGTGGCAAATTGAAACCCGCGCGGCCCGACGCCGGCGGCGGGCGGGGCCGCATCTCCGGGCAAAAAAAGAGGCCGGGACGAGCCCGGCCTTGGAAAAGTTTTTTAGGAGAGGATGCCTGAAAGGCAGGGACTTCTTCGCAGGTGCAGCATGATTGTGCAAATGCGAAAGAAGTCGGCCAGGTTGCAAGTTTTGCAATCGCCTGTATGGCTCTAAAAACCGCAGAAGTCTGCGGCTGGTGCGGCGCAGCATCGCCGCTCGGAAAAGGCATTGCGATGAAGCGGTTGCCGCCACTGACGGGGATCGAGGCGTTCGTCCAGGTCGCCCGGCTCGGCTCGGTCAAGGCTGCCGCGGAGGCGCTGGCACTGTCCTCGCCGGCGCTGACCAGGCGGGTTCAGGCGCTCGAGCGCCATGTCGGCCGGCCGCTGTTCGAGCGGCGTCACCAGTCGATCCTCCTCAACGCCGACGGCGAGCGGCTGCTCGCTGCGATCGGGCCCGCGCTCGACTCGCTCACCCTGGCGATGGAAGAGGCGAGCGGCGAGAACGAGCTGATGCGGCTCCGCCTCGGCGTGCTCCCGCTCTATGCATCGCAACGCCTGATGCCCCATCTTCCGACACTCCGCGCGCTCCATCCCGATCTTCACATCGACATCGACACGGCCCCTTACGCCCTGGCCCGCCTCGACGAGGGACTGGATGCTGCCATCGTGCTCGCGAAGGAGGTCAATCACGGCCTCTATGCGCGCCGGCTCGGGGGCAACCGCGCCGTCGCCATCGGCGCCCGCACGATGGTCGAGGGGCCGGACGCGGTTCGCGAGCCGAGCGACCTCGCCCGAACCACCGTGCTGATCCACCGCGACCTCGCCGACACCTTCGAGCTGTGGCGCGAGACGATCGGGATGCCCGACCTCGAGCCCGCCGCGGTCGACCATTTCGATTCCGGCCAGCTCATCCTCGAGGCGGCGGCTCAGGGCCTCGGCGTCGCCTTCATGTTCGAGACCCACCTGGAGGCGGCGCGCGACCCGCGCCTCGTCCAGCTCTTCGATTCCGCGCCGAGCCCCTACAGCTACTGGTTCACCTGCCGCCGCGCCGCGCTCGGACGGCGCCCAGTGAGGCTGTTCCACGACTGGCTGGTCGAAGAGGTGGCGGGCGACAACGACCGATAGGAATGGCGAAGGGCAGGATCGCCTGCGCGTCGTGAGACGTCGTCGGCGATCCTGCCCTGGACCCGGCCACTTGGCCGGACGATGGCTGCCTGCCTTCGGTGCCTGGAAAAACGTATCGGCCCGCGCGTCGTTCCTCGGCCGGGTCGTCAGTCCGCCTTCAGCCGAGCGATGATCCGGCGCATCGCGGCGCGGGGAAGGAAGCGGTGGACCTGGGCACCGACCTTGTTGCGGGCGCCGGGAATGACGACGGCCTTGCCTCGATCGAGGCCCGCGAGCCCGTCGCGAACGACGCTCGCGGCGTCGCCCGCCATTCGGCGAAGCGGCCCGCCCCTGACCTCTGCAACGTCGAAGAATTCGGTGTCGGTCGGACCGGGGCAGAGCGCCGTGACTCGGATTCCGCTTCCTTTCAGCTCCTCGTAAAGCGCCTCGGTCAGCGACAGGACATAGGCCTTGGTCGCGTAATAGACCGCCATGTTGGGGCCGGGCTGGAAGGCCGCTGTCGAGGCGACGTTGAGGATGGCACCGCTGCCGCGGGCGCGCATTGCGGGAAGAACGGCCCGGCACAATTCGGTGAGAGCGCGGACGTTGAGGTCGATCATCTCGGCCTGCCGCGCCCAGTCCTGAGCCTCGAAGCGGCCGGAGAGCCCGAAGCCGGCATTGTTGATAAGGGTTGCAACCTCGAGCCCCTCGGCGCCGAGCTGCTCGACGAGGCTGGCCCCGGCTCCGGGCCTGGAGAGGTCTGCCTCCAAGATGTGGACGTCGCCGCCCAGTGTCTGCTGGAGAGCCTCGAGGCGGTCGCGGCGGCGCGCGCCGAGGGCGAGACTCTCCCCCCGGCGCGCGCAGACCCGAGCGAACTCGGCACCCAGACCGGCGGAGGCGCCGGTGATCAGGGTGACGAGCCGAGTCATTCAATCACGCCCTCAGCGACGCCTTGACGATCTTGCCGGGGGTGCGCGGCGGCTCGCCCTTGGGAAGGGCGTCGACATGCTCCATGCCTTCGACGACTTCGCCCCACACCGTGTACTGGCCGTCGAGGAAGCGCGCGTCGTCGAGGCAGATGAAGAACTGGCTGTTGGCCGAATTGGGGTTCTGGGCCCGCGCCATCGAAGCCACTCCGCGCACATGCGGCTCGCGGCTGAACTCGGCCTTGAGGTCGGGCCGCTCCGAGCCGCCCATTCCGGTGCCGGTCGGGTCGCCGCCCTGCGCCATGAAGCCGTCGATGACGCGGTGGAAGACGACGCCGTCGTAGAAGCCTTCCTGGGTCAGCTCCTTGATCCGCTCGACATGGCCCGGGGCGAGGTCGGGGCGAAGCTTGATCACGACGTCGCCGCCGCTGTCGAGGTTGAGAACGAGGGTATTGAGTTCGTCGGCCATTTTGGACTCCTTGTTTCGAAGCGCCCGTTAGCACCAAGATCATCGCTCGTCCCGAGCGAAGTCGAGGGGCGTTGGCACGGACTCTGGCGCGGGCGCCCCTCGACGCAGTTTATCCAGAGCGGCGCCGCAGGCGGCGTCGAAGGGCTCGGGACGAGCGGAGAGTTTCGGAAACATGCGCGGGTTGCGGCAGGCTTTTGGCGCGCCTAGGAACCCCTCCGGACCTCAAGCGGCGGGAGGAGGCGTGTGAGCGAAGAACTCGAAACGCCGCCGGGCGACGTCGCGGATGCAGGCGAGGGCCATCACGAGGCGCAGGCGGAATCCCGCCACGACGCCGACGACCGCCTGAAGCCGGAATTCGTCAGCGCGGTTCTCGCCCGCGTCGCGGAAGGCGACGACGAGGGCGCTCGCGATCTCGTCGATCCGCTCCACCCAGCCGACCTCGCCGACCTGTTCGAGCTGGTCGACAGGGACGAGCGGCGCCGGCTGGCCGCGGCGCTTGCCGAGAAGCTCGACGGCGAAGTGCTCGCCGAGATGAACGACTGGGTGCGCGAGGAGCTGATCGACGCCCTCTCGCCAATCCAGGTCGCCGAAATCGCAGGCGAGCTCGAGACAGACGACGCCGTCGCGATCATTGAGGATCTCGAGGAGGACGAGCAGCGCGCGGTGCTCCGCGCTCTCGATCCCGACGATCGCGCGGCGATCGAGGAAGCTTTGTCCTTCCCGGAGGAATCCGCCGGCCGACTGATGCGGCGCGACGTCGTCGCCGTGCCCGAACATTGGCGGGTCGGCGACGTCATCGACTTCCTTCGCGGCCAGGACGATCTTCCGACCGATTTCTGGGAAATCTTCGTCGTCGATCCCCAGCATCATCCGGTCGGCACGATCCTGCTGTCGTGGATCCTTCGTGCCCCGCGCACGATCCTGGTCGGCGACCTCATGCAGCGCGAGCAGACCCTGATCCCGGTCGACATGGACCAGGAAGAGGTCGCCCTCCGGTTCCAGAAATACGCGCTTATCTCAGCCGCGGTCGTCGACCAGAGCGGCCGGCTCGTCGGAATGATCACCGTCGACGACGTCGTCCACATCATCCAGGAGGAAGCCAGCGAGGACGTCCTCCTCATGTCGGGCGCCGGCGAAGAGGGCGACATCAACCAGCCGATCCGCGACAGCTACCGTGCGCGGGTGCGCTGGCTGATCGCAAACCTCGGCACGGCGCTGGTCGCCTCCTTCATCATCGCGATGTTCGGCGGGGCGATCGAGCAGATGGTCGCGCTTGCGGTTCTGATGCCGCTCGTCGCCTCGATCGGCGGCAATGCCGGCACCCAGACCATGGCGGTCGCGGTCCGAGCGCTTGCGATGAACCAGCTCACCCGCTCCAACAGCCTGCGCACCGTCTGGCGCGAGATCAGGGTGGCGCTTCTCAACGGGGTCACCATCGCGGTCTTGATCGGGATCGGCGCTGCGCTGGTCTTCTCCAATCCCATGCTCGGCGGAGTGATCGCCGCGGCGATGCTGATCAACATCATGGTTGCCGGGCTTGCCGGGGTGCTGGTGCCCGTCGCGCTCGACCGCTGGGGCCAGGACCCGGCCGTCGCCTCGTCGGTGTTCCTGACGATGATCACCGATTCGATGGGCTTCTTCGCCTTCCTCGGCCTGGCCGTCGCGTCGGGGCTGGTGGGGTGAGGGGCGCCTGGCTCGGGCTCGCGGCCCTCGCTCTCGCCGGGTGCCAGAAGCGCGCGCCTGAATGGCCGAACGATCTCAGGGCGCAGGCCGGCCTGTGCAGCGCCGTCCATGTGATGCGGCTGCGCGCCCCCGACAGCGCGACTCCGCCGGGAAGCTTCGACGGCTTCCTTCAGATCCTTCACTACGGGATGATCGCGGGCGCCCGCGGTCGCGATCGGCTCGATCTTGGCGCCCTGGACGAGGTCGGCCGCCGCGCCGCAGTCGCCAATGTCGCGCTTCGCGAGCAGGACTGGCAGGCGCCCATGGCCAACTGCGCCGCTGCCTTCCCTGAGACTCAGCGCCCCGCCGGACGGCTTCCTGAGGCGCCGTTCGAGGCGGGGATGATCTGCTTCGGCCTCGCCGACTTCGTTGCGCGAACGGCCGCCGATTTCCCGCGCGAGGCGGTCGCCGCTTCCGATCTCGCCGAGCGGGCGCTCGCCGCGGCCGCGCCGGAGCTTACTCGGCGCGCGCAGAGCAACGCACAGGCCGACCAGTTGGGCGAACGCTACCGGCTACAGGGCTTCCTCGCCGGAACGCCGACCTCCCTGCTCGACCAATGCGCTCAGAGATTTCCGGTGCGGGGGCGCTGAATCACCGCTCGACGCCGCAGCGCACTTCGCTGGCGCCGGGACCGCGGACGGTGCAGGCCGGGCGTCCGGCGATGGCGACTTGGCCCAAGCCGTTGGCGTTGACGGTGATCGCCCGGCGGGCGTGAAGAACGACGTCGCCGGTGGTCACGGCCGATATGGTCCCGGTTTCCACGCTGAAGCCGGGCGCGATCAGGGAGCCGGAACCTTGAAGGTCGGCGGTGAAGGTTTCCGCGGTTCCGGCGAGCGCCATGCTGCCTGAGCCGGTGAGGCCGGCGGAGAGATTGTCGGCGTCGATCCCGGTTGCGCTGAGGCGCCCGCTGCCCTGGACGACGAGGTCGATGCGCTGGCCTGCGAGACCGCTGATCTCGAGCTGGCCGCTGCCGACGACCCGCGCCGATCGAAGGACTCGGGTCGAAACCGTGACGGTGGCCGGAGCCACCGGCCGCGAGGGAGCGCCGGTCCAGGCGGTCTGGTTGCGACGAATGCGAAGCGTCGTGCCCTGGACGTCGACGACGAGCGAGTCGAGGGCCTGCTGGGCGCCCTGGGCGCTTGCCGAGGTGTTTCGGCCGGTGACGAGTCGGACCTGGAACGGACCCTCTACGACGATCCGGTCGAAGTCCTGAACCGCATAACGGCGGTCGGCCGCCGTGGCGGCGCTCGCTCCGAGGGCGGCTGAGACGATGGCGAAGATAGCGGCGAGGGAGCGGAGCATGAGGCGCATCATGCAGTGCAATGGTTAACCGTCAATGCTGAACGCAAGCCATTGATAGAAGCGGGCAAATTCGGCAATGGGAGGCTGTGTCCAGCCTCAACATCAGCAAGGTCGCCGTCGGCTGCGCCAGCCTCGACGCGCTTCGCAGGCGTCAGGCCGCCCGCGCGGCTGCCGGGATCGTGCCGATCGTCACCCGCTTCCGCCCCAAGCGTGCCGACGAGCTGATCGGTGGATCGATTTTCTGGATCCTCCAGCACCGGATCACCGCTCGCCAGACAATCCTGGGCTTCGAGGAGCGCGAGGAGGATCGCCGGACGATCATCCGGCTGAGCTCCGAACTGGTGCCGGTGCGGCCCCATCCAAAGCGCGCCCACCAGGGGTGGCGCTACCTGCAGGGAGAGGACGCTCCGGCGGACCTGGCCGAGGGCGACGTCGAGGCGGAACTTCCGCCTGCCCTGGCCCGAACCCTCGTCGCGCTTGCGCTGATCTAGATTCTTCTCCCCAAGGGGAGAGGCGGGTTCAGCCGCAGCGCACGTCCCCGCTGCCCATCTTGCTGACGTTGCAGCGCGCGCCGCCGGCCACGGTGACGTTGCCCGATCCCATGATCGATACGCGCGCGGCGCCGGAAGCGTGCATGCGAGCGTCGCCGCTTCCGGCGATCGACACGTCCGCGTCTTGAGCCTGGAGCCCACTGAGGTCGGCGTTGCCGGAACCCATCACCTCGACCTTGGCCTCGCGGACCTGGCCGGCGGCGCGGACATTGCCGGAGCCGGCGATTTCAAACTCCGCCGCCTCGGCTCGAAGCTGCTGGAGGATGAGGTTGCCCGAGCCGGCGATCTCGCCGTCGAAACGCTGGGTCTGAAGCGCGCTCACCTGCATGTCGCCGGAGCCGGCGATCTCCGCGCCACGGAGGCTCGGGGTGGTGACGTGGATCGTGACCCGGCCAGGGCCGCGGAAGCTGAAGCCGCGCTGGGTGCCAATTCGAAGCTCGCCGCCCTCGACCCGGATGTCGAGGCGCTCGAGCACCCCGGTGTCTCCCTCCGCGCGGACCGACGGCGCTCCGCCGACGGTGACGATGACGTTGTGGGAGCCGGCGAGCGAGACGGTCTCGAACTGGCCGACCTGGAAGTCGCGCGCGCCCTGCACGCCGCTCGATTCGATCGCCCGAGCATCGGTTCCGGTCACGTTGCAGCCGGCGAGCGCCGCCGCTCCGGTCAAGGCCGCCAAGATCGCCCGCATGATTCTCTCCCCTGCTGTGTTGCTGTCACAATACACTCGCAGCGCGGCCGGGGCAAGATGCGAAAAGGGCGGCCCGGTCAGGGGCCGCCCTCTTGGCAGGATCAGAAGATGAAGGAGCCGGTTATTCGGCGTCCTCCTCCGTCGCCTTGGCCTTGTTGTGAACCAGCCACGCCTTGTTGAGGATGTCGAGAAGCTTCTCGAGCGCGGCCTTCTCGTCGATCTGCTCCATCGCGCCCAGCTCGCGGGCGAGGCGGGTCGAGGCGGCCTCGAAGATCTGGCGCTCGGAATAGCTCTGCTCCGGGGCGTCCTCGGGGCGGAACAGGTCGCGCACCACCTCGGCGATCGACGCGAGGTCGCCCGAGTTGATCTTCGCTTCATATTCCTGGGCGCGGCGCGACCACATGGTGCGCTTCACCTTAGGCTTGCCCTTCAGCGTGGTGAGCGCTTCCTGCATCGTCTTGTCGGACGACAGCTTGCGCATGCCGACGCTCTCGGCCTTATTGGTCGGGACCCGAAGCGTCATTCGCTCCTTCTCGAAGCGGAGCACGTACAGCTCCAGACGCATCCCGGAAATCTCGGTGCTTTGCAGCTCGATGACACGGCCGACGCCGTGCTTGGGGTAAACAACAAAATCGCCAACGTCGAAGCTCAACGCCTTCGCTGCCATCAATCAAGCCTTCCCGTTAATTTGGACGGCGCCGCGACCAGCTCGGGTCGTGCGGCGCATCGTTGTCTGCCCAGATGCGAAACCGGCGGCTGCACGCGCCGGCTCGGTCTATATAGCACCGCCGTCGTCAAAAAGCTAGGGCCGCGCGCCGGAGGCGCACGTGGAAGCGACTGGATTGCCTCGCCAAGTCAGGCGCAGGTGCGCCGGATCAGTCGCCTTCGCCGGGCTCGGCGGAGAAGAACTTGTCGAACTTGCCGTCCTGACCCTTGAACTCGTCGGCGTCCGCCGGGCTGTCCTTCTTGCGGGTGATGTTGGGCCACTCCGCCGAATAGGTCGCGTTGAGCTCGAGCCATTTCTCGAGGCCGTTCTCGGTGTCGGGAAGGATCGCCTCCGCCGGGCACTCGGGCTCGCAAACGCCGCAGTCGATGCACTCGCTGGGATTGATCACCAGCATGTTCTCGCCCTCGTAGAAGCAATCGACCGGGCACACTTCCACGCAGTCCATATATTTGCAGCGGATGCAGGCATCGGTGACGACGTAGGTCATGGTTTCTCGCTTCTCTCCCGAGGGGACGGGCAATCCCTAGGCGGCGCCCCTGCGCCTCGTCAACGCACCTTGTGTCCGGCGGTTCGCTGCGGGACCCGAAGCGCCTTAAAACGCGTTGGAATCGTACGTCGGTACGGTTAGGACCCCGTGCCGGGCGGCGGGACAGTTGATGGCGCGCGTGAATCGCGGCGCCGAACGCGGGATTCGTGATGGCTCAACCGACCGCCGACCTCCAGGAGCAGCGCTTCCAGCTGCTCGTTAACTCGGTGGTCGACTACGCGATCTACATGATCGACGCCGACGGCACGATCGCGACCTGGAACCCGGGCGCCAAGCGGTTCAAGGGCTATGAAGCCGAGGAGATCATCGGCAGGCCTTATGCCAGCTTCTTCCTTCCCGAGGACCGCGAGGCCGGCCTTCCGAACCAGATCCTCGCCACCGCCGCCCGCGAAGGCCGGTTCGAGGGCGAGGGCTGGCGGATGCGCAAGGACGGCTCTCGCTTCTGGGCCCATGTCGTCGTCGACTCGATCTACGACGCCAACCGCAACGTCGTCGGCTACGCCAAGATCACCCGCGACCTCACCGAGCGGCGAAGCGCGGAGCACGCGCTTCGCGAGAGCGAAGAGCGGTTCCGGATGCTCGTCCAGGGCGTCAAGGACTACGCCATCTACATGCTCGACAGCGAAGGCCGGGTGACGAACTGGAATTCCGGCGCGCAGCTCATCAAGGGCTATGGTGCCGAGGAGATCGTCGGCCAGCATTTCTCGCGCTTCTACACCGAGGAAGACCGCGCGGCCGGCGAGCCGGAGCGCGCGCTTGAGACGGCGCGGCGGACCGGCAAATATGAGAAGGAAGCGTGGCGTGTCCGCAAGGACGGCACCCGTTTCTGGGCGAGCGTCCTTCTCGACCCGATCTACGACGAGGCGGGCGAGCTGACCGGCTATGCCAAGGTCACTCGCGACATCACCGAGCGCAAGAAGGCCGAGGAGGCGCTCGAGGAAGCGCGCGCTGCGCTCTACCAGTCGCAAAAGCTTCAGGCGCTCGGCGAGCTCACCGGCGGAATCGCCCACGATTTCAACAATTTGCTGACGGTGATCAGGGGGTCGGCGGAGCTTCTGCTTCGACCGGGCCTAAGCGTCGAGAAACGCGAGCGCTATCTCGGTTCGATTATCGAGACGACCGACCGGGCGACCGCGCTCACCAGCCACCTCCTCGCCTTCGGCCGGCGCCAGGCGCTGAAGCCGGAAGTGCTTCAGCTCAACGTCCGCCTCGACGCCTTCGCGGAGATGGTCCAGCGCACTTTCGGGAGCAAATATGAGGTCGCGATCGATCTCGACCCCGATCTCTGGCTGGTCGAGGTCGATGTAACCCAGCTCGAGACCGCATTGCTCAACGCAGCGATCAACTCGCGCGACGCGATGCCCGAGGGCGGCACCCTGGTTCTGCGCACGCGCAACCGCCCCGACAGCAACGAGGTCTCGGTCGAGATAGAGGACACTGGCGAGGGCATGCTGTCCGAGGTGGTCGAGCGCGTCTTCGAGCCCTTCTTCACGACCAAGCCGGTGGGCAAGGGCACGGGTCTCGGCCTTTCGCAGATCCACGGCTTCGCGGCCCAGACCGGCGGCCGCGCCGAGATCTTCTCCAACCCCGGCAAGGGAACGCGCCTGTGCATCGTCTTGCCGCGAAGCGACAAGGCCGAGGCGGAAGCTGAAAGCGCGGAGGCCCCGACCCTGCCCTTCGCCGGCCTTCGGGTGCTTCTGGTCGAGGATAACGAGCAGGTTCGCCACTTCGCCGAGCATCTCCTCGAGGAGATGCGTTGCCATGTGACGAGCGCGGAATCGGGCGAGGCCGCTCTTGCCATCCTCGCCAAGGAGAGCTTCGACCTTCTCTTCACCGACGTGGTGATGCCGGGGATGAGCGGGATCGAGCTCGCCAACCGGGTCCGCGAGGAATTTCCCGACCTGCCGATCCTGCTCGCCAGCGGCTACAGCGAGGAAGTGGTGCGCGGCGCGGCCAACAAGTTCCGGATCGTCTCCAAACCCTATGGCTTCGCTTCGGTGGGCCAGGCCTTCGGGGAGGTCATCCCGAGCCAGGCCGCGGCCTAGCGGTTGCGAGGCGGGCGAAGCCTGCCGGCCCGGCAACCGCGCCGGATAAAAGACTAACCCTCGATCTCGTCATAGAGGGCGCGCGCTTCGGCCGGCGGTCCGCGGCGGGCCGGGAGCGCCCCAATCCTGAGCACCCGCACCTTGCCGTGGATTGCGAAGCTCAGCACGTCGCCGATTCCGACCGGCGCATGGCTTCGGTCGATGACCCGGCCGTTGAGCCGAAGCCGGCCGTCCTCGGCCAGCGCCTGTGCTGCCGACCGGGTCTTCACGATCCGCGCGAACCACAGGAACTTGTCGAGCCTCAAGCGCGGTTCGCCGGGTTCAGCCACGCGCCAGCCCCGCGAGCGCGGCGAAGGCCGGGGAGACGGGACCGGCGCTGTCCTTGCGGCGGCGGCCGCGGCCTCGCCACACCCAGCCGCGCTCCTCGCCTTCGGCACGGAAGCCGACGTCGCGCATCAGCTTGGTCAGCGCATCGGGCGCGAGGCCGAGCGAGGTGACGAGCGCGTCGTTGACGACCGACTCCTGCTTGCCGGCGCGCGCCTCATGGGCATGGGCTGCGAGCCGCTCGGCCATGTCGACCCGGAGCAGCTGAGGTCCCGCCCGGCGGAAGCC
>JAEZHP010000122.1 GCA_023416515.1 Pseudomonadota bacterium | reverse complement strand
GCGCTGCCCGTGCCCGGCCGTCGCCTGGCCGGGCGCGGCGGCCGCGCCGCTGCGTCGGGACGGCGAAGCTCGAAGATCCGCACCCCCGCCCGGAGCAGCTTCTTGCGCCACTTTGCGTAGCCGGCGTGGACGATGGGGACGTCGGTCGCTTCGAGCGAATTGGTGAGGATGTTGACGTCGACCCCGCGCCTGGCGAGCGCGGCTAGCGAGCGCGTTCCAGTCCGGGTCGGGACGAAATAGCCGGAGACGAGGTCGACCCGCCGCCGCGGATCGCCCATCGTCGCGACCATCTTGCGAAGGATGAGCTCGCGGCGGCGCGCCCGGCCGAGGACCTTGACGGGATTGTCGCTGACCATCCGCACCGGCGCCCATTCGAACGGCAATTGCTCCGGCTTCGGCAGCTCGCCCACCGCCGCGAGATAGGCGAGCGCCTTGGGATCCGACGCCTTGGCGGCGAGGCGAGCCTCGACATCCTTCCGCTGCGCGGCCCGGAGCGGAGCAACGACCTTGCTCGCGGGATCGGCCGGAGCGCTGGTCCAGTAGCGATCGAAGTCGTTGCAGACCTCCTCCACCACCGGCCCTATGGCGAGCACGTCGAGATCGACGAACAGGGCGCCCTCGCCCGCGCCGAAATATTCGTCGCCGACATTGCGGCCGCCGACGATCGTAGCCTCGCCGTCGACGGTGAAAGACTTGTTGTGCATTCGCCGGTTGAGGCGGCGGAAGTCGATCAGGAAAGCGAGCAGGCGCGGCTTGCGGATCCGGAACGGATTGAACAGCCGCACTTCGATGTTCGGATGGGAGTCGAGCGCGGCGATGGTCGGATCGAGGCCGGACGTGTTGTGATCGTCGAGAAGAAGGCGGACCCGGACTCCGCGCTCAGCGGCCGCGAGGAGCTCGCCGAACAGCAGCGAGCCGGTGAGATCGCCGTGCCAGATATAATATTGGGCATCGATGCTGCGCTTGGCGGCCCTTGCGAGCATGACCCGGGCGGCGAAGGCCTCGTGCGCTCCCGGAAGGAGATGAACCCCGGACGGAGCGGGAGGCGGCGCGGCGGCCGGGGTCGCCCCGCCCGCCGCCGCATCACCATTGTCGAAAAAGGCCCGCCTCGCCCTTCGCAAGCTAGGGCCGGGCGGTCGCGTCGACGTGCGTGCGCGACCTCATCATTCCGTCGACGCTCCACGCACCGGGGCCGGAGAAGACGAGATAGAGGAAGACGAAGCAGTAGAGGATCGCGGCGTCGCCCATATTGTTGACCGGGAACGGCCCCATCGGCGCGTGCGCGTACCAATAAGCGACCGCCATTGTGCCCGACGCGATGAAGGCCGCGGGGCGCGTGAAGAGGCCGATCGCGATCAGAAAGCCGGCGACAAGCTCGACGATCCCGGCGAAGGCGCCGAGATCGGCGAAGGCCCACCCGATTCCGGCCATGTCGCCGGCGGGAAAGCCGAGGAACTTCTGGGTCCCGTGCTCAAGGAAGATCAGCCCGGTGACGATGCGCAGCAGAGCGAGGGCATAGGGCGCCCGGCGCGTGATCCCGACTTCGTCGATCATTCGAACCTCCTGCGTTGAAGCACCCGAGGACTACCATGTTGCTCCCGCAACGATAGCCGTGTTGGCCGGTTCCCTCCGCCCAGCGCGAGGCCTACATTGCCGCTGATGGAACGGGAAGAGAGCGGCAGGACCGAGTGGGTGGTGAGCGACAATGAAGAGCGCCGCCGCTTCGAGATCGACCTTGGCGATGCCTTGGCGATCGCCGAATATACCCTCCCCAACGGGACGATCATGTTCACCCATACCGAGGTGCCGCCGGAGCATGAGGGCAAGGGCGTCGGATCGGCGCTGATCCGCGCCGGCCTCGCCGCGGCGCGGGAACGCGGGCTCAAGGTCATTCCGATTTGTCCCTTCTTCGCCGCCTACATCAAGAAGCATGAAGAGGTTCAGGACCTGCTCGACGACAGCTGGCGGCGCCGGTTCGGCCTCGACTGAAGGCGGCGAAAACGGGACTCATTGCGGAAGCGCATAGGCGATCAGCGAGTCGCCGCCGGGCGTCTCCATGAAGTGATGGCCGGCGGCCATGATCACCACATATTGGCGGCCATTGGCTTCATAGGTCATCGCCCCCGCCTGGCCGCCCGCGGGAAGGGCATCCTGCCAAAGGGTATCGCCGGTTCGGATGTCGATGGCGCGGATGAGGTCGTCGGTCGCCGCGGCGATGAAGACGAGGCCGCCGGCGGTCACCACCGCTCCGCCGTTGTTGGGAGTGCCGATGTTGAAGGGGAGCATCGACGGGATGCCCCACGGACCGTTGCGGCGCGCGGTGCCGAGCGGGCGGTCCCAGATGGTCCGGCCGGTCGACAGCTCGATGGCGCGGATGCCGCCGTAGGGCGGCTCCTTGCACAATAGGCCGGTGAAGGGCAGCCGCCAGCCGGCATTGACGTCGACCGCATAAGGCGAGCCCCATTGCGGGTCGCCGGCACCTTCGGCGCCGCTGCCCATGCTGCCGCCGCGCGCCTCGCTTCGCGGCGCCCAGCCTAGCCGGTCAGCCTCCGCGCGCGGGACGAGGCGCACATAATTGGGCATGTCATTATAGTTGGCGACGATCACTCCGCGGACCGGATCGACGGCCACTCCGCCCCAGTCGGTGCCGCCATTGTAGCCGGGATATTCGACCGAGCGGCGATCCGAGACCGGCGGCGTGTACGGCCCCTCATAGGAGGCTCGGCGGAACTGGATCCGGCAGACCATCTGGTCGATCGGCGACATCCCCCACATGTCGCGCTCGGTGAGGGCGGGGAAAGCGAGCGTGTGATAGGCCGAGAAAGGCTGGGTCGCCGAGCGCTGCTCCGGCTCGACTCCGCCCTGCGGAACCGGGCGCTCTTGAACCGGGAAGAGAGGCCGGCCGGTACGGCGGTCGAGGATGTAGATGTCGCCCTGCTTGCTCGGGAGGACGAGGGCGGGCACCCGTCCCTGCCCTACCGGAAAGTCGACGAGCGTCGCCTGGCCGCCGAAATCATAGTCCCACACGTCGTTGTGGACGGCCTGGAAACTCCAGCTCGGGCGGCCGGTCGTGACGTCGAGAGCGACCAGCGAGGTGGCGTAGCGATTCTCCTGCGGAGTCCTGCTCGAGCTCCAGTAATCGACCGCCGAATTGCCCATCGGCAGATAGACCAGGCCGAGCTGCTCGTCGCCGCTGGCGATGGTCCACATGTTGGGGGTGCCGCGTGCGTACATCTGGCCGGCCGGCGGATCGCCGGTCCAGTCGGGATGGACCATGTCCCACGCCCAGCGCTTGGCGCCGGTGACGGCATCGAAGCCCTGGATGACTCCCGACGGCGCATCGCGGCGCTGACCGTCGAGCACCTGGTGGCCGGTGACGACGACGCCCCTGACGATGGTCGGCGGCGAG
The DNA here is from genome assembly GCA_023416515.1 of Pseudomonadota bacterium. Classification (GTDB taxonomy): domain Bacteria; phylum Pseudomonadota; class Alphaproteobacteria; order Sphingomonadales; family Sphingomonadaceae; genus Allosphingosinicella. The sequence continues at coordinate 5,703 of JAEZHP010000122.1, read as the reverse complement.
TTGATCGACACCATCCCGGGGAAGACCGGACCCATCCCCGCCTTGATGTCGACCTGTCCGTTCGAGCCGAATTGCGGACAAGGCCGGCCGGTTCGGGAGTCGACCGCGATCAGGCGGCCGTCGAGGGTGCCTTCGATGATTCGCGCCGCGCACAGGCTGTTCGGATCGGCGCCGGGCACGGCGTAGTAGGACACTCCGCGGCAGGCGGCGGTGTAGGGGATCCACTCGTCGGCGACCTGCGGGTCGAAGCGCCAGCGCTGGCGGCCGGTGACCGGGTCGAGCGCGATCATGACGTTCTTGCCGGTGCACAGGTAGAGCGAGTCGCCGACCTTGAGAGGGGTGGTCTCGGCGCCGTAGCGCTGTTCGGGAAGCTCGCCGGTATTGAAAACCCACGCGCGTTCGAGCCGAGCGACATTGTCGGGCGTGATCTGGGCGAGCGGCGAATAGCGCCGAGCGCTCTCGCTGCCGCCATAAGCCGGCCAGTCGGCGCCGGCCTGCATCCGGGCGGTGTCGCTCGCGGCGGCGGCGATCGGCCCCGGAAGCGGTCCGGCGGAGGTGCGATTGACGATCGAGATCAGGATCGCGCCGGCGAGCAGCACAACGAGGATCGCGGCCGCACCGCCGATCGCCCGGCCCCAGCGCCACCGCTCCGGAGCGAGCAGAGGCAGCGCAAGGACGACGAGGATGGCGAGGACGGCCGGGCCGATGATGCGTGGAACCAGCGCCCAGCCGTCGAGCCCGGTCTCCCAGAACGCCCACAGGACGGTGAGCGCGAAGACGCCGAGATAGACCCAGGCGCCGAGCGTCCGGCGCCGGACCAGCAACACTCCCGAAGCGACCAGGCCCAAGCCGGCGAGAAGGTAATAGATCGAGCCGCCGAGGATCGCGAGCCAGGCGCCGCCTATTGCGAGAACGAGGCCGATGAGAGCGAACAGACCGCCGAGCAGGATGAGGGCGAGCGAGCGGTTGCGGGGACGCCGTTCGGCGGGCTCGAGCACGAGAACCTCCTGTCGCTGGAGGAACCGATCGAGCCGCGGACCGCGCCCTGCCCGACGCTTCGCCCAACAGGCCCTCTCGGTTTTTGTTCCGGGTGGGGCGTGCTCCGCTCGATGCTTGGGCGGCCTGTCGTGAAGCTTACGCTAGCTCGTCTAGCGGAGCAGGAGCGCGATCAGGAGGATTGCCTGGATCGCGATGACGGCGGCGACGAGGATGTTGGTGCGCTGGTGGCGGCGGTCGAGCTCCGACTGGAGCGCGGCGAAGGAGGCGACGAGCTCCTCTCGGGTCGCCATCTCGTCGAGGCGGCGCGCAAGGCCGTCGAGCGTGGCGCCGTGCGCGGGCGCCTCGTTCTTCCCGGGAGTCATGATCCGGCCATAGACGTCGCCCGCGACCTTGATCACGGCCGTCTGAGCGGCGGGGCTTGCGGCCAGCTTTGCAACCAGGGCTGCAACCGCCGGCAGCGCCATCAGTACACGCGCGCCTTGGGCTTGATGTAGTCGATCTCGTCGGTGAGCGTGTAGTCGTGGACCGGGCGGTAGTCGATCTTGACCTCGCCGCCCTTGCCGCCCCAGCCGTCGAACCACACGATCGAGTGCTTCATCCACTCCGCGTCGTCGCGCTGCGGATAGGTCTCGTGCATGTGGGCGCCGCGGCTCTCCTTGCGGTTGGCGGCGCTGTACATGGTGGTGACGGCCTGGCCGATCAGATTGTCGAGCTCGAGGGTTTCGACGAGATCGGTGTTCCAGATCAGCGAGCGGTCGGTGACGTTGATGTCCTCCATCCGCTTGTAGACCGCGTCGATCCGGCCTTTGCCTTCCTCCAGAGTCTCCTCGGTGCGGAACACCGCGCAGTCGGCCTGCATGGTGCGCTGCATCTGGTCGCGCACCTGGGCGGTCGGGCTGCCGCCATTGGCGAAGCGGAAATGGTCGAGGCGGGTGAGCGCCAGCGCGTCGCTGTCCTTTGGAAGCGGCGGAAGCGCGGTGCCCGGCTTGATGATCTCGCCGAGGCGGTGGCCCGCGGCGCGGCCGAACACGACGAGGTCGATGAGGCTGTTCGAGCCCAGGCGATTGGCCCCGTGGACCGAAACGCAGGCCGCTTCGCCGACGGCGAACAGGCCGGGGACGACCGAGTCCGGGTTGCCGTCCTTCAGGGTGACGACCTCGCCATGATAATTGGTCGGGATTCCGCCCATATTATAGTGGACGGTCGGAACCACCGGCAGCGGCTGGCGGGTGAGGTCGACGCCCGCGAAGACCTTGCCGGTCTCGGTGATCCCGGGCAGGCGCTCGGCCAGGATCTTCTCCGGGATATGGTCGAGGTGAAGGAAGATGTGGTCCTTGTTGGGGCCCACGCCGCGCCCTTCCCGGATCTCCATCGCCATCGAGCGCGAGACGACGTCGCGCGAGGCGAGGTCCTTCGCCGACGGGGCATAGCGCTCCATGAAGCGCTCGCCTTCCGAGTTGGTGAGGTAGCCGCCCTCGCCGCGCGCGCCCTCGGTGATGAGAACTCCGGCGCCGTAGATGCCGGTCGGGTGGAACTGGACGAACTCCATGTCCTGAAGCGGCAGGCCGGCGCGGAGCACCATCGCATTGCCGTCGCCGGTGCAGGTGTGCGCCGAGGTCGCCGAGAAATAGGCGCGGCCGTAACCGCCGGTCGCCAGCACCACCGCATGGCTGCGGAAACGGTGGACGGTGCCGTCCTCCATGCACAAAGCGACGACGCCGACGCAGCGGCCGTTGTCCATGATCAGGTCGAGCGCGAAATACTCGATGAAGAAGTCGGCGTCGTAACGAAGGCTCTGCTGGTAGAGCGCGTGAAGCATGGCGTGGCCGGTGCGGTCGGCGGCCGCGCAGGTGCGCTGCGCCGGCGGGCCCTCGCCCATATTCTGCATCATTCCGCCGAACGGGCGCTGGTAGATCTTGCCCTCGGACGTGCGGCTGAACGGAACGCCGGCATGTTCGAGCTCATAGACCGCGGCCGGAGCCTCGCGGACCATATATTCGATCGCGTCCTGGTCGCCGAGCCAGTCGGAGCCCTTGACGGTGTCGTACATGTGCCAGGTCCAGTGGTCCGGGCCCATGTTGCCGAGCGACGCGGCGATCCCGCCCTGAGCGGCGACGGTGTGGCTGCGGGTCGGAAACACCTTGGTGATGCAGGCGGTCTTCAGCCCCTTCTCGGCCGCGCCCATCGTGGCGCGAAGTCCCGAGCCGCCGGCGCCGACGACGACGACGTCGTAGCTGTGGTCGATCCGCTGATAGGCTTCAGCCATTATGCCGCGCTCCCCGCGAGGGCCACCTTCAGGACGCAGAACACGGCGAGGGCGCCGCCGCCATAGACGAAGAAGGCGAGAAGGGTGATCCACAGCACCCGCTGGCTCTCCTCATGGGCGTAGTCGTCGATCACTTCGCGAAGGCCGTGCTGGATGTGCCAGAAGGTCGTGACGATCAGAAGAAGCATCGGAACCGCGGCGAGCGGCTCGCGAAGCCATTCGGCGACGGTCGCATAATCGACGGCGGGCAGTCGCAGGAGCGAGACGACCAGCCACACCGACAGGAGCAGAAGGGCGACACTGTTGAGGCGAACCGCCCACCAGTCGCCGCCGCCATGGCCCGCCGGGCCGAGGCCGCGAACGCGGCTCAGCGGAGTTTCCGTCCTCACAGCTGATCTCCGAAAATGATGTAGGCCCAGAACAGGGCGGTGAGCAGCAGGGGAACGATCGCGACGATCGTCGACCACCGCTTGTTGGTGGTGAGCTCGAAACCCGCGCCGGCGTCCATGACGAGGTGGCGGATGCCCGACGCGGCGTGCTGAAGAAACGCCCAGGTCAGGCCGATGCCGACGACGATTCCGCTCCAGTGAGTGGCCCAGCTGACGAAATATTCGTAGGACGAGCGGCCTTCGGCGGCGGCCCACAGCCACCACAGCAGAGCGAGGCCGCCGACGATCGCGAGACCGGCACCGGTGATCCGGTGAAGGATCGACACGAGCATGTGCGGGCCCCACCGCCAGATCGTCAGATGCGGCGAAAGCGGCCGCGACGAAGGTGCGAGCATTTTGTCCGGGCCTCCCCTGTGTTGCCCGCCCGCTTTTAGGCCGCTCGGGCCATGTTGCAAGGGCGCGCGGCCGCCCATTTCGCGCCATTCGCGTGGCTAAGATCATCTTAACCAGTGACGCCTTAAGGCTCGTCCCCGAAGCGTAGACGCGAAGGGACGACGACCAGCATGCCTTCTGGAGTGGTGAACGAGGAAGAAGTCCGGCTCGAGGGCCGCATCGAGATGTTCGACCTGTCGGGCGAACTGGTGGGCCGGTGCGCGGAGATCTGGCGCCACGTGTCCGGCGAGGCGGAAGCGATCGCCCGTGCCTACTGGACCCAATATGCCCGCTCGTCCGAGGTCAAGCAGCCGATCGGGGCCAAGAAGATGGACGAGCTCGTCCAGCGCCTCATCCCCTATCTCACCGCGCGCTACACGACTCTCGGCGACCGCCGCTGGGTCGAGCTTGCCGGCTCCTATGTCGAGGCGGCCAGCAAGGCCGGCGTCTCGCTGACCACCCTCTTCTCCGGAATCTCAGCGGCGTCCGATTATACCCAGAAGACGCTTGCGAAGGCGCTCGCCGCGGACCCCGAGACGCTCCAGAAGCTCCAGGCGGCGCAGCATGCGACGACGATCCTCGAGCTGGACGTCTTTGCCGCCCACAATGACTCGATGCGGGTCAAGGCGGAGCGCACCCGCCGCGCCGCCCAGAGCTCCGAGTTCAACCAGGAAATCCTGTCGGTCATCGACCAGACCGCGACGGGCAGCCGCAGGCTTCGCGGCCAGGCGTCCGAGGCGTCGACCGCCGCGCGCGGAATGCTCGGCAAGACCAGCGAGGTCGCAGCCGCGGCCGAGCAGTCGGCAGTCGCGATGCGCGAGGCGGCCCAGACAGCTGCGGGCCTAATCATGGCGATCGAGGAGGCACGTAACGAGGTCGAGGTCGCGGCGGGTGTCGCAACCCGCGCCGGCGGCCAGGCCGACACCGCGGTCCAGGTCAGCAAGGCGCTGTCGGCCCATGTCGAGGCGATCGAATCGATCCTCGGCCTGATCCGCGACATTGCCGGCCAGACCAACCTGCTTGCGCTCAACGCCACCATCGAGGCGGCGCGCGCGGGCGATGCCGGCCGCGGCTTCGCGGTCGTCGCCCAGGAAGTGAAGAGCCTTGCCAGCCAGACCGCGCGGGCCACCGACGACATCGCGGCCAAGATCAACGCCATCCAGACCGCGACAAAGCAGACCGTCGAGGCCAATGATTCGATCCGTCACACGGTCGAGGAAGTGCAGACCAGCGCCGACCGAATCCGCAAGGCGATGGAGATGCAGGCCCAGACGGTGACGATGATCACCGCCGCGGTCGACGAGACCGCGCTCGCCGCCGATTCGATGTCGAGCACGATCGCCGCGATCCGAGCCGACACCGAGAGCGTCGCGAGCGAAATCGACGACGTCGAGAAGAATTTCAGCGAAGTCGACGAGCAGATGGCGCGCTTCAAGAACACCGCCGGCCGCTTCGTCCAGAATTTCGCGGCCTAAACGGTTCGAACAGCTAGCGGTCGTCCCGGTCGAAAGGCCGGGATGACTCGCACGGTCCGCGCGGCTATCCGCCGCGAATGACCCAGCCGCTCAACATCCTCGTCACCGGCACGAGCCGGGGAATCGGCGCCGCGATCCGCGG
>JAEZHP010000076.1 GCA_023416515.1 Pseudomonadota bacterium | reverse complement strand
GCACTTCGGTGCCGGCCGTTTCGATTCAAGCTCCGCGGCGCTCGCGGGTAAGCAGGTCGAGCACCGCCATCCGGACCGCGACTCCGTTGCTCACCTGGTCCTGGATCACCGAGCGGGCGGGATCGTCGGCGATATCGCTCGAGATCTCGATCCCCCGATTCATCGGACCGGGATGCATCACGATCGCGTCGGGCGCGGCGCGCTCGAGCCGCTCCGCGTTGAGACCGAAGGCGGCGTGGAAATCGCCGAGCAGACCGGTCAGCGCATCTTCCATCCGCTCTCGCTGGATACGAAGCATCATGACCACGTCCGCGCCGTCGATTCCCGCGTCGAGATTGTCAAACACCGGCAGGCCTCCCGTCTCGTCGGGAAGAAGTCCGCGTGGGGCAACTAGACGGACGTTGGCTCCGAGCCTCGGCAGGAGCCGCCGGTTCGAGTGAGCGACGCGGCTGTGGCGGACGTCGCCGCATATCGCGACGGTCAGTCCGTCGATCCGTCCCTTGCGCTGGCGGATCGTGAAGGCGTCGAGCAGCGCCTGGGTGGGATGTTCGTTCGCCCCGTCGCCTCCATTGACCACCGAGCAGCCGACGGCTTCGGCGACCGCTGAGGCCGCGCCCGCGTCGGGATGACGGAGAACGAGCAGGTCGGCGCCCATCGCGTCGATGGTCCGCGCGGTATCGAGAAGAGTCTCGCCCTTCTTCACGCTCGATTGGCCGACCGGCACCGCCGCGACCTGGGCCCCGAGCCGCCGGCCAGCGATCTCGAACGAAAGCAAGGTGCGAGTCGAATTCTCGAAGAACAGATTGACCTGGGTGAGGCCGGCGAGCCGCTCGTCGGCGCGCCTCGGCTGACGGTTGAACGCCGCCCAATGCTCCGCCTCGGCGAAGATCTGCGCGATATCCTCGTCGCCGAGTCTGTCGATGCCGATGAGGTTGCGGTTGGGAAAGGGGCGCTTCGACATTTCGGCGCCGGCTTATCCACGCGGCACCGCCCGCACAAGCGCACCCGCCGTGCCTTGACCTTGCCCCCAACCCGACACTATGTGCCGCCACCCTTAGACTTATGGCGACCGTAGCTCAGCTGGTTAGAGCATCGGTTTGTGGTACCGAGGGTCGCGGGTTCAAGTCCCGTCGGTCGCCCCATCTATCTCTGATCACAGGATAATTCAGATGCAGTCGCTCTGGGACCTCCCCGATTTCGACGATCACGAAGCCGTGCATTTCGTCACCGACCGGGATTCCGGCCTCAGGGCGATCGTCGCCATGCACTCGACGGCGCTCGGTCCGGCGGCTGGCGGCACGCGCTTCTGGCATTATCCCGACCCCAACCAGGCGGTCGCCGACGTCCTGCGCCTGTCGCGGGGCATGAGCTACAAGAACGCCATGGCGGGCCTCAAGCTCGGCGGCGGCAAGGCGGTGATCCTCGCCGGTCCCGACCGCGCCAAGACTCCCGAGATGCTCGCCGCGTTCGGCAAGGCCGTCGACCGCCTCGGCGGCAATTACGTCACCGCAGAGGATGTCGGGATCAGCGTCGCCGACATCGTCGCGATCGCCAAGCAGACCAGCTACGTGTCCGGCCTCCCGGTCGCCGAGGGCTCGGTCGGCGGCGATCCCGGCCCTCACACCAGCTATGGCGTCTATCTCGGCGTCCGGGCGGCGGCCAAGCGGGGCCTCGGCAAGGACAGCCTCGCCGGCCTCCATATCGCCATCCAGGGCGCCGGAAGCGTGGCCAGCGGAGTCGCCCGTCACGCCGCCAAGGATGGCGCGCGGATCAGCATCGCCGACATCGATCAGGCCCGCGCCCAGAAGGTCGCGGACGAAGTTGGCGGCACCGTCGTGTCGCCGGACGAGATCATGACTCTCGAAGCGGACGTCTTCAGCCCCAATGCGCTCGGAGCGATTCTCGACGAGCAGTCGATCGCCGCCCTTCGAGTCCCGGTGGTTGCCGGCGGCGCCAACAACCAGCTCGCCCGTCCCGAGGATGGCGACCGGATTCACGAGCGCGGCATCCTCTACACGCCGGATTACGTGATCAACGCGGGCGGGATCATCAACGTCGCCACCGAATATCTAAAGGACGGCGACAAGGACGAGGTCCGCCGCCGGATCGAGAAGATCCCGGGCCGGCTCGAGCGGATCTGGGCGGAAAGCGCCGCTTCCGGCCGCAACCCCGCCGCCGTCGCCGACGCGATGGCCCAACGCCTGATCGGCCGCGGCTAAGCCTCGAGCGACGAGGGCGGCGTGTCCTTCACCGGCCGCCGCCCCATCGTCGACAGCACGCTGACGATGATCAGCGCAGCTCCGGCCCAGGTCGTCCACGCAGGCTGATCGCCGAACAGCAGCCAGCCGAACAGCACGGCATAGACGAGCTGCAGATAGTCGATCGGCGCGAGCGCGCTGATCGGCGCATAGCGAAGCGACCCGGTCAGGAAGAGCTGGCCGATCCCGCCCGACAGGCCGATCAGAACCAGCAAGGCCCAGGTGAAGGCATCGTGCGCCTGGCCGAACCACGGCATCAGCGCGCCCGACGCGATCGTGCAGAAGATCGTGAACCAGAACACGATCGTCGGCGTGCTCTCGGTTCGCGAGATCGATCGAAGCGCCACCGTGACGCAGGCGACTCCGAACGCGGCTCCGAGCGCGACCAACGTTCCGTCGATCGGCAGGTCGCCCCCCGGCTGCATCACGACGATCACTCCGGCAAAGCCCGCCGCGACCGCGATCCAGCTTCGCGGGCCGACCCGCTCGGCAAGGATCGGCGCCGACAGCGCCAGCGCGAACAGCGGCGCGACGAAGGAGATCGTGCTCGCCTCGGCGAGCGGAAGCAGCCCCAAAGCGGTGAAGCCCAGGGTCATCGAGGCGAGGCCGAGCGAGCCGCGAAGAAGATGAGCCATCGGCCGCTTCGTCCGCCACACGCCCCAGTCGCGGCACCAGGCGATCCAGCCGAACAAGGGCGGAAGCCCGAACAGGCAGCGGTAGAACACGGTCTCGGGAGTGCTCGCGCATTGGGCATAGGCAAGCTTGATCGCCGCGGCCATCACCGCGAAGCCGGTGATCGCGGCGAGACGCATGGCGACGCCCTTCACTCGGTCGTGGCGGAGCGGGGGCAGGGGATCGGCTCGGGCGGCGGACATCGGGCCGCCCACTTGGGCCCTGCCTGCGCGAGGAGCAAGGTTGCGGCCGTCTAGGCCTTCCGCGCGCGTCACCGCCCGGCTAAGAAGCGAGCCGACGCCATGCACGCCTTCGCGAATCCCGCCCGCTTCCTCAAAATCGCGCGCGCGCTCACTCCCTGGCTGGGGTGGGGCGGGCTGATCCTGATCGCGCTCGGAGTCGGCTACGGACTCTTCGTCGCCCCTCCCGAACGCTACCAGGGCGACAGCGTGCGCATCATCTACCTCCACGTGCCCGCCGCCTGGCTCGGAATGGGCGGCTGGACGGGGATCGCGGCCGCAAGCTTCATGCAACTGGTCTGGCGCCACCCGCTCGCCTCCGTCGCCGGGCGCGCGCTTGCAGTGCCGGGTGCGGTGTTCACCGCCATCTGCCTGGTCAGCGGCTCGCTTTGGGGTCGTCCCGCCTGGGGCACCTATTGGGAATGGGACGGGCGGATGACGTCGATGCTCGTCCTCCTCTTCCTCTACCTCGGCTACATCGCGCTCGCCTCGGCCGAGAAGGAAAAGGGCGGCGAGGGGCGCCTCACTGCCATCTTCGGGATCGCCGGGGCCGCGAACCTTCCGATCATCCATTATTCCGTGGTGTGGTGGCGCTCCCTCCACCAGACCCAGAGCATCGACATCGTCCGCGGCCAGTCGGCGATTGCCGGCGAGATGCTGTGGCCGCTCCTCGTCGCGGCGGTCGGCTTCTCGCTCTTCTTTGGCGCGATCGTTCTGATGCGAATGCGCGCCGACCTCGCCCGAACCAAGGTCGAAGCGAGGCTCAGAAGGATGGCCGAAGCATGAATCCCTGGCCGTTCGTGATCGGCGCCTATGCCGCCGCCTTCGTCGGCATCGCCGGGCTGTTCGTTCAGACCTATCTCTCGATGCGCCGGGCCGAGCGCGACGCCGCGGAGCTTCGCCGCAAATGAGCGCCCGCGCAATGAAGCCCAAGAGCCAGCGGCTCATCCTAGTCAGCCTGGCGGTGATCGCATTGCTGGTGGCGGCCCTCCTCGCCATGTCGGCGATGCGAGAGCAGGCCGCCTTCTTCTACGCCCCGGCCGATGTGCAACGGCTCGGCCTGCCGCTCGACCGAGCGGTCCGGGTCGGTGGGATGGTGAAGGAAGGCTCGCTCCAGCGTCATCCTGACGGGGTCACGATCGACTTCGTCGTCGGCGACGAGACCGCGAACACCATCCCGGTGACCTTCACGGGAATCGTCCCCAACCTGTTCCGCGAAGGCTCCGGAGTCGTCGCCGAAGGCCGCTTCCAGGCAGACGGCCGCTTCGTCGCCAGCGAAATTCTCGCCAAGCATGACGAGAATTACATGCCGCCCCAATTGTCCGACCGCGGACTCCACAAGACGGAGACGATCGAATGATCGCCGAAGCCGGCCTCGCCGCCCTTTGGCTCGCGGCGTCGCTGTCGCTGCTCCAGATGTTCCTCGGCTGGGCCTCGGTGCGCCCGGGCCAGGAGGCGATGCTTCGCTTCGTCCGCCCGCTCGCGGTGACTCAGGGCATGCTCGTCGCTTTCTCCTTCCTGATGCTGCTCTGGCTGTTCCTGCGCACTGACCTGTCGGTTCAGCTCGTCGTCGCCAACAGCCATTCCGCCAAGCCGTGGATCTACAAACTGGCCGGCGCCTGGGGGAATCACGAAGGGTCGATGCTGCTGTGGGTGACGGTGCTCGCGGTCGCCGGCGCCGGAGTCGCCCTGTTCGAGCGCAAGCTCAGGCAGGACACCCATGTCGCGACCCTCGCAGCGCAGGCCACGATCTCCTTGGGCTTCTACGGCTTCCTCCTGTTCGCATCGAACCCGTTCACGCGCATCTTCCCGATCCCGCTCGACGGCAACGGCCTCAATCCGTTGCTCCAGGACCCCGGCCTCGCCTTCCATCCGCCGACGCTCTATTTCGGCTATGTCGGGGTCTCGGTCGCTTTCTCCTTCGCGGTCGGAGCGCTCGTCACCCGCGATGTCGGTCCCGCTTTCGCCCGCGCCATGCGGCCCTGGGTGCTCGGCGCCTGGATCTTCCTCACCCTCGGGATCGTCGCCGGCAGCTACTGGGCCTATTACGAGCTCGGCTGGGGCGGCTGGTGGTTCTGGGACCCGGTCGAGAATGCCTCGCTGATGCCGTGGCTGGCCGCCACCGCTCTCCTCCACAGCGTCACCGTGCTCGCAACCCGCGACGGGCTTCGTGCCTGGACCGTGATGCTGGCGGTCGTCGCTTTCTCGATGTCGATGATCGGCACCTTCCTGGTCCGCTCCGGAATCCTCACCAGCGTCCACGCCTTTGCTGTCGATCCCCAGCGCGGCGCATTCATCCTGATGCTTCTGTGCCTCTATATCGGCGGCGCGCTTGCCCTGTTCGGGGCGCGGGTCGGCACGGTGAAGGAGGGCGCTACGTTCGATCCGGTGAGCCGCGAGGGGATGCTGGTCGTCAACAACCTGCTCCTCTCGATCATCCTCGGGATCGTCATGGTCGGCACCCTCTATCCGCTCGGGGTCGAAGCGGTGACGGGCGAGAAGCTTTCCGTCGGCCCGCCTTATTTCAACAAGGCCGCAGGCCCGGTCGCTCTCATCCTCGTCGCCTTGATGGGGGCGGGGCCGCTTCTGCGCTGGCGCCGCGACAGCCTGAAGACTCTCGCCCAACGGATGGCGGTGCCGATCCTCGTCGCAGCCGCCTCGCTCCTTGCGGTCATCGTGCTCGCGCCCGGTATCGGCATCCTGCCGATGTTCGGGCTCGCTCTTGCACCGGCGGTCGCCGTCGCGAGCCTCGCCCCCTTGTGGGGCCGCAACCTGCGCCGAACCCCGCTGATCACCTGGGGGATGGTCATCGCCCATCTCGGCATCGCCGTGAGCATGGCGGGAATGGCGTCCGAAAGCGCCTTCAACAAGGAGACCCTGATCGCTGCCCGAGTCGGACAGCAGACCAGCGTCGGGCCATGGACGATCCGCTTCGAGGGAGTGGAGCCGGTGGCCGGTCCGAACTGGACCGCGGTGGCAGCGCGCCTCGTCGTCCGGCGCGGCGACGGCCGCGAGATCCTGCTCCGTCCGCAGGCGCGGATGTTCAGCTCGCCGCCGACCCCGACAAGCGAGGCTGCAATCCTCACGCGCGTCGACGGCCAGCTCTACACTGTCATCGGCGAACCTGACGGGCAGGGGCGTTGGCAGCTTCGCTTGTGGTGGAAGCCGGCCGTCACCCTCATCTGGTATGGCGGCGGGCTCGTCGCCTTCGGCGGTTTCCTGTCGCTGATCGGCCGACTCCGCCGTGCCCGCCGCACCAGGCGCCAGGATGAGGCCGAGCCGACACCGGTCTTCGAGCCCGGTCGCGAGGCGCTGGCATGAAGCGGCTGGTCCTGTGGGTGCCGCTGATCGTCTTCCTCGTGATCGGCGTCGTCGCCGCCTGGAACCTTTATTCGCCGTCCGACCGGCTCATCCATTCGCGCCTGATCGGTCAGCCGCTGCCGGCCTTCGTGCTGCCGCCGGCGCTTCCGGGCCGCGCCACCGTGAGCCGCGGCGACTATGCCGGCGAACCGCGCATCCTCAATGTCTTCGCGAGCTGGTGCGTGCCGTGCATCGCCGAGGCGCCTCAACTGATGGCGATTTCGAGGCGCGGGGTGCCGATCGACGCGGTCGCGATCCGCGATCGCCCGCAGGACATCCAGGCGTTCCTCGACCGCTGGGGCGACCCCTACCGCAATGTCGCGCTCGACGCCGACAGCAGCCTCCAGCTCGCGATCGGTTCGTCGGGCGTTCCCGAGACCTTCGTGATCGACGGGAGAGGAATGATCCGCTTCCAGCATATCGGGCCGATCACCGACGCCGACATGGAGCGGCTCATCCAGGAATATGAGGCCGCCCGTGTTCCGTTGTGATCGTCTTCTGCTGATCGGGCTTGCACTGGCTTTCGCCGCTCCAGTGCTGGCCGACTCGGCGCTTCCGCCCGCGGAATATGCCAACAAGCAGCTGCCGGACCCGCGCCAGGAAGCCGCCGCGCGCGATCTGATGCACGAGGTTCGCTGCCTCGTCTGCCAAGGTCAGTCGATTGCCGACAGCGACGCCGACATGGCCGGCGACATGCGCAACAACATCCGCCGCAGGATCGCCGCCGGCGAGCGCCCCGAGCATATCCGCGCCTGGCTGATCCAGCGCTACGGAAATTGGGTGACGTACGATCCGCCCGTGGAGCCGCTGACCTGGCCGCTCTGGTTCGCGCCGATCATTCTGCTGGGAGCGGGCCTGTTCCTGATGCGCGGCCAGTTCAAGCGGAGGAAGAAGAAGGCATGATGGGCTGGATCGTCATGCTGGTCCTGGCGCTTCTCGTCGCTGCCGGCCTGTGGCGCTGGGCGCGCGGCGATATGGGGCTCGTCCAGTTCCTCGGCGCGGCGCTCCTGCTCGCTCTCGCCGGCTATGCCTGGCAGGGCCGCCCCGGCTTCGCTGGAGCGCCCAAGGCGCCGCCGGCGCCGACCCAGCCGCTTCCGGACAGCGCCTTCGCCGAGATGCGGCCCGACCTGATGGGCCAGTTCAACAATGCCGCCCACTGGCTGAGCCTCGCCGAAAGCTATCAGCGCACCGGCAACACCAGGGAGGGCGTCGAGATCATCCAGAACGCGCTCCGCCGAACGCCCAACAACCCCGATCTGTGGGTCGGGCTCGGGAACGCTCTGGTCCAGCATGCCGACGGGCTGATGACCCCGGCCGCCGAGCTCGCCTTCGACCGCGCCCTCCAGATCGCGCCCGACCATCCCGGCCCGCGCTTCTTCTACGGGATCGCGCTCGCCCAGGGCGGCCGCTTCGACGAGGCCGAGCAGGTGTGGCGCGAGCTTCTCGCCTCGGCTCCGCCAAGCGCCAACTGGCGCGGCGCCATCCAGGAGCAGCTCGACGCGCTCGCCCAGGCGCGGTTGATGGGCCGGATCCCTCCCTCCGCGGCTCCCGCACCAACTCAACCTTGAGTCATCCCGGCGAAAGCCGGGACCCAAGAACATCGCGCGTCCCGGAATTGACAACGGGGCCGGAGCGATGACTCCGACCCCGTGTTCATGGGTTCCGGCTTTCGCCGGAATGCCTCCGCGTGGTTAAGCCGCCTCGTACTCGAGCCCGAGCGCCTCGGCGACGGCCTGGTGGCGGACCTTGCCGCCCGACACGTTGAGGCCGGCCGCGAGATGCGGATCGGCGGCCATCGCGGCCTCGGCGCCCATGTTGGCGATCCGAAGGACGAAGGGCAGGGTCGCATTGTTGAGCGCGAAAGCCGACGTCCGGGCAACCGCGCCCGGCATATTGGCAACGCAATAATGGATGACCCCGTCGACTTCGTAGACCGGGTCGCTGTGGGTCGTCGGCCGCGACGTCTCGAAGCAGCCGCCCTGGTCGATCGAGATGTCGACCAGCACGGATCCACGCTTCATGGTCTTGAGCATGTCGCGGCTGACCAGCTTCGGAGCCGCGGCGCCGGGGATGAGAACCGCGCCGATCACCACCTCGGCATGCTTCACCGCCTCGGCGATCGCGGCCTTGGAGGCGTAGGCGGTCTTGATCTGGCTGCCGAAATGCATGTCGAGCTCGGCCAGCCGGTCGTTGCTGATGTCGTAGATGGTGACGTCGGCGCGAAGGCCCGTCGCCATCTGCGCGGCGTTGATTCCGGAGACTCCGCCGCCGAGGATGGCGATCTTCGCAGGCGCCACGCCCGGGACTCCGCCGAGCAGGACTCCTCGGCCGCCTTGTTCCTTTTCGAGATAGTGGGCGGCGACCTGGATCGACATGCGGCCCGCGACCTCGCTCATCGGCTTGAGCAGCGGCAGCTGGCCCGAACGCGACGTCACCGTCTCGTAGGCGATGCAGGTCGCTCCGGACTTGAGCAGACCCTGGGTCTGCTCGGGGTCGGGCGCGAGGTGGAGATAGGTGAAGAGGGTGTGGCGCGCCTCCAGCCGGGCGATCTCCACCGCCTGCGGCTCCTTCACCTTCACGATCATGTCGGCCTGGGCGAACACCTCGTCCGCGGTCGCGACGATGCGCGCGCCGGCATTCACATAATCCTGGTCGCTGAAGTCGATGCCGGTGCCGGCATTGGTCTCGACCACCACCTCATGTCCGGCCGCAGTCAGTTCCGCGACCGACGCCGGGGTCAGGCCGACCCGATATTCGTGAACCTTGATCTCCTTCGGCACGCCAACGCGCATCGTACTTGCTCCCGCTGATTCTCGTGGAATTGCGGTGCCCTATAGCGGGGCGCTTCGGCCTTGTCGCCATGTCCACTTGTTGCGCGCCCCGGAGGGGAGTGATAATGCGCCGGCCGCTTCGCGCGGCGGAGCGGCTGTTATGAAGGCAGGTTTGGACACGTTCCCCCGATGAGCGACACCGCCGCGCCTGCCATGCCCGCGGAGCAACCCGCAGGGCATCACCACCACGATTCGGGCATTCTCAAGCTCGCGATCGGGGCGATCGGAATCGTCTTCGGCGACATCGGCACAAGCCCGATCTACGCCTTCCGCGAGACCTTCGCGGGCCACCACCAGCTGCCGCATGGCGAGACCGAGATTACCGGCGTCCTCAGCCTGATCTTCTGGTCGATGATGGTCGTGGTCTCGTTCAAATATGTCGCGATCATCATGCGCGCGGACAACAAGGGGGAGGGCGGAAGCCTCGCCCTGCTCGCGCTGATCAGCCGACGCTCGGGCGCGACGATGCGCCTCAAGACCTCAGGGATCGTTCTTCTCGGGGTGTTCGCTTGCGCGCTGTTCTACGGCGACTCGATGATCACTCCGGCGATCTCTGTGCTTTCGGCGGTCGAGGGCCTGACCACGGTTCAGAGCGGCTTTCAGCCGTTCGTCCTTCCGATCGCGATCGGGATCCTGGTCGGCCTGTTCGCGATCCAGTCGCGGGGCACCGCCAAGGTCGGCGCCCTGTTCGGCCCGATCATGCTCTTCTATTTCGCGACCCTTGCCGTGCTCGGCGTGATGCACATCGTCGAGGCGCCGCGGATCATCATCGAGACGATCAATCCGCTGAACGCGATCGACTTCTTCCTCACCGATCAGTGGCAGGCGTTCCTCGCTCTCGGCTCCGTGGTTCTCGCCGTCACCGGAGCCGAGGCGCTCTACGCCGACATGGGCCATTTCGGCCGCAAGCCCATCGGCCTGTCCTGGCTGTGCTTCGCGATGCCGGCGCTGATGCTCAACTATATGGGGCAGGGCGCCATGATCCTGTCGATGGACCCGGCGACTGCTGCCGAGACGATCCGCAATCCGTTCTTCTTCCTCGCGCCCGAAGCCTATCGCCTCCCGCTCGTGATCCTAGCGACGATGGCGACGATCATCGCCAGCCAGGCGGTCATTTCCGGCGCCTTCTCCGTCACCCAGCAGGCGATGCAGCTCGGCTTCATCCCGCGCCTCAGGATCCTGCACACCAGCGCTTCGGCCGCCGGCCAGATCTACATCCCGATGGTCAACTGGACCTTGATGGTGATGGTCATTCTGCTCGTCCTGTTCTTCAGGAACTCGAGCAACCTCGCCGCGGCCTACGGAATCGCCGTCACCGGCGCGATGTTCATCGACAGTTGCCTGCTCACAGTGGTGCTGTTCTCGCTGTGGAAGTGGAAGCCGTGGGTGTCGATCCCGCTGCTCGCGCTCTTCTTCCTCGTCGACATCGCCTATTTCACCGCGAACCTGACCAAGGTTCCCGCCGGCGGCTGGTTCCCGCTCCTGGTCGGCCTCATCATCTTCACGATGTTGACGACCTGGGCGAAGGGCCGAAAGCTCATGATCGAACGCATGAACGAGGGTTCGATGCCGGTCGCGATCTTCATCAAGTCGGCGGCATCGAGCGCGGCGCGTGTCCCGGGAACCGCAGTGTTCATGACCACGACTCCCGATGGCATCCCCCACGCGCTCCTCCACAATCTGAAGCACAACAAGGTGCTTCACGAGCGGGTCCTGCTGCTCACCGTGAAGATCGAGGACGTGCCCTTCGTCGATCCCGAGAAGCGGATCGATCTCAAGGAATTGGGGAGCGGCTTCTTCCGGCTGATCCTTCGCTACGGCTTCATGGAGGAGACCGACGTCCCGGCGGCGCTCGCCAAGGTCGAAAGCTGCGGCCCTCAGTTCAAGATGATGGACACGAGCTTCTTCCTCGCCCGCCAGACCCTGATCGCCTCGTCGCGGCCGGGCATGGCGCTGTGGCGGGAGGGCTTGTTCGCCTGGATGCTTCGAAACGCCGAAAGCGCGATGCAATTCTTCAAGCTGCCGACGAACCGAGTCGTCGAGCTTGGCAGCCAGGTGGAGATTTGAGCGCACCGCTGATCGTCACCGCCACCTTCGGCGTCGACGATCACGCCTGGTTGGAGGGCCTGCGCCGCGCCCACTATCCCGCGGAATTGAACCGAGTCCCGGTTCACCTCACGCTTTTCCATCACCTGCCGCCGTCGCTGGAGCGGGAGCTCGGCCAGCGCCTCGGCACCTATGCCGAAGCTCCTGCGCCGCGCGCTCGCATTCTCGGACTCATGGACTTGGGGCAGGGCACGGCCTTCCGGGTGGAGAGCGAGGAGCTCGAGGATATCCGCCTCGACCTCGCCGAGGCCTTCCGCGGCCTTCTCATGCCGCAGGATCAGTCGCCGTGGCGGCCGCACGTGACCGTCCAGAACAAGGTCGGGCGGCGAGACGCCATCGCGCTCCAGAAGGTGCTTCAACTCGGCACCTTCCCTAAGCCGCTCGCTATCCGCGGGCTGACGTCATGGCGTTATCTGGACGGCCCCTGGGAGCAGGTCCGCGCCTATCCCTTCCGCGGCTAGTCCAGCTGGCCGACATCCTCGCAGCTATAGTCGAAGGCGGCGAGGCCGCTTTCGAGGTTCGCGGCGAGCGTCGGCATGTTCATCAGCTCCTCGATCCGCTCGTCGGGGTCGAGGTCGTTCGCCTCGGCGCAGGCATCTTCCCACTCGGTCGAATCGAACGTGCCGATACCAACCCAGGCAATGGCCACCGCCTCGGCGAGCTGGTCGTCGGCGAGATCGTCGAGAAGCGCCGCGATCTCCTCTTCGACGCTGTTCATCTCGTCGTTGAGCACCGACAGCGCCTGGGACGGATCCTCGTCGTCATCCGAGACGTCATCGACATTGTCGGGATCCTCATCGGGATCCTGCGCCGGCACCTGCGCTTCCGCCTCGCGGGCGCGAATGATTAGTCGGCAATAGGTTTCGAGCGGTGTCAGCAGGTCCATCTGCCGTGTCTCCAATGAGCTTTCGACTTCCCGAAACGACAGGGGTTGCGCGCGGTTCCGGCCTTGAACCCGATACTCGCTGTCTCCAGTTGACCGGCCGGGCGGTGCTTTCTATAGCGCCGGCTCGCCGATCGGGGCGGAGTAGCTCAGCTGGTTAGAGCAGCGGAATCATAATCCGCGTGTCGGGGGTTCAAGTCCCTCCTCCGCTACCATCCTTCATCGTCAGATGAGCGCCGGGATCAGTTCCAGGATCTCGAGCGTCGCGCCGCTCTCCGGAGCGGGAACGACCAGTCGGTAACGAAACTGCCCGACGCGCTCGAAAACGCCGACGACGTTGCGGTCAGCTCGGTCGCCATAAGCCGGCGGACTTCCCTCACGCCCGTGGGCAGCGGCTCCAATGAACACCATCCGGCTGTCGCTGTCCTCCCACAGATGCCCGCTCGGCCGCTCGGGTCCGGTCTGCTGGGAGAGGGAAAGCAGTTCTGGGGAAGCCCCGACGTCGCAAAAATAAGGTCCGCGGATAACGAGGGCGGGCAGGCGACGGCTCCCCGGCCTTATCCGGATCAAGCGGCAGCGGTACGAGCCGGGCGCCGGCTCGGCTCGCGAAAGTCCCGCTCGAGGATCAAGCAAGGCGCCTTCGCTCGCGATCCTTCGCGTGAAGCCGCCGCGGCGGGCCTGCTCCAGTGCCGTGGCCCAAGACGTTTCGATCGCGAGCAGCCGCGCCTGGTCGGCTGATTGGAGCATGTCGCGCCAGCCGGGCTCGTGCAATTCCACGACGGCCCGGCTGCGAACATCGCTCCGGGTCTGACAGCCGCCGATCAGCGTGCAGACGGCGAGGGCGATCGCGCCGCATCTCAGCCGCGCCAATAATGGGGCTCCATGCTGACTCATGCCGCGCTCCCACACGCGCAATCATTAGCACGGGCGTGGGCTGAAATGGTTGACGAAGGGTTAAGGCCACCCGGTGGGAGGCCGTACCCGAGCCAGATGCGAGCCGGGATCAGTCGCTGCTGTTTCTGCCTGGGCTCTCGGCACGCACCGATCGCGAAGCAGAGATCAATCGATCCGCCTGCGCGATCATCTCGCTATTGAGATCAATAGTTTGGCGTAGCAACGCTTCCTGCGTTTCCATGTCGCCGCCCCGGCCCCGCTCTTTATTTTCAGACATTTACCAACCAGAGATTGATTTAGTTTAATCGTCGACAATGAAGCCCAACGCCGCAATGGCCGCTTTGTTTCACGCAAATGGCGGAATCCCGGGACTCTTTCCGCCCTACAACAGTTCAGGCGGTGGCCGAAAAGCGTTCGAGATAACCGTTCGCCCACAGCTTGCGCAGCACGCGCTTGGGATCCTTGCACGGCAAATCGCCCACCTCGAACGGCTGGCCCGATAAGGCGACATCAAGCGCCTCGCCGTCATCGTCGTCGAAGAAGATGTCGCCGCCGGGCCCGATCAGCGCCAGCTTGCCTTCGTCGTCCGCCGCCTGCCACGGAACGAGCGGGCGCTTGCGGAAGCGGTCTCCCTCGCGCGGTATGTCCGGCGTTCCGGCAATCACACCGGCGAGGTTGGGCCGGCGTAGTCGGAGGAACTCGTCGGCCATCAGGTCGAAGGCGCTGTCCATGCTGGCCTTGTCGGCGATCAGCGCGGTCAGGGTTTCGAAATGGCGTCGCGCCTCCTCTCGGTCGAATTCCTGCCGCGCATAGCCCGCCGGCAGCGAGCGGCGGAAGGCGGGCTCGTTCAGGGCAAGCTCGGACACGGATTCGAGGATGAGATCGGCCCAGGTCTTGGTGATGAGGCCGACCGTGATGTGAAGCGAGGGCTCGGTGCCGACGTTCGGAGCCGCATGCATGACGCCGCGCGGAACATAGACGCAATCGCCGGGGGTCAGAGTGAAGCTCTCGGTCACCGGCCCGGGCTCATGCCGACCCAGCTCGAAGCCCTCGCCGCGATAGGGCGTCGCCACCGGCGCCCCGTAGAAGCTCCATTGCTTCGCTCCGGAGATCTGCATCACGAAGACGTCGTGATTGTCATAATGGATCGGGAAGCCCTGGGCGCTCGCCGGAGTCAGGTAGACGTTGGTCTGGACGTGGCAGGAGAAGACGCCCTCCAGTGCCCGGCAGAACTCGCCGAGCTCAGCCATCGATTCATGGAGGTGGGGAAGGATGATCGTCGCGCCCTCGAGATATTTCTCGGCAACGACGGGGGTGATGATTCGTCCGCCCTCGTTGATGTAGCTGTTGGCGTCGACCCGGTTCGCTTGGTTGGCGAGATCGAGCATGCCCTGACGAAGGTCGGCGCTGTTGATGAAGGAATCGAGCATCTCGAGCGTCAGCATGCCGGCGTAGAGATCGGGCATTCCGCGGGCGGTCAGGAGCGGAGCCTGTTCGTAATAGCGGGCGAAGAATTCGTCCTGGGTGACGGGCGCGATCAGGAAGCCGAGCGGATCGTGGGACCAGTGGGGCACGCCGTCCGTCCCCTCATGAACCGGCTTCATGTCGCGTGACTTCGTGGCCATCTGCCCTTTCTCCCTCGCTCCGAGCAGGACGGCTTCACAAGCCTGTGGTCAAGTCCCTTTCCCTCGCTTGCGCGGGACCGGGGCGCCGCTTAACTCGGGCGTGAAGAAAGGACCTTTCGTGACCGCCACCCACAAATCCCGAATGCTCATCCTCGGCTCCGGCCCTGCCGGCCTCACCGCCGCGATCTACGCGGCCCGTGCCGGCCTCAAGCCGATCGTCGTTCAGGGCATGCAGCCGGGCGGCCAGCTCACCATCACCACCGACGTGGAGAATTATCCCGGATTCCGCGACACCATCCAGGGTCCGTGGCTGATGGAGGAGATGCAGGCCCAGGCCGAGCATGTCGGCGCCCGCATGGAATGGGACCAGATCGTCGAGGTCGATTTCTCTCGGCGTCCGTTCGTTCTCAAGGGCGATGGCGGCACGGTCTATGAGGGCGACACTCTGGTCATCGCGACCGGCGCCCAAGCCAAGTGGCTGAACCTGCCGAGCGAGGAGCACTTGAAGGGCAGGGGGGTGAGCGCCTGCGCGACCTGCGACGGCTTCTTCTACCGCGGCAAGAAGGTCGTGGTGATCGGCGGCGGCAACACCGCGGTCGAGGAAGCCCTCTACATGACCAACCACAGCGATGACGTCATTCTCATTCATCGCCGCGACAAGCTTCGCGCCGAGAAGATCCTCCAGGAGAGGCTGTTCGCCCATCCCAACATCCGAGTGATGTGGAACCGCTCGGTCGGCACCTTCGTCGCCGGCGGCGAGCCCGAAAAGCTCGTCGCTCTTGACCTGGTCGACGGGAATGGAGCGCCCGCCGAGCGGATCGAAGTCGACGGCGCCTTCGTCGCGATCGGCCACGCCCCCGCGACCGAGCTGTTCCGCGGCCATCTCGAGCTCGACTCCGACGGCTACATCGCGGTCGAGCCCGGCACCACCCGCACCAGCGTCCCCGGCGTGTTCGCCTGCGGTGACGTCATGGACAAGATCTACCGCCAGGCGGTGACTGCCGCCGGCACCGGCTGCATGTCCGCTCTCGACGCCGAGAAGTTCCTCGCCGAGGCCGACTTCGAGGCCGCCCAGCACGAGTCGGTGAAGGAAGCGGCGCTCGGCTGACCATTGGTCAGCCGCCTGACGGCTGGAGAAGCTTGAGGATCGCCGCCGTCACGGCCTCGATGTCTCCCGGCTTTGCGAAGGTGTGCGAGTCGGTGTCGATCGTCTCGCGCCGCCCGATCAGCCCGTGAAAGGCGCGCGCCTTCACCTCTCGCTCCGCAGCGATCGCCGTCGCATCGCCCGAAGCGAGGATAAGCGACGCGGGCAGGCCGCGGCGAAGCGCGCCGGCGACGTCGGCAGCCAGCTCCGATCCTTCGATGGGCCTTGCAGCCTTGCTTATCCCTCTGAGAAGCTTGCGGTAAGATATTGATCCGGTGAGGAACCTCTTCCAGCCGGAGAGGCTGAGCAGTTGCTCGCGATAGTGCCTCCGGATCGCCGCGGGGGGCGGCGCGTCCGCGGCGGCCTCGACCAGCCAGGGGTTGATCATCACGACGGCGTCGATCCCCGCCTCGGCGCCGAACAGCGCAAGCGCCGTAGCGCCGTCGCACAGCCCGATGCCCACGATCCGCTTCAGCCCCGGCTGCTCCGCTCGAAATGCGGCAGCCGCGGCCGCGAGATCGGGTGCCGATCCAAGATAGCCGGGGTCCCCGCCGCCGCTGTCGCCGACCCCGCGCCTGTCGAAACGGAAGCACGGAAACCCATGCTCCCCGAGGGCCTTGGCAATACGTTCGTAGAGTCTGTGTGAGCCGATCCGGGTCTGGCTTCCACCGGTCACCATAAGCACGCCGGTGCCGCCCTCTGCCTCGTCGAGGCTGGCGCCAAGCTGAGCGCCTTGGCAGTCGAAGGTCAGGAGGCGGCGCATGTCCGGCTCCATTCGATGAGGTCGTCGGCGAGAGCCTTGGCCAGGGCGTCCGAGGATCCGGGCTCGGAGCGCCGCCACAGCGCAGGGCCCGGGACCTTGTGGTCCGCAGCACCTGCATCCGTCTCCAGTCGCACGGTCCGCAATGACGTCACTTCGGCCAGGCGCGAAGAGCGCAGCGCTTCGCGAAGCCCGGGGGAGGCGGGGTAACCCGCCCATTCCGCTCCGCCGGTGAGCGAGGCGCGGTCGAGGTCGCGGGCAAGCGCCGCTCCGGCTGCCGGGGCGAACCGCCACCAGGCGACCGCTTCGGGACCATCGTCGATCAGGCCGCCGCCCCGCAGCGACGCCATGATTGGCCGCTTGCCGCTCTCCTTGGCGACATGGTCGGCCGCGGCGCTGACGTCATGACGCCAATCGTCCCAGCTGACATCCTCAAGGCCGAGAAGGCTCTCTCCGGTGCCGCGAAGGTCCGGCAGCCAGCAGCAATTGCCCTCCGCTGCCACGCGCCTCATCACCGCGACGATCAGCGCACGGGTGCGGTTCAGTTCCTCGAACAGAGGCGGGACGAACAGGATCGGCGGGGTGCGCGGGTCGCCAAGGCGCAACAGCCACTCATTGGTCCGTCCGTTGTAGAAGCGCTCATAGGCGAGAGCGCCGCCGGTCACCGAAGCGCCTTGGCCCGGGCGAAAGTGAGAAGCGAGCCGAACGTCTCCATCATGTCGGCGTCGACCTCATGGTCCTCGATGAGGATCCCGAGCCGCTCCTCGAGCTCCGTAAGAAGGCCGGCCACCGCGAGGGAGTCGAATTCCGGAAGGGCACCGAACAGCGGCGTGGCTTCGGTGAAGGTCGCGACCCGCGCGGGATCGAGCCCCAGCACGTCCGCGAGCACCGCCCGCAGCGTCTGTTCAACCTCCATGGCGTCGTCGAGCGCCAAGCTCCCCTCCGTTCGCGGCCGTATAGAAAGCGCGCCCTAGCGGCTGGCTATCCCGCGGACAAGCGCCCTGACCCGCTGCCGGACAATGCCCGCAAGTCCCCGCAAGCTACGCGGATTGCGAGCGACGATCCGCCACAATTGCCGCCGCTCGTCCATCCAGTCGCGCTTATAGGCGTCGTCTCCGGTCCCGTAATCGATAAGCTGCACTCGATCCTGGTCGATGGCTCGCCGGAACATGGCTTCGCCAAGAACGGTGCCGGGGGACATGGACTTGGCTTCCTCGGCATAAGCGAGCTTGTGGATCGTCGCGACGCGGTTCTCCACCAGCCACAGTTGCGCCGCCACAGGACGCTCCTCGTGATAAGCGACGCCAAGCCTCAGCGTTCCCGCCGCGCCTTCCTGGTCGGCGAGCGCTCGGAGGAAAGGGAAGGAGCCTTCCTCGGGCTTCCAGCTCGATCGATACACGGTTTCATAGTCCGCCCACGCAGCGGGATCGAAGCGCTCGAGGATGACGATGTCGAGCCCGGCCGCCTTGGCCTTGCGCTTGGCCGTGCTTCGCAATTGGCCGGGTCGTCTGCTCCAATATTCGTCGAAGCCCTTGTCGGTCCGCGCGATCCAGTTGCCGAAGACTGGCTCGACGGCGACCGACCAGCCCGCACCGCGAAAGGCCGAGAGGAGCGCGTCAGGCTCCTCGACCGGAGCCATCTCGATCCTGGACAGCCCTCGGCGCCGCAGAAATCCAGCGATCTCTGAGGCGAGCCCTCGATCCCCGATCAGCCCGAAGCGCAGGCTGTACCAGGCGGCATAGGCATCGGCGCTGCGCCCATCGACGGCGAGGAACAGCCAGGCGCGCTTGCCGTCCTGCTCGGCTCGGACGGCCTGAAGCTTCCCCTTGGGCGGGCAATGACGCTCCAGCAGGCGGAACCAGTCGAGGCGATCGTGCAGGCAAGGCTGGTTCGCCCGATCCAGCGCGCCTTCTGCATCCCGTTCGACAGCGTCGAGGTCGTCGAACAGTGTCACGTTAACCATTGCACGCTATCTCCGCCGCTGTGAGCGCCTTAGCATGGTCGCTTTAAGCAGGAGTGAAACTGTCCGTGGTTGAACCGAGCGCGCCCGATCCAACCCCGCGCCCGCTCGATCATCTGCCGCTCCGCGGAGCGTCGGCAGACGCGGCGCTCGTCGATCGTGACGGCATCCTGGACTATCGCGCGCTTGAGGCGGCGGTGGGCGCACTTGCCGGCGGTCTCGCTGCCCGGCGCCTCCCCAAGGGTTCCCGCATCGCGAGCTGGCTGCCCAAGACCAGGATGACCAGCCTGCTGCCGCTCGCCTGCGCCCGGGCCGGGCTCGTCCATGTGCCGATCAACCCGCTGCTGAAGCGCCTCCAGGTCTCGCACATTCTCTCAGACAGCGGTGCCAAGGTCCTGATTTCCGGACAGGTGCGCCTCGACTCGCTTGAGCCGGGAGACATTCCGGACGGCTGCGATGCGCTGAGCGAGGATGCGGGCAGGGCGCTGTTCGAGAACGCCCCTTTGCCGCCGTCGAGCGCCGATCCCAACGAGCTCGCCGCCTTGCTCTACACGTCCGGCTCCACCGGACGCCCCAAGGGCGTGATGCTGAGCCACGCCAATATGTGGCTGGGAGCGATCAGCGTCGCCCATTACACCCGCCTGCAGCCCGAGGATCGCGTGCTGGCGGTGCTGCCCTACAGCTTCGACTATGGCCAGAACCAGCTGCTCTCCGCCTGGGCAGCCGGAGCCTCGGTGGTGCCGCTCGACTTCCTCGCGCCGCGTGACGTCATTCGAGCGGTGGCGGCGCACGGCATCACCACGCTCGCCGGGGTCCCGCCGCTCTGGGTCCAGCTCATCGAGGCGCCATGGCCGCCGGAAGCGGCGCTCAGTCTCAGGCGTCTCACCAACAGCGGCGGCAAGCTGCCGGCCTCGGTCACACGGCGCCTGCGCGAGCTGTTCCCCGTCGCCGACATCTATTCGATGTACGGCCTCACCGAAGCGTTCCGCTCGACTTATCTCGAGCCGTCCCTGCTCGACACCCATATCGACTCGATCGGCAAGGCCATCCCCTTCGCGGAGATCCTGATCGTCCGCGACGACGGCAGCGAGACCGCTCCCGGCGAGGAAGGCGAATTGGTCCACGCCGGCCCGCTGGTCGCCGAGGGCTATTGGAATGATCCCGAGCGCACCGCCGTCCGCTTCAGGCCGGCGCCGCCGGGTTCCCGCTACGGGGGCACCGCCGTCTGGTCCGGCGACCGCGCGCGCCGGGACGAGGAAGGCCTGCTTTATTTCGTCGGCCGCGCCGACGGCATGATCAAGTCAGCCGGCAACCGAATCAGCCCGACCGAGATCGAGGAGGCGGCGATCGCTTCCGGCCTTGCCGCCGAGGCGGTGGCGCTCGGCTATCCGGATCCGCTGCTTGGACAGGGCATCGCCCTCATCGTCCGCCCGGCCGAAGGGGCGGCCGAGGACAAGCTGCGCGCGCATTTGAAGCGCCTCCTTCCCAATTTCATGCAACCGGGCGTGATCTTGTGGCGGCCCGAGCTGCCGCGAAGCCCCAATGGCAAGATCGATCGCAATGCGCTCGAAGCGGAACTGACGTCATGACCAAGCCGATCGGCCCAATCCCCGACGGCTTCGCGTCGGACCGCGATTACATGCTCATGATCGGGGGCCGCCGTGCCGACGACCTCGCCGCGGAGGCCGGCGACACGCCGCTCTTCGTTTACGACATGGCGCTGGTCGACCGGCAAATCGCCCGCTTTCGCGCCGCCTTTCCCGGCGTTGACCTCCATTACGCGATGAAGGCCAACCCCCATCCGCAGGTGCTTCGACACATGCTGGCGCGGGTCGACGGCATCGACCTCGCTTCGGGCGGCGAGATGCGCACGGCGGTTGCCGCAGGCGGGGACGCGCGCCGGATGAGCTTCGCGGGCCCCGGCAAGCGCGAAAGCGAACTCCAGACCGCAATCGCCGCTGGCGTCACCATCAACCTCGAATCCGAAGGCGAGGCGGGTAGGGCGCTCGCAATCGCCGAACGCCTTGGCGTCACTCCGCGCCTCGCCGTTCGCGTGAACCCGGATTTCGAGCTCAAGGGCTCGGGCATGCGCATGGGCGGCGGCGCCAAGCCGTTCGGCGTCGATTCAGGGCGCGTGCCTGCCCTGGTGCGGCGCCTGATCGACGCGGGCGCTGACTGGCGCGGCTTCCACATCTTCGCCGGCTCCCAGGCGCTGTCGGCCGATGCACTGATCGAGGCGCAGAGCGCGAGCGTCGCGCTCGCCGGGGTGCTCGCGGAGCAAGCGGGCGCCGAGCCACCGCTGGTCAATCTCGGGGGCGGGTTCGGCATCCCCTACGTCCACGGCGACGAGCGGTTGGACATCGACCCGATCGGACAAAATCTCGCACAGATTCTCGGAGATCGGCCGCAAGTCCTTGCAGACAGCCATTTCGCGATCGAGCTCGGCCGCTGGCTGGTCGGCGAGTGCGGGGTCTATCTAACCCGGATCCTCGATCGCAAATACAGTCAGGGCAAGACCTTCCTGGTCGTCGACGGCGGCATGCATCATCAGCTCGCCGCCTCGGGCAATTTCGGCCAGGTCATCCGCCGCAACTATCCGGTGGCGATCGCAAGCCGCTTCGGCACTCCTGCCGAGGAGGAGGTGACCATCGTCGGCTGTCTGTGCACGCCGCTCGACCGCCTTGCCGACGACGTCATGATGCCATGCGCCGACGTTGGCGATCTCGTCGCCGTCTTCCTGGCCGGCGCCTACGGGCTCAGCGCCAGCCCTCAGGCCTTCCTCAGCCAGCATCCGGCTGGTGAAATGGTTCTTAACCCAGCGGCTTAACGACCCGCCCTCGGCCAGTCCCGCGCCGGGACGCGCCGGATAAGTCGCTAGCGCCTAACCGTAATTTTACCTCTTGCTCCCATAGGGGAAGCTTAAAGGCACGCGCCCCGCTCCGGGGCGCACCGGCGGCTTCGAAGCAAGGGACTGGGTTACATGAGGCTTCTCAACTCCCGTGGCGCGATCGTGGCGATGCTTGCGGCTGCGGCGCTTGGCGGCTGCGCGACCGGCCGCACCGGCAACGTGCTTCCGCCGGCAAGCTTCGTCGGAGGGTCCGACGCGGTCGGCGAGAACTACCTGATCGGAGCGTCGGACGAGCTCAGCATCTACGTGTGGCGCAACCCCGAGCTGTCGACCCGAATCGCGGTCCGGCCCGACGGACGAATCACCACGCCGCTGATCAGCGACATGGTGGCTGTCGGCAAGACCCCGGCGCAGCTCGCCGACGACATCAAGCAGGTGCTCAACCGCTACATCCAGGACCCGATCGTCTCCGTGATGGTCGAGCGTCCGAACGGCACCTTCTCGCAGCAGATCCGGATCGTCGGAGCGACCGCTCGGCCCGCGGCCCTGCCGTACCGAGCCAACATGACCCTTCTCGACGCCATGATCGCCGTCGGCGGCCTCAACGAATATGCCGCCGGCGACCGCGCCCGGCTGGTCCGGACCGACCGCGAGAGCGGTCGTCAGCGCCAATACGACCTTCGCATCGCCAGCCTGCTTCGCCGCGGCGACGTCAGCGCCAACGTCCGGCTCGAGCCGGGCGACGTCATCATCATACCTGAGAGCATGTTCTGAGGAGCGCCACCCACTTCCTTTGAAGGATCCCCGCCCGGATGGACGGACTTTACGAACAGTTCCGCATTGCTCTTCACCAGGTGTGGCAGCGCCGCTGGCTCGCCATGGCGGTGGCGTGGTGCGTCGCGTTCGCCGGCTGGACCGCAATCGCGCTCATTCCGAACAGCTACCAGGCCAAGGCCAAGCTGTTCGTCGCCTTCGACAACATGGTGCCGACCGCGGCTTCCGCCTCGCAGAACCCGCAGAACGACATTCTCCGCCTCAAGCAGACGCTGACGTCGAACGAGAATCTGACCAGGGTCGTCCGCCGCACCGATCTCAACAAGCTCGTCACCAGCGACGCGGCGCTCGGCGGGGTCGTCGCCGGCCTTCGCCAGCGGATCCAGATCGTCGCCCAGCCCGACAATCTGTTCGAGATCACCGCGACGTCGAGCTTCGCCGGCTTGTCCAATGCCGAGAACGCCCGGACCTCCGCTGCGATCGCCCAGCAGCTGGTCGATATCTTCACCAGCGGCGAGATCGCCGGCGACCCGCAGCGGACCCAACAGTCGCTGACCTTCCTCGACGAGGAATTGCGTCGCCGCGAGCAGCAACTCCAGGAGGCCGAGCAGCGCCGGATGGAGTTCGAGCAGCGCTATATGGGCATGCTCCCCGGCACCGGCTCGGTCGCCGACCGAATGTCCGCGGCGCGCACCGAGCTCGCCCAGCTCGAACAGACCATCGTCGCCGCCCGAAGCGCCGTGAACGCGATGCGCGGCCAGCTCGCCGCCACTCCGGCGACGGTGCCCATCCCTGGCGCCGAGAATGCCTATGGGGGGACGGCCAGCGGCCAGGTCTCCGCCCTCGAGGTCCAGCTCAGCCAATATCTCGGCCGCGGCTTCACCGAACAGCATCCCGACGTCATCTCGCTTCGATCGCAGATCGCCCGGCTCGGCCCGCAGGCGGCGCAGGAGCGAAGCCGCGGCTCGGGGGCCGGCAACGGAATCCCCAATCCAAGCCACGTCTCGCTTCGAGCGATGATGTCGGAACGGGAGGCCCAGCTCGCCGCCGCGGAGAGCCGCCGCTCGCAGCTCCAGGCCGATCTCGCTCAACTGGGCCAGCGCGACTCGGCCCAGCCGGGCGCCGCCGCCGAGCAGGAGCGCCTGACCCGCGACTATGACGTCCTTCGCCAGCAATATGACCGGCTCCTCGCCGACCGCGAGCAGCTTCGTCTCCGCTCGGACATGCAGAACCAGGCGAGCGCTATGGTCGTCCGGGTCGTCGAGGCCCCGCGTGCGCCGAGTGGCCCGGCGAGCCCGAACCGTCCGCTCTTCCTCACCATCGTCCTGGTCCTCGCGATCGGCGCCGGAATCGCCGCCGCCTTCCTCAAGGGCCAGCTCCAGACGACCTTCCCGACTGCCAACCGCCTCGCTTCGGTCACCGGCCTTCCGGTGCTCGGCGCGGTCGGAGAAGTGGTCGGCAAGCCCGAGCGCACCCGACGCCGCCAGCGCCTCGTCTGGCTGGTCGGAAGCGGCGGCGCCCTTGCTGCGAGCTACGCCGCCCTGATGGCTGCGGAGCTTCTGCAGCGCGGTCCGGTGGCGTGAGGAGCGAGAGATGACCGCACGCCCCTCACTCTTCGAGCGCGCCGCCGAGATCTACGATTTCGAGTCGGGCCTTCGAGTCGATCCGATCCCGGCCGATCTTCCGCCGGCGCCTCAGCCCCGCCCGGAGCCGGTTGAACCGGTCCCGCCCGTCGCGAGTCGCCCCCAGCCAGCGCCGCGGCCTCAACGCGTCGGCTCGCGCCGGACCGCGAAGGTCGACCTCGTCGCGCTGGAGCAGGGCGGCTATCTGCTTCCCGACGCCGCTTCGTCCGCGCTCGCCGAAGAGACCCGGATCATCAAGCGCCGACTGCTCAAGGCCATCGACGACCGCGCAGCGCGCGATCCGCGCGCCCGAGTCGCCCTCATCGCCTCGGGTCAGCCCGGCGAGGGCAAGACCTTCCTCGCCCTGAACCTCGCTCTGTCGATCGCGGGGGAGCAGGAGCGCGCAGTCCTTCTCGTCGACGGCGATACCGCGCAGCCGGAGATTGCCGGCCGCCTCGGCATCGATACCGACTCCGGCCTCGTCGATGCTCTCGCCGATCGCGAGGTCGACCCCGAAAGCCTGGTGATCGACACCGACATTCCGGGCCTCTCGATCCTTCCCGCCGGCCGCCACGAACGCAACGTGCCGGAGCTTCTGGCCTCGGCCCGCACCGAGGAGGTGCTCGAGCGTCTCCTCGCCGCCGACCCGCAGCGAATCATCCTCATCGACTCGCCGCCCGCCCTTGCCGCCTCGACGGCCTCGGTGCTTGCCGGCCATGCCGGGCAGACGCTGGTCGTCGTCCGCGCCGACTCCACCAGCGAGGCGGACCTCAAGGAAACCGTTGGACTGCTCGGCGGCCCGGCCCGTCTGTCGCTGGTGCTCAACAGCGCCTCCCTCTCGATCGGCGGCCGCCGTTTCGGTCAATATGAGGAAAGCCGCTGATGCGCCTGATCCTCAAAGCTTTTTACGCGGTGGCCGCCCTGACGGGTGCGTCCGCGGCCAGTGCCCAGGCGGGCGTCAGCTACGAACCGCCGCCGGTCGACTTCGTCGCGCCCGGCGAAGCTCCGCCGCCGCTCGCTGCCGCCGCAGCCGTGCCGGAAGGAGCGATCCCGGCGCAGGAACCGGTCGTCGGCCCCGGGCCCGACGCACCGCGCAGGCGGCTTCGTGTCGATGTCGGCGCCTATGTCGAATTGAACCAAGGCGTCTCCGTGGAGCTGGCCGGCAACGGCCCCGGCGACGACGTCGTCACCTACACCGCCGTCGCCGCCGGAGTCGAAGGCCAGGTTCGGACCCGCCGGGTCACCGCCAGCGGCGCCTATCGCTATGAGCGCCGCCTCGGCTGGACCGAAGATCTGCCCGACGAGGACGTTCACACCGGCATTGCCCAGGCTCATGCCGAGCTGGTTCCGGGCCGGGTCAGCGTCGACGCCGGCGGCCTCGCCGCGCGCACCGGCGGAACGGGCCGAGCGGTCGGAGTGACCGACCGCGGGGCCGGTACCGAGATTTACAGCGCCTACGCCGGCCCGACCCTCTCGACTCATTCCGGCCCGGTGCAGATCAACGCCGCCTATCGCCTCGGCTATGTCCATGTCGACGACGACAGCCTGTCCGGCAACGCCGCACCGACCGACGGTTTCGACTCCACCGTCCATGTCGCCAATGCCAGCATCGGGGTGGCGCCCGGTGGGCCGCTCCCGATCGGGGTGACCGCCAGCGTCGGCTATGTTCGCGAGGATTCGGGGGCGCTCGACAACCGCTTCGAAGGCCGCTTCGCGCGCGTCGACGCGGTCGTTCCCGTGAGCCCCACCGTCGCGGTGATCGGCGGCATCGGCTACTCCCGCACCGAGGCGAGCCAGCAGGACGTCCGGCGCGGCCCCGGCGGAGCGCCGCTTCGCGATCCCAATGGGCGCCTCATCCCGCATCCGACCGCTCCGCGGGTCACCACGCTCGACACCGACGGCGTCTATTGGGACGCGGGCATCCTGTGGCGCCCGACTCCGCGCGCCGAGATCCAGGTCCGCGCCGGCCAGGACGATGACGGCGACATGCTCATCATGGGCTCGGCGACGGTTCAGATCGGCCGGCGCTCGGGCATCAGCGCCATCCTGTTCGACCATGACACCAGCTTAGGCCAGGGAATCATAAGCAGTCTCAGGCGTTTGCCTGCAGCTTTTAACACAAATGCTGATCCTCTTCGCGGGCGCAGCTTCGGCGACTGCGTGTTCGGCGACGAGCCGGGGCAGGGCGGCTGCCTCGCCTCCTCGCTCCAATCGATCAGCAGCATCGCCTTCCGCGCCCGCGGCGGGAGCCTGGTCTTCACCAGCACGGGCCGGCTTTGGAACATCGGTGCAGGCCTCGCCTACACCCACCGCAGCTTCTACCTGCCGGACGACCCCTTGTTCGCTAGCGTCTTCGCGCGCGAGGACGAGGATCTCAACGGCTTCGTCTATGTGAGCCGCCGCCTGACCCGCGACATCACGCTCACTCTGAACCCCTATTTCAGCTTCTACGACAACGAGTTCGACGTCGGCCTCGGTCTCGGCGGTCTGGGCGGCTTCGGCGACGGGTTCAGCACCGGCACCTCGTTCGGCCTGAGCCGCTCCTTCCTCTCCAACCGCCTCCAGCTGCTTCTGACGCTGGGCCTCAACTATTCGACGCTTCGCGGCGACGACAGCCTCGTCGCCGACGGTCTCATCGGCGTCCGCTACGTCTTCTGAAGGGCCTAAACGAATGTACGCTGATCATTATGGCCTGTCCGGACCTCCGTTCCAGCTGACGCCCGACGCGCGTTTCTGGTTCGAAAGCCGCACTCACAAGAAGGCGATGGCCTATCTCGGCTACGGCCTGTCCCAGGGCGAGGGCTTCATCGCCATCACCGGCGAGATCGGCGCCGGCAAGTCGACCTTGGTCGCCCACCTCATGGCGCGGATCGACCGGGCCCGGCTCAACGCCATCCACATCGTCTCGACCCAGGTCGAGGGCGACGACATGCTCCGCCTCATCGCTGGAGGCCTCGGCCTCGCCGCCGAGGGGACCTCGAAGGCGGGCCTGCTCGAGCAGGTCGAGCAGCGCCTCGAAGAGGAATATCGCTCTGGCAAGCGCACCCTCATCGTCGTCGACGAGGCTCAGAACCTGCCGACCTCCTCGCTGGAGGAACTGCGCATGCTGTCCAACTTCCAGCTCGGCGGCCGCGCCCTCGTCCAGACCGTTCTCCTCGCCCAACCCGAGTTTCGCGAGCGGCTCGCCGCGCCCGGTCTCGAGCAGCTTCGTCAGCGGATCATCGCCACCCATCATCTCGAGCCGATGGGCCCTGACGAAATCGAGGCTTATGTCCGCCACCGCATGACCGTCGCCGGCTGGAGCGGCCGCCCCGAATTCGCACCCGACCTGTTCGACGGGCTCTACCGGGCGAGCGGCGGCATTCCGCGGCGCTTGAACCAGTTGCTCGGGCGCCTCCTGCTTCACGGCGCGGTGGAGCGGCTCGATCGGATCGACGCTTCGGCGCTCGAGGCGATCGTCGCCGAGATCGATGGCGACACGTCTCCCACGGAGGCGAAGCCGCATGTCCTGCCCCTGCGTTCCGGCCGCGAGCCCGAACCCCAGGTTCAGGCCCCGCTTCAGACTGCCTCCGGCGCAGCCGCGGCCGAGGCGCGAATCGCTGCGCTCGAAGCCCGGCTCGACGAGCAGGAAGCGGCTATCCGCCGGGTCCTGTCGCTTCTGGTCGAATGGGCCGAGCAGGATCGCGTGCCCCAGCGACCGGTCGACCGGCGCTTCCACGCTGCCTGATGGCGCGGCCATGGAGCCGCCGATGCTCAACGCTCTCTCGGTCGATGTCGAGGACTGGTTCCAGGTCGGCGCCTTCGAAGGCGTGATCGACCGCGCCGATTGGGACGGGCTGCCGCTGCGGGTCGAACGCAATGCGGAGGCCGTGCTTGCGCTTTTTGACAAGGCTGGGGTCAAAGGGACGTTCTTCACCCTTGGTTGGGTGGCCGAACGCTTTCCGAACCTGATCCGGAAGATCGCCGACGAGGGCCATGAGGTGGCCAGCCACGGCTGGGACCACCGGCGAGTCTTCACCATGGACGCTGCAAGCTTCCGCTCCGATCTGCGCCGGGCCCGCACAGCGATCGAGCAGGCGGGCGGCGTCGCCGTCACCGGCTATCGTGCGCCCAGCTTCTCGATCGACCAGCGCACGCCCTGGGCTCACCAAATCCTCGCCGAGGAGGGCTATCGCTACAGCTCGAGCGTCGCGCCGATTTCCCACGATCATTATGGCTGGCGCGAGACCCCGCGCTTTGCTCACCGTCCGCTCGCCGGAAGCGACCTGATCGAGCTCCCGGTCACGACGGTCGAATTTGCCGGCCGCCGAGCCGCTGCGGGGGGAGGCGGCTTCTTCCGGCTTCTGCCTTACGCTTTCTCGCGCTGGGCGATCGACCGAGTGAACCGCAGCGATGGCCGGCCCGCCATCTTCTACTTCCATCCCTGGGAAATCGACCCCGGCCAGCCGCGCGTCGCCGGCGCACCGCTCAAGTCGCGCTTTCGCCATTACACCAATCTCTCCAGGATGGAGCCCAAGCTCCTCAAATTGCTTGAGGCCTTCTCCTGGGGCCGAACCGACCGCGTGGTTGAATGCGAGCGCGAGCGGCTCGGATGAACGCACCAGCCCAAATCAGCCGAGTCACGGTCCGAACGGTCGATCTCGGCGACTCGATCATCGCCGAGCGGATCGAGGCGTTCGTTCGCGGCCATTCCGGCGGCACGCCCTTCCACTTGCCTCAGTGGAGCCGAGCGGTGACCGCCGCCACGGGCCACTCGAGCCATTGCCTCGTCGCCGAGCAAGGACCGGCCCTCATCGGCGTGCTCCCTTTGACCGAGGTCCGATCGCTTCTGTTCGGCAGGGCGCTGGTCTCCGTCGGTTTCGGGGTCGGCGGCGGAATCCTCGCTCTTGGCGAAGAGGCGGAGGCTGCTCTCGCCGACGCGGCGCAATCGCTCGCGGAGGAGACCGGATCCTCGGCAATCGAGCTGCGCGGCGGATCGCTTCCGCCGCTGTGGCAGCGCCAAGAAGGCATCTATGCCGATTTCGTCCGTGACCTGCCGCAGGACGAGGACTCGATCCTCAAGTCCATCCAGCGCAGGCAGCGCGCCGAGGTTCGGCGCGCCTTGGGCAACGGCCTCACCGTCGAGTCCGGCCGCGACCTTGCGAGCCACTATCGAGTCTATGCCGAGAGCGTCCACAATCTGGGCACGCCCGTCTTTCCGCGGCGCCTGTTCCAGGCGATGCTCGACGAGTTCGGGCCGGACTCGGACATCCTCGTCGTTCGCAAGGGCAAGGCCGCGATTTCGGCGGTCCTCAGCCTCTACATGAAGGGCGTCGTTTATCCCTATTGGGGCGGAGGCACTTTCGCCGCGCGGGCCGCCCGCGCCAACGAGCTCCTCTATTTCGAGCTGATGAAGCATGCCGCCTCGCGCGGCTGCACGCGCTTCGACTTTGGGCGCTCCAAGCTCGGCACCGGCGCCTATGCCTACAAGAAGAATTGGGGCTTCGAACCCACCCCGCTCGTCTATGCGAGCTGGGGCAAGGCGCGCGACACCAACCCGCTGGATCCCCGCTATGCCCGCAAGGTCGCCGCCTGGAAGCGCCTGCCGCTGTGGGCCGCCAATTTGATCGGCCCGCCGATCGCTCGGGGGCTGGCGTGACGGGGGAGATCCTGTTCCTTGCCCACCGGATTCCGTTTCCTCCGGACCGTGGCGACAAGATCCGTTCCTGGCACGTCCTCAAGCACCTCGCCGGGCTCGCCCGGGTCCATCTCGCCTGCTTCGCCGACGATTCGGCCGACGCGGCCCATGTCGACGGTCTCCGCCGAGCCCTCGGCGACCGCCTCGGCAAGGTCCATGTCGAGGTCCGGCGCACCTCAAGGGCGATCGCTGCCGCGCGAGCTTTCGCGAGCGGCAAGCCGCTCTCGCTGACCCTGTTCGATTCCCCCCGAATGCGGGACTTCGTGGCGGAGCGGCTGGGCGACCCGAGGATCGGCGCGGCCTTCGCATTTTCGGGGCAGATGGCGCAGTTCATCCCCAACGAAGCCCGCCAACGCTTCGTGATGGACTTCGTCGACATGGATTCGGCCAAGTTCGAGGCCTACGCCGACGCTGGCGGTCTTCTCGCGCCGATCCATTCGCGGGAGGCCCGCACCTTGGCTGCGTTCGAGCGCCAGGTCGCGCAACGCGCCGATGCCTGCCTGTTCGTGAGCGAGGCCGAAGCCGCGCTGTTCCGCGACCGCGGCGCTGCTTCGAACGTCCACGCGATCGCGAACGGGATCGACTCGAGGCACTTCGCGCCCGACGCCGCTTTCCCGCGTCTCACCGCCGCCGAGCGGGGGCAGGGGGCGGTTCTGCTCTTCACCGGCCAGATGGACTATCGGCCCAATGTCGACGCGGTGCGCTGGTTCGCCGCCGAGGTGCTCCCCCGCCTGCCGCGAGCCCGCTTCGTCATCGCCGGCCGCAACCCCCTGGCCGAGGTGAAGGCGCTCGCAAGCGACCGAATTACGGTGACCGGCGCAGTCCGCGACATGCGCTCCTGGCTCGACGCCGCCGACGTAGTCGTCGCGCCTCTGCGCATCGCTCGCGGCATCCAGAACAAGGTGCTGGAGGCGATGGCGATGGCCCGTCCCGTCGTCGCCTCGCCCGCCGCCTTCGAAGGGATCGAGGCCGAATCCGGCCGCGACCTCATCGTCACCGGTGAGCCGGGCGGAATGGCCGAAGCCATCGGCGGCCTCCTCGATGATCCTTCTCGTGCGGCTGCCCTAGGCGCTTCCGGTCGCGACCTCGTGGTCGGCCTTTATGCCTGGGACTCCCGGCTCGCGCCGCTGGATTCCCTGCTCTTTCCCGCCGAGGCCGAGCGAGAAGCGGCATGAGCACCGCTTTCGCCGCGACTGCGCCCACGGCCCTGCCGAGCGCCTGGCGCGCCCATCTCACCGCCCTCGCTGTCGCCGCCGGGGCGATCCTTCTGCTCTTCGCCTCCGACGCCGCCGACATGGCCGCGATCTGGTGGAACAGCTCGACTTACAACCATTGCCTCCTGATCGGGCCGCTGATCGCCTGGCTGGTCTGGCAGCGCCGCCCCGAGCTTTTGAAGCTCATGCCCCGCGCCTGGCTTCCCGGCCTTGCGCTCGTCGGCGTCGGCGCCCTGGCCTGGCTGCTCGGCTATGCCGCAAGCATCGGCTTCGCCCGTCATGCCGGGCTCGTCTTCATGCTCCAGGGCGCCGTCGTCACCTTGCTCGGCAAGGCGGTGAGCCGGGGGCTTCTGTTTCCCCTCGCTTACGCCCTGTTCTTGATCCCGTTCGGCGACGAGGCGGTTCCCGCGATGCAGACCGCCACCGCAAGGATCGCGATGGCCCTTCTCGGCGCCGCCGGAATGCCAGCGCACCTCGAAGGCGTGTTCATCACCACCGCTGCCGGCTTCTTCGAGGTCGCCGAGGCCTGCGCCGGGGTCAAATTCCTCATCGCGATGGTCGCTCTCGGCGCCCTGGTCGCCAATGTCTGCTTCCGCTCGTGGAAGCGCCGCACCCTGTTCATGGCGGCGGCGGTCGTCGTTCCGATCCTCGCCAACGGCGTTCGCGCCTTCGCCACCATCTATGTCGCCGACAGCGCCGGGGTCGCCTTCGCCGCCGGCTTCGACCATGTCGTCTATGGCGGAATCTTCTTCGCCCTCGTCATCGCCCTCATCCTCGGCGCGGCCTGGCCCTTCTTCGACCGCCGTGTCGGCGATCCCTGGTTCGACCCGTCGCGGCTCCAGCCTGCCCCGGTCACCGCCGATCCGACTCCGCGCTTGTGGCGTTCAGCCGCAATCATCCTCGCCGTGGCCGCAACGCCGCTCATCTGGTCGACGGCCATCGCGGCCAGTGGCGATCAGGACGCGCCCGCCTCGCTGCCTATGCCGGAGGTCCCCGGCTGGACCCGGATACCCGCCACCGGCCGCTCCTGGCGCCCCACCTTTGTCGGCGCCGATCACCTCCGAATCGCACGCTATCGCGACGGCGAGGGCAGGGAGGTCGACCTCGCCATCGCCCTGTTCGCCCGCCAGAAGGAAGGCCGCGAGCTGCTCGGCTTCGGCCAGGGCGCCGCCGGCCCCGGCTGGGCATGGACCGAAGATGCCCCGGCGCCGCCTAACGGACGGGCCGAACGGATCGTCAGCCATGGCGAGATCCGCGAGGTTGTCAGCTTCTACCGCGTCGGCGATATCCTGACCGGCAACATGGCGGGGGCGAAGCTCGAGATGATGAAGGTGCGGCTGCTCGGCGGACCGCAGCGCGCGGCGGCGATCCTCGTGTCGGCGCCCGAGCCCGCGACCGGCACCAGTCCGCGCCCGGCCATCGACCGTTTCATTGCCGCTCTTGGTCCCCTGGAACGCCTCGCCGACGGACATCCGCGCTGATGTGCGGGATCGCCGGCATCTTCCACCTGGATGTTCCCAAGCCCGTCGATCCCGAGCGGGTCGGAGCGATGGCCGATACGCTCGCCCATCGCGGCCCCGACGGAAGCGGCGTGTGGACCGCTCCGGGGGTCGGCCTCGGCCACCGCCGCCTCGCCATCATCGATCTCGAGGGCGGCATCCAGCCGATGCTGTCCGCCGACCGCCGCTCGGTGATCAGCTTCAACGGCGAAATCTACAATTACCGCGAGGTCCGCGACTCGCTCGAGGCCAAGAGCCACCAGTTCCTCACCGCCGGCGACACCGAGACGATCCTCGCCGCCTACCGCCAGTGGGGCCCCGACTGCCTGTCGCGCTTCAACGGCATGTTCGCCTTCGCCATCTACGATGCGCGCAGCGACAGCCTCTTCCTCGCCCGCGACCGGCTCGGTGTGAAGCCGCTTTTCTATGCCGAGCTCGGCGACGGCACCCTCCTGTTCGCCTCGGAGCTGAAGGCGCTGCTCGTCCACCCCCGCTTCCGCCCCGAGATCAGCCCGCAGGCGGTGGAGGACTATCTCGCCTACGGCTACGTCCCCGACGACGCCTCGATCCTCGAAGGTGTGCGCAAGCTCCCCGCCGGCACCTACCTGCATCTCCGCCGCGGCCACCCGTTGCCGCAGCCGGTCACCTGGTGGGACATTGATTTCTCCACGCGCTCGGCGGCGAAGGAAGCCGACCTCCAGGAGGAGTTGATCGACCGCCTTCGCGAGGCGGTGCGTTCGCGAATGGTCGCCGACGTCCCGCTCGCGGCCTTCCTGTCCGGGGGAGTCGACAGCTCGGCCGTCGTCGCCTTCATGGCCGAGGCGAGCAAGCAGGCGATCCGCACCTGCTCGATCGGTTTCTTGTCGGCCGATCATGACGAGACCCGCTACGCGGCCGACATTGCCGAGCGCTTCGCCACCGACCACCGCAGCCGAATTGTCGATGCCGGGGATTTCAGCCTGATCGACACGCTCGCAGGCGCCTTCGACGAGCCCTTCGCCGACGCCTCCGCTCTCGCCACCTACCGGGTCTGCGAGCTCGCCCGCGACCGAGTCAAAGTCGCGCTCAGCGGCGACGGCGCCGACGAGGCGTTCGCCGGCTACCGCCGCTACCGCATGTTCATGGCCGAGGAGCGGGTGAGGGGGCATCTTCCCCAGGGCCTTCGCAGCGGCATCGGCCACCTCGGCGACGCGTTTCCCAAGCTCGACTGGGCGCCGCGTCCGCTCCGCGCCAAGACCACCCTCCAGGCCATCGGCATGGACAGCGGCGAGGCCTATGCCGAGGCCGTCGGCGCGACACCGCGCGCCATAAGATCAATGCTTTACGGCGAAGATTTCCGACACGCGCTTCAAGGCCACCGCGCCGAGGATCGCTATGTGAAGACCATGGCCGGCGCGCCGGCGCGCGACGCATTGAGCCGGGCCCAATATGCCGACCTCAAGATCTGGCTCGCCGGCGACATCCTCACCAAGGTCGACCGGACCAGCATGGCCGTGAGCCTCGAAGCGCGCGAGCCCTTGCTCGACCACCGCCTCGTCGAATTTGCCGCCAAGCTTCCGCCGCGACTTCGCCTTCGCCGAGGCCAGGGCAAATATCTGCTCAAGAAGTCGCTCGAGGGCCGGCTCCCGCGCGACATCCTGTATCGGCCCAAGCAGGGCTTCGTCACTCCGGTCAGCGAATGGCTTCGCGGGCCGCTTGCCGCGGAAGCAGCCGCCATTCCGCAAGGCTCGGCGCTGTCCGAGCTGGGCTGGTTCGATCCGGCCGTCATCGCCCGGCTCGCCGACGATCATCGCCGCGGCCGCTCCGATCACGGCCGTCTGCTGTGGCAGCTCCTCATGCTTGAACGTTCGCTTCGCCGGCTCACCGCCCCTGCAGCGCCCCGTCATACAGAGCCTCGACAAAATACAGTCCGTCTGGCGGCGCGTTGAGGCCCAATGCGGCGCGGTTGCGCGCCTCCAGAGCGGCTTTCAGATCCTTGGCCGTCCACTTGCCGCGTCCCACCAACTGAAGGCAGCCGACCATCGAGCGCACCTGGTGGTGGAGGAAGGAGCGGGCAGCCGCCTCGACCTCGATGATCGGTCCCAGCCGCCGCACCGTCAGCCGGTCGAGCGTCTTCAAGGGGCTGTCCGACTGGCAATGGACCGATCGGAAGGTGGTGAAATCGTGCCTTCCGACCAGCACTTGCGCCGCCCGGTTCATCTCGTCGGCATAGAGCGTCACCGGCACTCGCCATGCCCGTCCCTGGTCGAGCGCGAGCGGCGCCCGCCGGTTGGCGATCCGGTAGACGTAGCGTCGCCCCACGCAGCTGAACCGTGCATGCCAATCCGCCGGCGCCTCCTCGCTGTGAAGGATCGCGATCGGCTGCGGCCGGAGCTTGGCGTTGGTCCCTTCCATCAGCCGGAACGCGCTGATCGGTCGCTCGATGTCGACATGGGCGGTCATCGCATAGGCATGGACGCCCGCGTCGGTGCGGCCCGCGGCGTGGAGCACGACCTTCTCGCGAACCACCTCGGCCATCGCCTGCTCGATCGCCTGCTGGACCGACGGCCCATGGTCCTGGCGCTGCCACCCCATATAGTCGCGGCCATCGAATTCGATCGTAAGGCGGAAGCGAGTCATCCGAGCCGAGTCCCCGCCGGGATCGGGAAACCGCGCAGCAGCTGATGTGATGTCATCGGCGACTTGCCGGCTCGCTGAACACGGTACGGCAAGATGAAGCCGGATCCGCAGGCGATCCACAGCTGGCCATCGGCAACCGTTCCCGGCGTACTCATCGCTCGAGAAAGGCCAAGCTTAGCTGCCTCCTCGTCTCCGATGGCCCTCGCCGCGAGCACCTTCACCCGCTCTCCTCCAATCTCGAAATAAGCGCCCGGCACAGGATTGAACGCACGCACCTGTCGCTCGATCGCCTCGGCGGACTGGGTAAAATCGATCCGGGCTTCGGCCTTCTCGATCTTGCGCGCGTAAGTGACGCCGTCCGCCGGCTGCGGCTCGGGCACGATGTCCCCCAGCCGGTTGAGCACGTCCGCCATCAGCGCGCCGCCCATGCCGGCCAGTTCCGCCGTCAGCTCCCCCGCGGTCTTGCCGCTAACTTCCGTCTCGCGGCACGCATAAACCGGCCCGGTGTCGAGGCCTTTCTCCATGCCCATGATGCACACGCCGGTCTTCTCGTCGCCGGCGAGGACAGCCCGCTGGATCGGCGCCGCTCCCCGCCAGCGCGGCAGCAGCGAGGCATGGACGTTGAGGCAGCCGTGCCTAGGCGCCTGAAGGATCGGCTCCGGCAGGATCAGCCCGTAGGCCGCCACGATCGCGGCATCGAGGTCGAGCGCCGCGAACGCCGCCTGCTCCTCGGGCCCGCGCAGCCGCTCGGGCGTGCGCACCTCGATCCCCGCCGCCTCCGCGCGCTTGTGGACGGGGGAGGGCGTCAATTCCTTGCCGCGTCGCCCGCCTGGCCGGGGCGGCTGCGTATAGACGGCAACGACTTCATGCCCCGCCTCGAGTAGGGCATCGAGCGTCGGCACGGCGAATTCCGGAGTTCCCATGAAGGCAAGGCGCATGAGGCGCGCTTAGCTGATCCTCCCCGGAACGGGGAGGGGGACCATGCGAAGCA